>NZ_CP053439.1:3204545-3525000 GCF_000769405.2 Rhizobium brockwellii
CTTGGCAAGCAGCGTCACCACCGCCGCCATGTTGCCGCCGACGCTATCGCCTGCGACCGCGAGCCTGGAGGCGTCGACCTTGAACTCGTTGGCATGCTCGGCGACATATTTGGTCGCGGCATAAGCCTGCTCGATGGCAACGGGATAGCGGGCTTCCGGCGAGCGCTCGTACTCGACGAAGACGACGGCGGCATCGGCGCCGTTGGCGATCTGGCGCACAAGCCGGTCATGCGTATCCGCATCGCCCAGCACCCAGCCGCCGCCGTGGAAATAGAGAATGACCGGCAGCGTGCCCTTGGCATGTTCCGGGCGGACAACGCGCAGCCTGATGCTGCCTGTCGGGCCAGCCTTGATGACCCTGTCCTCTTCCTTGGCGGCAAGCTTCTTCATATCGCCCTTCTGCGCGCCGGCCAGGACATTACGGGCATCGGCCGGCGACAGCGTGTAGATCGGCTTGCCGCCGGCAAGCCCGTCGATGAATTTCTGCGTTGTCGGTTCGAGTACCGGATCGGCAAGCGCGCCAACGGCGGAGGCTGCGAGCAGTGCTGCTGCGGAAACTGCGGTCTTGATGGTCGACATTGTCTTGTCCTCTCGGTTTCGATGTTCGTCGTGAACACGATTTCATATCGTGCACGATTTTTTATTGCGCAATTTAAATTTCCGCATAGCTGCCATGCGCAAAAAGCGCCTACGATTATTTATCGCGCGATATATACTTACCGGTTTTGGAGATATCCCATGCAGGATCAACTGAAGCTCGACAATTTCATCTGCTTCGCCGTCTATACGGCAAGCCACGCACTGAATCGTGTCTACAAACCGCTGCTCGACACGCTCGGCCTCACCTATCCGCAATATCTGGCGATGGTTTCGCTCTGGGATCAGGACGGCCAGACCGTCGGCGGCTTGGGTGAAAAGCTCTTCCTGGAATCGAGCACGCTGACCCCGCTGCTCAAACGCCTTGAAACCGCAGGTTATGTCAGACGCGAACGCAGCCGGAAGGATGAACGCGTCGTCGTCATCCGCTTGAGCGAAGAAGGCATTCGCCTGAAGGAAAAGGCGATCGGCATCCCGGGTTGCATCGCCGCTGCCAGCGGTCGCGATGCAGTGGACCTCTCCCGCTTCCAGGCCGAGATCGTCGCGCTGCGTGAAGCGCTGAACAAAAGCGTGGCTTAGATTGCCGGATAGCTATCACACTACCTATGATACCCACGACGCCCGCGCTATGACCCACCAATCAGCGTGAGCTCCCAGCTACGTCCGCCTCTTCTTGCCCTCGAACGGATTTTCAGGCGAGCGGAAATGGATGCGGATCGGCACGCTCGGCATGTCGAAATCGGCGCGCAACCCGTTGATCAGATAGCGTGTATAGGATTCCGGTAGCGCATCCGAGCGGGTACAGGAGATCATGAAGGCCGGCGGGCGGGCCTTTACCTGAGTCATGTATTTCAGCTTGATGCGGCGGCCGGAAACGGCCGGAGGCGGATGCTGAATCTGCTGCGTCTCCAGCCAGCGGTTGAGCCGCGCCGTCGAGATGCGTTTGTTCCACACCCTGTCCGTGTCGATGATCGACTGCATCAGCTTGTCCAGTCCCCAGCCGGTCTGGCCGGAGATCGGCACGGCGCGGATGCCGCGCGCCTGCGGCAGCAGCCGGTCGGTCTTTTCGCGCAGATCCGCAAGCACCGCCTGCCGGTCCTCGATCATGTCCCACTTGTTGAAGGCGAGCACAGCGGCACGGCCCTCTCGCAGCACGAGGTCGACGATCTGCAGGTCCTGCTTCTCGAAGGGGATCGTCGCATCGAAGACGATGACGACGGTTTCGGCGAAGCGGATGGCGCGCAGCGCATCGGCAACCGAAAGCTTCTCCAGCTTCTCGATCACCCGCGCCTTGCGGCGCATGCCTGCGGTATCGAACATCTTGATGGTGCGGCCGCGCCAGTCCCATTCGACCGAGATGGAGTCGCGGGTGATGCCTGCCTCCGGCCCGGTCAAAAGCCGGTCCTCGCCGAGGAAGCGGTTGATCAGCGTCGATTTTCCGGCATTCGGCCGGCCGACGATCGCCACCCTGAGCGGCTTCGTCTCGTCATAGGCCGGCTCTTCGTCCGCGTCGCTGTCCTCGCCTTCCGTCTGTGGAATTTCGACATCGGTAACGGCGACATCCTCCTTGGCGGGATAGGCTCGGTCCTCGCCGATTGCCGCAACGATCGCATCGCGCAAGTCGAGCATACCCTGCCCATGTTCGGCCGAAATCGGCGTCGGCTCGCCGAGCCCGAGCGTATAGGCGTCATAGAAGCCGCTGTCGGAGCCCCGCGCTTCGGATTTGTTGGCGACGAGCACCACCGGCTTGCCGCGACGGCGCAGCATTTCGGCAAGGTCGGTATCGACGGGCGTCAATCCGCTCTTGGCGTCGACGACGAAAAGCGAAAGATCCGCCTCGTCGATCGCCGCTTCGGTCTGTGCCCGCATCCGGCCCTGCAGGCTTTCCGCGTCGGCCTCTTCCAGACCAGCCGTGTCGATGATCGTGAAGGTCAGCCCCAGCAGCCGCGCATCGCCCGGCCGGCGGTCGCGGGTAACACCCGGCGTGTCATCGACAAGCGCCAGCTTCTTGCCGACCAGCCGGTTGAAAAGTGTCGACTTGCCGACATTCGGACGACCGACGATGGCGACCGTGAAACTCATATCTTGTCCTTAACGCGATCAGCCCTGAGCGGCGGGCGCCTTGCCGGATGCGGTAATCAGATCAAGCATCATATGGGCGCGATTGGCAACATTGCGTGGGCTGTCGGTATCGTCGACGATCGACTGGAACCACTGCCGCGCCTGCGCCATGTTGCCGGCTTTGTAAGCGGCAAGGCCGAGTGCCTCGCGCGCCGAATGACGGAAGGCGTTGCCCGGAACGGCCATTTCCTCGATCGCGGCCGAAACCTGTTCGTAAGAGCCGTTCTCGATCAGCAGCCAGCCGGCACGCATCTTGGCGGCATCACGCACGGCGGCCGGAACGGCATTGTCCTTGCCGATTTCGTTGAAGGCGGCGATCGCCGCGGCGGTATCGCCCTTCTGCACCTGGACGGTCGCGGCCCGCATCCGCGCCAACACCGGATAGGCGCCATGACCTTCCTTCTCGAGCTTGTCGAGCGCGGCCAGAGCCTCGTCGTTCTTGTTTTCGTCGGCAAGCTTCATCGCCGCCAGAAACTGGTCGCCGGTGCCGGAGGAACGGTTGTCGTCCCAATAGTCATAGAGAACCTTGCCGGCTGTGCCGGCGACGATCAGAATGGCGACGACGATGATATAGCGGCCGAACCGGCGCCAGACGCCCTTCATCTGGTCGGATCGCAATTCCTCATTGACTTCACGGATGAAGCTGTCGTCGTTGAATGCCATTCTCGTCTCCGGCCGCGGAAATACCCATACACCATGCAAAACGCATATTGTCGGGCCTTCTACTCCATTTTGCCGCCGTTGTAAGGGGGATGTGAAAGATTAGAGCGCCGCGCGTCCAACAGGGCGCGCTAAGGACGCTCTAACACTTTGAATCCGCGCATAATCCTTTCCAAAAATCGGAATCGATATTTGGGGTTATGCGCAGGTCAGATGACGAGCGGAGAAACGCCGATCAACCATTCGTGCACCCTCCAGATGATCAGCGCCCAGACGACGATCCCGATGATGATGGCATAGAGGTCGTATTTGGCCGAGACGAACGGCCGGAGCGTGATCTCGCCCGCCCGCTGCCGCCGTTTCAAGGAAATGCGCAGGATGACGCCCCAGGCGAGAAAGGCGGCAAACAGCAGAACCGACGACGTCTCGCCATTGGCAAGCAGGTGCGCCAGCGCCCAGATCTTCACCGACAGCACCATCGGATGTTTGGTCTTGGTCGCGATATGCCCCGCCGGCAGCAGCGAGGCGACGAAACAGATCATCGCGATCAGCATCAGCGTGATTGTTATATGCGCCATCCAGACCGGCGGATTGTAAAGCACGCCGGTCACATCACGCGCCTGCCCGAAGCCGTAGATCAAAAGGATCAGCGTGGCGATGCTGGCAATCGAATAGGCCGCCCGCCAGCCCTTCTCGCCGAGGCTTGCGATCATCGAACGGCGAAAGTCCGGCGACACCACTCGCACCAGATGCACCCCGAGGAAAAGTATGATGCCGACGATAAGCAATGTCATTGTGGATCCCTTCCGTACCGTTTGTCATGGCTTAGAGCCTGGCGTGAAAAAATGCCAGCGAGACCGCAGCTTCGCCGCAATTCTATTGGAGGAAACCCCGAACAAATTGTCGCGGTGTCTATGTCCCGTCTTCTCCTCTCCACCTGCCTTTCTGTTTCGCTCCTCATCCCGGCGTTTGCCGAGGCGGCCGACCGGCCGAAACAGCTCGTCATCATTTCCTTCGACGGTGCCCACGACAATGCGCTCTGGTTGAAGAGTCGCGAGATGGCGGCGAAGAACGGTGCCCACTTCACCTATTTTCTCTCCTGCACCTTCCTGATGAACGAGGCGGCGAAGAAGGCCTACCAGGCGCCGCACCAGAAACGCGGAAAATCCAACGTGGGCTTCGCCCAGAGCGACGACGAGATCCGCGAGCGCCTCGGCAATATCTGGCACGCCCATCTCGAAGGACACGACATATCGAGCCATGCCTGCGGCCATTTCGACGGCCGCCTCTGGAGCGAGGCCGACTGGTCGGCCGAATACGCCACCTTCCACGCGACGCTTGAGAATGCCTGGAAGAGCGTCGGCCTGCAGGAGCCGGCCGGCTGGCAGGATCTGGTCGATCACGGCATGAAGGGCTTACGCGCCCCCTATCTCTCGGCAACCGCGGGCGCCGACATGATCGTCGCCGAAAAGAAGGCGGGCTTCACTTATGACGCGAGCCTCGTCACCAAAGGGCCTGCCATGCCTGTCGAGGAAGACGGCATCATTCGCTTCGGCCTGCCGCTGATCCCCGAAGGCCCGAACGAGAAGCCGATCATCGGCATGGACTACAATCTCTTCGTCCGCCATTCCAAGGGTGAGGAGGATACGGCCGATTCCGCGGAATTCGAGGATCGCGCCTATGCCGCCTTCAAGGAGGCTTTCGACAAGCAATATGCCGGCGCCCGCATCCCGCTACAGCTCGGTTTCCACTTCGTCGAAATGAACGGCGGCGCCTATTGGCGCGCGCTCGACCGACTGGTCAGCGACGTCTGCCACCGGGATGACGTCGCCTGCGTCAGCTATTCGGAAGCGATCCCGATGATCGAGGACCGCGGGAAATTGCAGACGTCAGGTCTTTGATGGCGGCTATGGAAATGCTGTAGAGACGGCAGGTGTCTCCAGATTTCCCTGAACGAGACGGCATGCCGTGCCGCCCCCTCATCTGCCTGCCGGCATCTTCTCCCCGCTGGGGAGAAGAGATTCGTTGCGACGCTGCGATTTCCCCTCCCACCCAGCGGGGGTGCGAAGGACGGGTCGAGACCTGTGGCTCGACCCCGGTCGGTGCCCGATAGGGCGGATGAGGGCGCCCCAAACGCGACCTTCCGATTGCCTGCAGGATTCCCCGTCGATCAACCGTCGGCGTGCACGACCCCCGTCTCACGCTCCAGGTAGCGCTGGTCGATCTCAGGCAGCGGTTCGTCGTCGATTGCCGCCTCGAAGGCCTTGAGGCGTTTGTGGATCGAAAGCAGTTCGATGATCGTCGTCCAGGAGTTGACGAGATACTGGAACGAGTTGCTGACCTGTCCGAAGGCGGTCGAGATCTGCTGGAAGATACCGTAAGTGATCGTGCCCGCCACGATCGTCGGCACCAGCATGAAGACCACGAAGAGCGCGTCGGCCTGGATATAGAAATAACGGGCGACATTGAAATACATGTAGTGGAAATACATGCGGTAATAGTTCCGGCGAACGTTGCCGAAGAGCTCCCTGACGGTCAGCGGCTCAGCCCGTTCCGCATGGTCCTCGCCATAGACGAGCTCCTTGCGATACGCCGCTTCGACGCGCTGGTTGCGGAAATTCAGCCCCGGCAACTTGACGCCGGCGACCGCCAACAGAAGCGTGCCGAACGCCGACCAGAACAGCGCCAGCCAAAAGAGCGAATTCGCCACCGGCCCGATGAACGGCAGCTCGGTCACGTAATGCGACAGCGCCAGAAGGATTGGAAGAAATACCACGAGCGTCATCACCGAGTTGATGAGGCTGATACCAAGACCTTCGAGCGTGCTGGAAAAGCGCATCGTATCTTCCTGAACGCGCTGTGAGGCACCTTCGATGTGACGAAGCTTTTCCCACTTCGACATGTAGAAATTGTTCATCGCCGTGCGCCAGCGGAAGATGTAATGGCTGGTGAAGAAGTCAGTCATGATCGATACGAACATGCTGAGGAACGCGATCTGGCAGAAGACCCACATCAGGCTGTAGAAATTGTCGACCGAAATGCCGGGCTGCTTCGACAATGCGTTCTGCAGAAGGTCACCAAACGGCCGGCGCCAGTTATTGATCACAACGCTGATCTGGACGCCGAAGTAGGTCACGAAGATGATCAGTGCCGATCCCCAGATCGACCAAATCTTCCAGGGGTGGTTCAGCGCCTTCAGATGCCATGCACCGCAGAAGATCACCGCCGACAGAAGGAAATAGCCGTAGAACCAGACATTTTCGGGCAGCAGGAAAAACGAAAGGTCGATCGGCTGCTGCTCTTCGGGAACCGGCGCATAGCCGAGCGATGCACCGAGGCTGGCGGCGAAGAGATACCAGCCGGCAATAGAAATCAGGGTCCAAACGACGAGCGAAGTAAAGAACGTCTTTGGCTGCGGAAAAAAGGAATGAAACACGGGAGGCTTTGCTTTCCTGAACTGTGAGTCTCGGGAGTGTCATCGAACACTGATTGTGCCGGAAACTAAGGCAGTTCGAAGGAAGCAGCAATGGGTTCGGCCGATTGTTACGGAGATGTAACCGGTTAAGAGATTTTCTTGATCACCGGCATGACCAGCGCCGCGCAGGCGACGAGCGCCACGGCGGCGATCACCGTCGGGACGGTAAAACTGCCGCTGCGCTCGGCGATCCAGCCGGCAACAACAGGCCCAACGATCTGGCCGACGCCGAAGGCCGCTGTCATCATCGCCAGGATCCGCCGCGGACTCTCAGGCGAAAGCTTGCGGCCGATCTGCAGCCCGTAAGCAGTGATCGCCAGGAACGTCGCCCCGAACAGCGCCCCGCCGATCAGCGGTGCGGCAGAAGGCGGCAGCGCCACGGTCGCGACCACGCCGGCGGCCTCGACCAGAAGGGCTGCAACATAGACTCCGCCAAGCCCGAGCGGCCTGACCAGAGGCTTCCAGGCAAACAGCGCTACCGTGGCTGTCAAGCCGGCGATGAACCAGCAGAGGAATTCGACGATGGGTCCCGTTGCCGAAAGGCGGGCGATGGTGACGAGGAAGGTCGCGGTGATGACGTAGCCGAAGCCGAATAGACCGTAGGACAGCGTCAGCAGCACCATCGGCCGGTTCCATACCAGCGCCGGCTCCTTGCCTGCCTGCGCCGATTGCGCCGGAGCTGGCGGCAGCAACAGGAACACGACGACAAGGCTTACGGCGCAATAGAGCGCGCCGCCGATCCAGTCTGCCCGCCAGCCGCCCGGCCCATCGTGAAAGCCGAGGCCGATCAGAAACACCATGACCGAGGACAGCGCGATGCCCGCCCCCGGCCCGCCGAAGTGCGCCGCCTGCACATGGTCGTTGCCGGCAGCCGACCCGTGGCTGAGCACGATCGACGAGGTAAAGACCAAGGCAAAGGCGCTGGCGATGCCAGCTAGGAAGCGGATGCCGGCAAAGACGGCGACGGAATCGGTGGCGGCCATGGCGGCAAGCAGGATCGCGGTTGCCAGCAGCGACAACAGCGCCACCAGCCGCTCCCGCCCCGCCGCCCAGCCATAGGCTGCAAGCACGGCGCCGACGAGATAACCGACGAAATTGGCCGACGCGATGAAGCCTGCATCCGCTGCCGAAAGCGGCACGCCGCTGATCATGCCCGGCAGGATCGGCGTGTAGGAGAAGCGCCCGAAGCCCATGGCGGCGGCCATGGCAACGGCGCCGGCAGCGGCGGTGGAGACGAGGTTCGGTGGGGAGTTTCGGGTGCGGGCGAGCATGCCCGTGTTTATCGCGCTGCAGCATCTGTGGCACAATCAAGTAATTCTGATCGATCGATCAATTTCCCGAAACGTCGGAAAACTTCACCCCCTCTTGAAAAGAATTATCTTACGATATATGTTTTAAGACATATTCAACGATACATCTAACGATGAAAGGAAGAACCATGAGAGGTTTTAAGGGCGGAATGTTCGGCGGAGATTTCCGCATGGGCCGCAAATTTGCGGCTGGCGATCTCCAGCTCGTCATCCTGGCCCTGCTCGCTGAGCAGCCGCGCCACGGCTATGAATTGATAAAGTTGCTGGAGGAGCGATCCGGCGGCTTCTACGTGCCGAGCCCCGGCGTCATCTATCCCGCCCTCACCTATCTCGAGGAAACCGGCCTTGCCGAGGTCGAGGTGGAGGGCGCCAAGAAGCTCTACCGCATCACCGAGGCCGGCCGCGGCCGCGTCGAGGAGAACCGCGCCATGATCCTGCAGACCTTCGCCAAGCTGGAACGCATCGGCGAGAAGATGGCCCATGTGAAGCGTGTCTTCGAAACGGACCGTCACAGCGCCGACGAGGGTGATGACGGCGACTTCATGCAGGACGGTGGTGATATCCGCGCCGCCCGCATGCTGCTGCGCTCGGCCATGCGGATGCGCTATCCTTGGTCGAAACCCGAAGCCGCCCGCATCGCCGGCATTCTCGAACGCGCCGCCACCGAAATCCTGCAAGGCGACAGACCGGGAACGCGGGGCTGAGACGAAGACTGTACGGCGGGATTTGAGACAAAGTCAGTTCCCGCCATCTTCATTGTCCAGTGCCGGTCTTACGCCCGCTCATCCGGCAAGGTCAGAATCACCGGCCCGTTGCGCGTCGCCACCACCGTGTGTTCGTATTGCACGGTCGGCGCCTTCGGATCGGCATAGAGCGTCCAGGCATCGTCGCCGCCTTCGGCCCATGTCGCGCCGAGTGAGAGAAACGGCTCGACGGTGAAGACGAGGCCTTCGGTCATCATCCGTTTTTCCGAAGGGTCCGGCCAGGTCGAGAGCTCGGCCGGCTCCTCGTGCAAGGAGCGGCCGACGCCGTGGCTCGCGAGATTGGCGACTAGCGTATAGCGGTTCTTCTGCGCGAAGGCACCGACGGCAGTGCCGATCTTTGCCAGAGGCTCGCCCGATTTGACCTGGTTGAGCCCGACCCAGAGCGCCCGCTTGCCGTCGCGGCAGAGCCGCTCGATCTTCGGCTTGACCGGCGGCATCGCGAAGGAGGCGCCTGTATCCGCAAAGAAACCATCCTTCTCAGCCGAGACGTCGATGTTGATGAGGTCGCCGGCGCGGATGACGCGCGGGCCGGGAATACCGTGGGCGATTTCCTCGTTGATACTGATGCAGGTGGCACCGGGAAACTGGTAACAGAATTCCGGCGCCGAGCGCGCGCCTGAATCCTCGAGCACCTTGCGGCCGATCTGGTCGAGCTCCAGCGTCGTCATGCCGGGCTCCATCGCCGCCGCCATCACCTGTATGGCGTTGGCGCAGATGCGGCCGATCTCCTTGAGCTTTACCAGTTCGTCGTCGTTTGCGATAACCATTCGTCTGTTCCGGCCTTGCGCAGGACGGCCGCGGCCGCCTTAGAGCGCCGCGCCTCCAACAGGAAGCTCTAGGGACGCTCTGTCACTTCGAATCTGCACATACTCAGTTCAGAAAATCGATTCCGATTTTCGGCGTTATGCGCTCGTCAAGCCGTGGCTTTCGCCTCTTCGCTGCTGTCAGTCAACGCCTTTCTGACGATCGGCGCGACTTTCGTGCCGTAAAGCTCGATGCCGCGCATGATCTCGGCATGCGGCATCAGGCCAATGGCCATCTGCAGCAGGAAGCGGTCGTTCTTGAAGAGCGCATGATGGGCGATGATCTTTTCGGCGACCGCCTCGGGATTACCGACGAAGAGCGCGCCGTTCGGCCCGCGCGACATGTCGAAATGCGCCCGGTTCGTCGGTCCCCAGCCGCGCTCACGGCCGATGCGGTTCATCACCTCGGCTTGAGGCCCGTAGAACTGGTTGGCCGCCGCCTCCGTTGTATCGGCGATGAAGCCATGGACGTTGATGCTGGTCTTCAGCTTCGCCTGATCCTGCCCTGCCCGGCGCGCCGCCTCGCGATAGAGATCGAAGAGCGGCGCGAAACGCCGCGGCTCACCGCCGATGATTGCCAGTGCCACCGGCAGGCCCAGCGCGCCGGCGCGCGCCACCGACTGCGGCGTGCCGCCGACGGCAACCCAGAGCGGCAACGGATCCTGCAGCGGCCTGGGATAGACGCCGCGCCCGTTGATCGGCGCGCGAAGCTCGCCCTTCCACTCCACAACCTCGCTGTCGCGCAGCGCCAGCAGCAAATCGAGCTTCTCCTCGAAAAGCTGGTCGTAGTCTTCGAGATTATAACCGAACAGCGGGAAGGACTCGATGAAGGAGCCGCGCCCCGCCATGATCTCGGCCCGGCCATCGGAAATCAGGTCGAGCGTCGAAAACTGCTGGAAGACGCGCACCGGATCGTCGGAGGAGAGCACGGTGACTGCACTGGTCAGCCGGATATTCCTGGTCTTGACGGCAGCCGCCGCCAGCACGACCGCCGGAGCAGACGCTGCATAGTCCGGCCGGTGATGCTCGCCGAGGCCGAAGACGTCGAGCCCAACCTGATCGGCAAGCTCGATTTCCTCGATAAGATGCTTCAGCCGTTCGGCCGCCTCGGCGCCCTTGCCGCGCGAGGGGTTGGGATTGACGTCGGCGAATGTGTAAAGCCCCAGTTCCATCATCGGCATCCTGTTGAATTCTCGGCTGAGATAAGGATGCCGGGGATAGAGCGCAAATACAAATTCTGGAACGGAATGTTCGAGAATTTCGATGGGCGGCATGATGACTTTGGGAATCTGGAAGATCGATCGGCGACCAATTCGAATCTGAATTCAACGACTTCGAAGCGCCGGCGGAATCATCTTTCGAACCGTCTTAGATGGTGCTTCAACTGCCAGGGCGACGCGGTCTCGCCGCGCCGCCTCGCCTCCCGCTCACATCTTCGCCAGCAACTCCGCCAACTGGTCCGCAGCCTTGCCCCATCCTTCGTGGAAGCCCATCTTCTCGTGCGCCTCCTTGTCCTCGGCGCGCCAGTGCAGCGCCTTGGCCGTATATTTCGTGCGACCGTTGCCGAGATCTTCGAGCAGGATGACGCCAGTGAAGAAAGGTTTTTCGGACGGCACCCAGGCGCTGGTATAGGCATCGGTGAAGACGATCTTCTCGTTCTCGATGACCTCGAGATAGACGCCGCGGTTCGGATACTGATTGCCCTCGGGATCCTGCATGACGACAACGCTGGAGCCGCCGGGGCGGACGTCGAGCTGGGCTTCCGCGACACCCCAGGGACGCGGCACGAACCACTGCTTCAGCAGATCAGGATTAGTCCATGCCTTGTAGATCTTCTCGCGCGGCGCGTCGAATTCGCGAACGAGGACGAGTTCATGTTGCGTGCTGGCAGTCATGTCGACATCTCTCCATTTGAATGAAACCTGTTTCCTGTCAGGTTGTTACAAGGACGTGTCGAAGTCCCCCATTCCGACAGCATACCGAATTATCTTGCGACCGGCTGTGCGGCTTCTTCCTGCAGCTTGTCGATCTGTCGGCGGATATGGGCGGCCTCGGCCGCCGAATGGGCAAGCGCAATGGCGCGGTCGAAAGCCTCGCGCGCCTGGCCTGTCAGGCCAAGCTGCTTCAGCAGCCCGCCCCGCAGGCCATGATAATAGAAATAACCTCCGAGCTTTTCGCCGAGCGGATCGATGAGGTCGAGCGCATCCTGCGGACCTTGGAGCTTGGAGACGACGACGGCGCGGTTGAGCGTGATCACGGGCGACGGCTGGAGACGCTCCAGCGCGCGATAGAGCAGATCGATCTCCACCCAGTCGGTATCCTCGGCGCGTTTTGCGCGGGAGTGAACAGCGGCGATGGCCGCCTGAATCTGATAGGGGGCGGGCTTGCGATGGCGCAACGCCTTGTCGAGCAGCGCCAACGCCTCATTGATATATGGCTGGTTCCAAAGCGACCGGTCCTGATCTTCGAGCAGCACGATCTCATCTCCAGCGTTGAAGCGTGCCGGCCGGCGCGAGATCTGCAGAAGCATGAGCGCAAGCAGCCCCATCAGCTCCGGTTCGGACGGGAAGATATGCAGCATCAATCGCGCCAGCCGGATCGCTTCGTCGCTGAAGGCAGCCGCCTCATGCCTGGGATCGGCCTGGCTGTAGCCCTCGTTGAAGATCAGGTAGATCATGGTGCTGACGATCGAGAGCCGTTCGGCCCTTTCCTCAGGGCTCGGTGTTTCGAAAGGCAAGCCGGCTTTCGCTACCCGCGCCTTGGCCCGCGTGATGCGCTGTTCCATGGCGCTTTCCGACACCAGGAAGGCCCGGGCGATCTGCGGCACCGAAAGGCCGGAGACGATGCGCAGCGCCAGCGCGATCTGTTGGGTCGCGGGTAGATCGGGATGGCAGCAGATGAACAGCAGCCGCAGGATATCGTCGCGATAGTGGGAATCGTCCAGCCGCTCGACGATATCGCTTTCGGCATCCTCGGTATCGGAGATGACGTCCTCATCCGGCAGAGCCTGGATCTTCGCCCGTTTGCGCACCGCGTCGATGCCGCTGTTGCGGCCGACGAAGATGAGCCAGGCTGTGGGATCACGCGGTGGCCCTTTCTCCGGCCATGTCCGGATCGCCCTCAGACACGCTTCCTGAAACGCCTCTTCCGCGGTATCGAGATTGCGGAAGTAGCGCAGCAGCGCGCCGAGCGCCTTCGGGCGGGCCGATGCAAGCGCGAGGTCGATCCAGGCAATGTCTGTCATGATGAAGCATCTCCGGGCCTGAAGACGTAGAAAGGCCGAATTTCGTAAGAGGTGGAACCTGGATTGACGGATGAAAGCTGCTTCGAGAAGGCGATCGCCTCGTCGAGCGTTTCAAAGTCGACGACATAGAAGCCGAGAAGCGCCTCTTTCGTTTCCGCAAAAGGCCCATCGATGACCAAGGGCTCATCCTTGCCCTTGCGCACCGTGGTCGCAGCCGTCGTTGGCATCAGTCGGCCGACGGGGCCGAGCTTGCCAGATGCGGCAAGCGGCTCCTGCACGGCGTAGAGTTTCTCCATGACGGCAGCCTCCTCCTCCTTGGTCCAGGCGAAAACGGTTTCCTCATGGGCGTAACAAAGGATTGCATAAAGCATTGCTCACTCCTCTTTCCGAATGACGAAGGAGTACCGCCTCGGCCGACAGCGTGCATCAAAAAATTATTGATGGAGAAATGAGCAATTCGATTGGAGAGCCACAGTTGGTCAAGCTTCCGGTGCCATCTCGCCCGTCATGGAGTTGCCCTTTTTAGCCTTAAGAGCTTCGGGCGCCTCCATCACCTTTTCATTCGAGAACCACATGAACAAGCCTCGAACACGTCTCATTGCCCTCGCCGCCCTCATGCTGCCGATGAAAACAGCCCTCGCCGCCTCCGCACCCGAAAACTTCCTCTATACGAGCGCCGGCGAGCTGGAATCGGTGAAGACGCAGCTTGCGCGCCCGGATATCTCAGGCGTCCAAATCGTGTACAACTGGAAGGGCCTCGAGCCTGCCAAGGGCCAATATGATTTCTCGCAGATCGAGAGGGATCTGGCGCTCACCCAAAGCCTGAACAGGAAGCTCTTCATCCAGGTCCAGGACCGCTTCTTTGATCCGAAGGCGCGCAATATCCCCGACTATATGCTGGCTGATCCGGAATATGACGGCGGCCTCACCGCTCAGTTCGACAATCCCGGCGAAAACAAGCCGGTCGGCTGGGTGGCGCAACAATGGAACCCTGCCGTACGCGAGCGTTATCAGGCGCTGCTGAAGGCGCTGGCCGAAAAGTTCGACGGCAAGGTCTACGGCGTCAATCTGCCGGAAACGGCGATGGATCTCGACCCCAAGCACGAACCGAAAGGCTATAGCTGCGATGCCTATTTCCAGGGCGAGATGGCAAACCTCGCCTTTGCAAGGAAGGTCTTCGCCAAGTCGATGGTGGTGCAATACGTCAACTTCTGGCCCTGCGAATGGGAAAACGACCATAATTATATGGGCCGCCTTTTCGACTTCGCGGCGAAGAACAATGTCGGCCTCGGCGGCCCCGATATCGTGCCCAATCGCAAGGCGCAGATGAAGAACTCCTACCCCTTCTTCAACAAGTACAAGGGCAAGCTCACCTATGTCGGCATGGCCGTGCAGGAGCCGACGCTGACCTACAAGAACCCGGCGACGAAGAAGCCCTTCACCAAGGTCGAATTCACCGCCTTTGCTAGGGATTATCTCGGCGCGAACGTGATCTTCTGGAGCACGGCGACGCCGTGGTTGAAGAAATAGCCAACCAGCTCGCGGAAACGAGCGGGGCTACGACGCGGCTCTCATCGCCTCTACCCCTCGCTCAGTGTTCGCCGGACAGCATTCTTCCAGCCCTTGAGCTTCGCCGCCCGCACCTTCTCGTCCATGTCGGGCGCGAATCGCCGATCGCGTTTCCACGTCGCGGAGAAACCATCCCTGTCCGGCCACACCCCTGCCCGGCTGCCGGCGAGCCAGGCGGCCCCCAACGCCGTCGTCTCCAGGATCACCGGGCGATCGACCGGCGCATCGAGCAGGTCGGCAAGGCGCTGCATCGTCCAGTTAGAGGCGACCATGCCGCCGTCGACGCGCAGCACGGTGTCGTCGGCGCCGTTCTTCCAGTCTTTCTGCATGGCATCGAGCAGGTCGCGGGTCTGGTAGCAGACGGCCTCCAGCGCCGCCCGGCAGAGTTCCGCCGGGCCGCTGTTGCGCGTCAACCCGAAGATCGCACCGCGCGCCTTGGCATCCCAGTGCGGCGCGCCGAGGCCGGTGAAGGCGGGCACGAGATAGACCTCCTGGGTCGGATCGGCCCTTTCGGCAAGCGCATTGGTCTCGGCAGCGCTGCCGATGATGCCGAGCCCGTCCCGCAGCCACTGCACGGCCGCACCCGCGATGAAGATCGAACCCTCCAGCGCATAGGTCGTCTCGCCGTTCAGGCGATAGGCGATGGTGGTCAGCAGCCGGTTTTTGGAGCGCACCATGTCGGCGCCGGTGTTGAGCAGCGCGAAACAGCCAGTGCCATAGGTCGATTTCATCATGCCCGGCGCAAAACACGCCTGGCCGATGGTGGCCGCCTGCTGGTCGCCGGCAACGCCGAGGATGGGGATCGCCGCACCGAAGATATCAGGATCGACCGTGCCGAAGTCGGCGGCGCAATCCTTGACCTCCGGCAGCATGGCGGCGGGCACGCGGAGAATATCGAGCAGATCCTCGTCCCAGGCGTTTTCGGCGATGTTGTACATCAGCGTGCGCGAGGCATTGGTGGCGTCGGTGACGAAGCTCTTGCCGCCCGTCAGCCGCCAGATCAGGAAAGTGTCGATCGTGCCGAAGCAGAGATCGCCCCTGGCGGCGCGCGCCCGCGCGCCCTTCACGTTAGCCAGCATCCAGGAGAGCTTGGTGCCGGAAAAATAGGGATCGAGGATCAGGCCGGTCTTCTTCGTGAACAGCCGCTCGAAATCCTGTCGTTTCAGATTGTCGCAATAGCTTGCCGTACGCCGGTCCTGCCAGACGATGGCATTCTGGATCGGCCGGCCCGTTTCGCGCTCCCAGACGACGACCGTTTCGCGCTGGTTGGTGATGCCGAGCGCGGCAAGATCCCTAGCCTCGATCCCGGCATCGCGCAGCGCCATGTGGACGGTGGAGACGACGGAATCCCAGATCTCCTCGGGATCGTGCTCGACCCAGCCGGATCGCGGATAGATCTGGGTGAATTCCTTCTGGCCCTTGCCGGCGACATGCATGTCGCCATCGAAGACGATCGCCCGCGTCGACGTCGTTCCCTGATCGATCGCCAGAACATATCCGCTCATGAAAACCCTCCCTCAGCATGTCAATTGTCGAAGCAAATCAATAGGACACGGATGCGGGTGAGAAAAGCGAATAAAGCGGAATTGCCAGCCCGCCGGCTTTGGGCATAACTTCGCAGCCAACGCTGCAACGCAGCATCGCGATTTAAGGGAGAACAGCATGAGTAGAACAGTCGTCGTCACCGGTTCCACCAGCGGCATCGGCCTTGCGATCGCCACTGCCTTCGCCGAAACGGACGACAACATCGTCATCAACGGTTTCGGAAAGGCAGATGAAATCAAGGCGATCGTCGAACGACTTGAATCATTATCCAAAGGCCGGGCGCTCTATCATCCGGCCGACATGACGAAGCCCGCCGAGATCGCCGACCTGATCGAAACGGCTGCCAAGACCTTCGGCGGCGTCGATGTCCTGGTCAACAATGCCGGCATCCAGCACGTCGAGAAGATCGAGGATTTCCCGATCGAGAAGTGGGACCAGATCATCGCGATCAATCTGTCGAGTTCCTTTCATAGCATGCGCGCCGCGATCCCGCTGATGAAGGCGAAAAAACACGGCCGCATCATCAACATCGCCTCGGCCCACGGGCTCGTCGCCTCCCCCTTCAAATCCGCCTATGTCGCGGCAAAACATGGTATATTGGGCCTGACGAAGACGGCAGCCCTGGAACTTGCCGAATTCGGCGTAACCGTGAACGCCATCTGCCCCGGCTACGTGCTGACGCCGCTCGTCGAGAAGCAGATACCGGATACCGCCAAGGCGCGCGGCATGACCGAGGAACAGGTAAAGAGCGAGGTCATTCTCAAGGCGCAGCCGACGCATGAATTCGTCAAGGCCGAGGAAATCGGCGCACTGTCACTCTATCTCGCCAGCGACGCGGCCCGGCAGGTGACCGGAACGCATATCTCGATTGACGGTGGCTGGACGGCGGCATAACCATTTGGAAAAACAACCGGGAATATCATGAACGACAGTATCCGCTTCATCCTGAATGGCGAGGACATCGCGCTCACCGATGTCAGGCCAACCGAGACGCTTTTGGATTTTCTGCGGTTGAAGCGACGGCTGACGGGCACCAAGGAAGGATGCGCGGAGGGCGATTGCGGCGCCTGCACCGTACTCGTCGGCCGGTTGGCGGACGGCAAGCTCGCCTATGAATCCGTCAATGCCTGTATCCGTTTCATGGGCTCGCTGCACGCCACCCATGTGGTAACGGTCGAGCATCTGGCCGGCAGGGACGGCGCGTTGCATCCGGTGCAGCAGGCACTGGTCGATTGCCACGGCTCGCAATGCGGCTTCTGCACCCCTGGTTTCGTCATGTCTCTTTACGGTCTCTGGCTCGCCAAGGAAAAGCCGAGCCGCCAGGAAATCGAAAAGGCACTGCAGGGCAATCTCTGTCGCTGCACGGGCTACGAGCCGATCGTCAAGGCCGCCGAGCAGGTGAGCATGATGCGGCCGAGCACGCTCTTCGATCCGCTGCAGCGGACACGTTCGGAAATCGTCGCCCGGCTCTGGGCGATGCAGGCGAGCGGCACCATCAGCATTACGAATGGCGAAGACCGACTGATCGTACCAGCTTCCATGGAGGTGCTGGCAGGAATCCTTTCGCAGGAACCCGACGCAATCATCGTCGCCGGTGCGACGGATGTCGGCCTCTGGGTGACGAAGCAGATGCGCAGGCTGAGCCCGGTGGTCTTCATCAATCATTTGAGCGAACTGCAGTCGGTCAGAGAAGACGACGACGAAGACGGCGTCACCATCGGCGCCGGCGTCAGCTACACCAAGGCCTTCGAAGCAATCTCCAAGAAAATCCCGGCGCTCGGCCGGTTGATCGATCGCGTCGGCGGCGAGCAGGTGCGCAACATGGGCACGATTGGCGGCAACATCGCCAACGGCTCGCCGATCGGCGACAGCCCGCCGCCGCTGATCGCGCTCGGCGCGACGCTGACGCTGCGGTCCCTGCAAGGCCAGCGCAGAATGCCGCTCGAGGATTTCTTCATCGCCTATGGCAAGCAGGATCGGAAGCCCGGCGAATTCGTCGAGAGCGTCTTCGTGCCCTACCCGGCAGCAACCAATCGCTTTGCCGCGTATAAGATCACCAAGCGCCGCGACGAGGACATCACCGCCGTGCTCGGCGCCTTCCTGCTGACGCTCGACGATGCCGAGATGATCACCGACATCCGCATTGCCTTCGGCGGCATGGCGGCGACGCCGAAACGCGCCCGAAGGGTGGAAGCCGAACTGATCGGCAAACCGTGGACGGAAGCGACGATCGAGGCGGCCCGCCCCGCCTTCGACGCCGACTACAAGCCGCTGACCGACTGGCGCGCCACGGCGGAATACCGCCAGCTTACGGCGAAGAACCTGTTGACGCGGTTCTATCTCGAGACGGTCGGCGCGCCGGCGGAGTTGAAGCGGTTCGAGGAGGTGGCGTGATGAAGATGATACATGTCAGCGCAAGCCACCCCCCTCATCCGGCTGCCGCCACCTTCTCCCCGCTGGGGAGAAGGGACTGCCGCGCCGTCTCTTTTCCCCCTTCTCCCCTCGGGGAGAAGGTGCCCGAAGGGCGGATGAGGGGGCCGCGCGGCACCACACGTCCTCACGAAGGAGGCATCTAATGGACAAGTCCACCTTCGAAGACCGCAAGGCCATCATCGCAGGCCCGATGCACGGCTCGCTGCGGCATGATTCAGCGCATAAGCATGTCACCGGAACCGCTGATTATATCGACGATATTCCCGAACCCGCAGGTCTGCTGCACGGCGCCCTCGGCCTCTCCGGCCGGGCGCATGCCGAAATCGCCGGCATCGACCTTTCCGCGGTCGCCGCCTATCCCGGCGTCGTCTGGGTCTTCACCGGCAAGGATGTCCCTGGCGTCAACGACGTCAGCTCTAACGGCAGCCATGACGAGCCGCTGCTGGCCGAAACTTTAGTTCAGTTCCACGGCCAGCCGATCTTTGCCGTTATCGCCGAGACGCGTGATGCCGCCCGCCGCGCCGCGCTGTTGGCGAAGATCGACTATCGCGACCTGCCGCATTGGAGCGATATCGACGGCGCGCTCGCCAATGGCGGCCCGCTGGTCATCACCCCGATGACGCTCAGGCGCGGCGAGCCGGATACGGAAATGAGCAATGCCGCCATGCGTCTGAAAGGTCAGATGCGCATCGGCGGACAGGAACATTTCTACCTCGAAGGCCATATCGCCGTGGCGATCCCCGGCGAAGACGACGAGGTCACCGTCTGGTCCTCGACGCAGCATCCAAGCGAGATCCAGCACATCGTCGGCCACGTGCTCGATATTCCCTCCAACGCCGTAACCGTCAACGTGCGCCGCATGGGCGGCGGCTTCGGCGGCAAGGAGACGCAGGGCAATCAGTTCGCAGCACTTGCCGCCATCGCCGCCAAGAAGCTCGGCCGCGCGATCAAATTCCGTCCGGACCGCGACGAGGATATGAGCGCCACCGGCAAGCGCCACGATTTCCTCGTCGATTACGAGGTGGGCTTCGATGCCGAAGGCCGCATCCACGCGGTCGACGCGACCTATGCTGCGCGCTGCGGCTTCTCCTCCGACCTCTCAGGGCCGGTAACCGACCGTGCCCTGTTCCATGCCGATTCCAGCTATTTCTATCCGCATGTGCATCTGATCTCGAAGCCGCTGAAGACGCACACCGTCTCCAACACCGCCTTCCGCGGTTTCGGCGGGCCGCAGGGCATGCTCGGCGCCGAACGCTTCATCGAGGAGATCGCCTATGCCCTCGGCAAGGATCCGCTTGATGTCCGCAAGCTGAATTTCTACGGGCAGCCGGGCTCCGGGCGCACGCTCACCCCCTACCATCAGGAGGTCGAGGACAACATCATCGCCCGCATCGTCGAGGAGCTGGAGGAAACGGCCGAATACCGGGCGCGGCGCAACGCCATCATCGCCTTCAATCGCGACAGCCGCTACATCAGAAAAGGCATCGCTCTGACGCCGGTCAAATTCGGCATCTCCTTCACCATGACCGCCTTCAACCAGGCTGGCGCCCTCGTCCATATCTACCAGGACGGCTCGATCCACCTGAACCATGGCGGCACAGAAATGGGCCAAGGCCTCTACACCAAGGTGGCGCAGGTGCTGGCCGACAGCTTCCAGGTCGATATCGACAGGGTGAAGATCACGGCGACGACCACCGCCAAAGTGCCGAATACCTCGGCCACCGCGGCGTCCTCCGGCTCGGACCTCAACGGCATGGCCGCCTATGACGCTGCCCGCCAGATCAAGGAACGGCTGGTGGCCTTTGCCGCCGAGAAATGGGATGTTGGCCCCGCCGACGTCGTCTTCCTGCCGAACCGCGTGCGCGTCGGCGAGATCGAGATCCCCTTCCCCGATTTCATCAAGCAGGCCTATTTCGCCCGCGTCCAGCTTTCCGCCGCCGGCTTCTACAAGACGCCGAAGATCCACTGGGACCGCAAGGCCGGCCGCGGCACGCCCTTCTATTATTTCGCCTACGGCGCCTCCTGCACCGAGGTCTCGATCGACACGCTGACGGGCGAATATCTGATCGACCGTACCGACATCCTCCACGATGTCGGTCGCTCGTTGAATCCGGCGATCGACATGGGCCAGGTCGAAGGCGCCTTCGTCCAAGGCCTGGGCTGGCTGACGACGGAAGAACTCTGGTGGGATGACAAGGGCCGGCTGCGCACCCACGCCCCCTCGACCTATAAGATCCCGCTCGCTTCGGACCGTCCGAAGATCTTCAACGTGCGCCTCGCCGAATGGTCCGAGAACACTGAGGCCACCATCGGCCGCTCCAAGGCCGTCGGCGAACCACCCTTGATGCTGGCGATCTCGGTGCTGGAAGCACTGTCGATGGCCGTGGCAAGCGTCGCGGATTATCGGGTCTGCCCGAGGCTCGACGCGCCGGCGACACCGGAGCGGGTGTTGATGGCGGTCGAGCGGATGAAGCGGGTGTAGGATGCGTCCGGCTGATTTGTTGTTTGAGCGGCACCCGCAGAGAGGTTGGAGTGGGCGGCGCCCCCCTCTGTCCTGCCGGACATCTCCCCCACAAAGAGGGAGATCGGCAAGACCGAACGCACCGCACCTTAATGCCCTAGCATTACGTCATGAAACTCTACGCCACAGCTGCCTTGTCCCGGGAAGCTCGCGCCTCGTGCTAATCTCCGGGGAGATGTCCGGCAGGACAGAGGGGGGTGCCACGCCCACCCGCTCATCGGCCTTTCACCCATGACCGACCTCTCCAGCTTCATCACCGCCCACCCAGACTGCATCCTCGTCGATATCACCGGCACGCAAGGCTCGACCCCACGCGAGGCCGGCACCTTCATGCTCGTCTCGGCTGAAGCCCTGTGGAGCACGATCGGCGGCGGCCAGTTCGAATTCATGGCGATCGCGAATGCGCGGGACATGCTCGCGGGAACCGGCGGGATGGCGGAGATGGATATCCCGCTCGGGCCTGATATCGGCCAGTGCTGCGGTGGGCGCACGCAGTTACGGTTTCGCCGGGTGACGCAGGCGGTTGCTGAAGAAATCGAAGCCAGGCTAACCAGTGAGATCGAGCGCCTCCCCGAGGTTTATCTCTTCGGTGCCGGCCATGTCGGCCGGGCGCTGGCTGCGGCCTTGGCGCCGCTGCCGCTGTCGGTGACGGTCGTCGAAACGCGGCAGGAAGAGCTCGCCAACCTGCCGGCAGAGACCAAGGCGCGACTTGTGCCGATGCCGGAAGCACTGGTGAAGGATATTCCGGCCGGCGGCGTGGTGGTCATCCTGACGCACGACCACGCGCTGGATTTCCTCATCGCCCGCGAGGCACTGGAAAAGACCGACCTCGCCTATACCGGCATGATCGGCTCGGCCACTAAGCGCGCCACCTTCGCCAGCTGGCTTTCCCGCGAAGGTGGCGGAGAACGCGGCTGGATGGAGCGGCTGACGCTGCCGATCGGCGGCTCGGCAGTCAGGGACAAGCGTCCTGAGGTGATCGCCGCCATGACCGCCGCCGAGATCCTGACGGCGCTCGCTGCCTACCGCATGCGCTCGTCTTCGTAATAGGGATCGCGCCCGTCGAGGAAACCGAGAGCGCGCTTGACGCGATCGGGCGCCGTGTCGAGATCGAGGCTGGGCATGCGCCAGATCAGCGCCAGCCGGCCGCCGATGCGCCGGAAAATTCCGATGGTCTGCTGCGGCGGGCTCTGTTCGATAGCATAGCAATCCATGACATCACCTCAATGGTTTGATGGTATGAGTTGCAGTTTGCAGCCAAAAGTGCTGCAATTCCAATCGAACGACCGTATGTCTGCATCAAGAGAACTTATCCATGAAACTCTCCAAACAATTCCCGCTGAATGCGTTGCGCGTCTTCGAGGCAGCTGCCCGGCTCGGAAGTTTCACCAAGGCGGGCGACGAACTCGGCATGACGCAGACCGCCGTCAGCTACCAGATCAAGCTGCTGGAGGAGAATGTCGGCGAGCCGCTCTTCCTGCGCCGTCCCCGCCAGATCGCACTGACGGAGACCGGCGAGCGGCTGGCGCCGAAGGTGACCGAAGCCTTTGCCATGCTGCACGACGCGATGGCGACGGCGCGCGACAGCGTCGAAGGCACGCTCGCCATCAGCTCCACCCATACCTTCGCCTCGAAGTGGCTGGCGCCGCGCCTTGGCTCCTTCCACTTGAAACATCCGGCAATCGCTGTGCGCTTTCAGGCGAGTTCGGATATTATCGACTTCGCCCGCGAGCAGATCGATGTCGGCATCCGCTGGGGCGACGGCAACTGGCCGGGGCTGGCGCTGCACCGGCTGATGGGCCTGGAATTCACGCCGATGCTGAGCCCGAAGCTGGCGGAGACGGCAGGCGGCATCAAAGAACCGCGCGATCTCCTGAAGTTCGATCTTTTCGACGCCGGCGACATCTGGTGGAAACAATGGTTCGAGGCAGCCGGCGTCACGGAGACGGATCTCGATCGGCGCCCGCGCAACCAGCTTGGCTCCCAGGCGGTGGAAGCCGATGCGGCGATCGCCGGCCATGGCGTCGCCATTCTCCATCCGGCCTTCTATGCGGCTGAGATCGCGCTCGGCCGGCTCTATCAGCCCTTCGAACTGACCCGCAGCGACGGCAAGGCCTACTGGCTCGTCTACCCCGAAAACCGTCGCAACGTGCCCAAGATCAAGGCCTTCCGCAACTGGATCCTTGAGGAGATGAAGGCAGCCGGCAATTGATGCCGCCTAAAACTGTAGAGCGGTTTTCGGACAACGACATACCGAACCCAGTTCAAGAGCCGGGTCCGGTGCTGTGGTCCGTCTTCAATATCCCAGTTCCGGCGCATAAAAACAGCGCGGCGTATCCTCGTTCGGGAACAGACAGAGATGATAGTCGTTATCGCCGGATTGCATTGCCTTCGTCATTGGCAGCAGGAAGACATGAGCATGCGTGACCAACCGGTGGTCGCCCGGCATCAGCGTCACACGATATCCACCTGGCGTCACTGCCACGCTTTTCGAAGGGATCATCTGGCAATCGCCATTATGACTGTCGCCGTTGCAACAATAGGGGTCATAACTCCACCCCGAAGGTGCGTCGTGAGCCGTCGCCAACGACGCATACGCAATCATCACACACGTCAGAATGCTGCGCATGGGCATCTTCTCCGTCGATGAATGCGCCGCCGATGATCTAACGGTTCTTATTTTATTCCGGCGGCCCGCAAAATAACTGTAATCGAGTCGTCGCAGTTCAAGGCCTGCTGAATTAGCAGATCAAGTATAAGGCAGGGATAATACACAGCCTTCTCGGCAGCTTTTAGGCACGCGACAGCAGATCGGCGATGCGGCTGCGATCGGCAGCTTCGGCAAAACCGCTGAAGATCTCGACAAGCGCAGCGATCATTCCATTGCTCCTGTGGTCAGCGTCAGCTGTTGCGCGTGTGCAGTTCTTCAATCTCCTCTTCCCTCCCCGCCAAAATTTCCGCAATGTCACGAGTCGGAGGAAGATAGGGGAACTCGATGTATGAATATGCCATAGCATGGGAATGGCTCGCCTTTGCGGCGCGCTGGTTCCATGTCATTACCGCGATCGCCTGGATCGGATCGTCCTTTTATTTTATCGCGCTCGATCTCGGACTGGTGAAACGCCCGCATCTGCCGCCCGGCGCCTATGGCGAGGAATGGCAGGTTCATGGCGGCGGCTTCTACCATGTCCAGAAATATCTGGTGGCGCCCGCCCAGATGCCGGAGCACCTGACCTGGTTCAAATACGAGAGCTATTTCACCTGGATTTCCGGCTTTCTGATGCTGTGCATCGTCTATTACGGCGGTGCCGACCTGTTCCTTATCGACCGGCATGTGCTCGATATCAGTCCGCCCGTCGCCATCCTGATCTCGCTGGCGTCGCTTGCCCTCGGCTGGATCGTCTACGATCTGCTCTGCAAGTCGCCGCTTGGGCGGAACACCTGGGGACTGATGGCGGTGCTCTA
This sequence comes from Rhizobium brockwellii, assembly GCF_000769405.2. Taxonomy (NCBI): domain Bacteria; kingdom Pseudomonadati; phylum Pseudomonadota; class Alphaproteobacteria; order Hyphomicrobiales; family Rhizobiaceae; genus Rhizobium; species Rhizobium brockwellii. The sequence continues at coordinate 3,229,053 of NZ_CP053439.1, forward strand.
TGTCGTGCTGGTCTTCATGGCCTGGGGCTATACGCAGCTCTTCACCGGCCGCGCCGCCTTCCTGCATCTCGGCGCCTTCACCGCGACGATCATGTCGGCCAATGTCTTCATGATCATCATTCCGAACCAGAAGATCGTCGTCGCCGACCTCATCGCCGGACGGGTTCCCGATCCTAAATATGGGCAGGTCGCCAAGCAGCGTTCGCTGCATAACAACTACCTGACGCTGCCCGTCATCTTCTTCATGCTGTCGAACCATTATCCGCTCTCCTTCGGTACGCAGTTCAACTGGGTGATCGCCGCTCTGGTCTTCCTGATGGGCGTCACCATCCGCCACTGGTTCAACACGACGCATGCCAGGAAGGGTCGGCCGACCTGGACCTGGATCGTCACCGTCATTCTCTTCATCCTGATCATGTGGCTTTCGACCGTGCCGAAGCTGCTGACCGGCGAAACCGATGCGGCGGCGGTCGCCCCCGCCTTCCAGCAATTTGCCGGCGATCCGCATTTCCCCGCCGTCAAGCAACTGGTCTCGACGCGCTGTTCCATGTGCCACGCGGCCGAGCCGGTCTATGAGGGCATCGTGCGGCCGCCGAAGGGCGTGATGCTCGAAAACGACGCGGAAATTGCCGCCCATGCCCGCGAGATCTATATACAGGCGGGCCGCAGCCATGCCATGCCGCCCGGCAACATCACCGACATCACGCCGGACGAACGCAAGCTGCTGGTCGCCTGGTTCGAGAGCGCAGTCGAAGGCAAGAAACAATGACGACGACACTCCTGCGCGGCCGCCTGCTTTCCTTCCATCGCGCACCGCTAAGCCTCGCCGACAGCCAAAGCTATCTCTACGAAGAGGATGGCGGCCTGCTAGTCGAAGATGGGCTGATCACGGCAGTCGGTCCCTATGGTGACGTCAAGGCAAAAGCAGCGGAAGACACGGTCGAGATCGACCACCGCCCGCATCTGATCATGCCCGGCTTCATCGATATGCACCTGCATTTTCCGCAAATGCAGGTGATCGCCTCCTACGCCGCCAATCTGCTCGAGTGGCTGAACACCTACACCTTTCCCGAGGAATGCCGTTTCGTCGAAAGTGCGCATGCTGAAAGGATCGCCACGCATTTCTACGACGAGTTGATCCGCCACGGCACGACGACGGCGGTCGCCTATTGCTCCGTGCACAAGACCTCGGCCGACGCTTTCTTTGCCGAGGCGATGAGGCGCAATATGCGCATGGTCGGCGGCAAGGTGATGATGGACCGCAATGCCCCGCAGGGCCTGCTCGACACGCCCGAGATGGGCTATGACGAGACCCGCCAGGTGATATCGGACTGGCACGGCAAGGGCCGCAACCACGTCGCCATCACCCCGCGTTTTGCCATCACCTCGACACCGGCGCAGTTGGAAGCGACATCAGCGCTTGCCCGCGAATTTCCCGATCTGCACATCCAGACGCATCTTTCGGAAAATCGCGACGAGATCAGATTTACCTGCGAGCTCTATCCCGACGCGCTCGACTATACCGACATCTATGCCCGCTACGGCCTGCTCGGGCCAAAAAGCCTCTTCGGCCACGCCATCCACCTGTCCGAGCGCGAGGCCGACGCGATGAGCGAGGCGGGTGCCGTCGCCGTCCACTGCCCGACCTCGAACCTCTTCCTCGGCTCGGGCCTGTTTCCGCTGAAGGCGCTGGCGCGGCGCGAAAAGCCGGTTCGCATCGGGGTGGCGACCGATATCGGCGGCGGTTCCAGCTATTCGATGCTGCGGACGATGGACGAGGCCTACAAGATCCAGCAGTTGCTCGGCGAACGGCTGAACCCGCTGGAAAGCTATTACCTGATGACCCTCGGCAATGCCGAGGCCCTATCGCTGGCGGACCGGATCGGCACGCTGGAACCCGGCACCGAGGCCGATCTCGTCGTTCTCGATGCGACGGCGACACCCGCCATGGCGCTGAAGATGGAAGTGGTGAAGACGCTGACCGAGGAACTCTTCCTGCTACAGACGATGGGTGACGACCGGACGATCGCCGAGACCTATGTGGCCGGTGTTGCGTTGAAGGCGGGGCTTCGATGACACGGCCTGTTACTCTCGAATTTGGACCGTGAAAAGCTGCCCGGCACGGCCAATTTCCCGTCACGCTCCTGCGAAATTCATGGTATGGCCGATGGCCGCATTCAGATGTGAAGGTTCAATTCATGGCCGCTCCGCTCACCATCGCCGACCTGAAAAAGCTCGCCCGGCGGCGTGTGCCGAAGATGTTTTTCGACTATGCGGATTCGGGCGCCTGGACGGAATCGACCTATGCGGCGAACGAGAGCGATTTCAGCCAGATCAAGCTGCGCCAGCGGGTGATGGTCGACATGACCAACCGCACGCTGGAAACGACGATGATCGGCCAAAAAGTGTCGATGCCCGTGGCGCTGGCGCCAACCGGCCTGACCGGCATGCAGCATGCCGACGGCGAGATGCTGGCGGCACGCGCTGCCGAGGAGTTCGGCGTTCCCTTCACGCTTTCGACGATGAGCATCTGCTCGATCGAGGACGTGGCGTCAGCGACGACACGTCCCTTCTGGTTCCAGCTCTACGTGATGAGGGACAAGGATTTTGTCCTCAATCTCATCAACCGCGCTAAGGCGGCCGGATGCTCGGCGCTGGTGTTGACCGCTGATCTGCAGATCCTCGGCCAGCGGCATAAGGACCTGCGCAACGGCCTGTCGGCGCCGCCGAAATTCACCCCGAAACATGTCTGGCAGATGGCGACCCGGCCCCTCTGGTGCCTGGATATGCTGCAGACCAAGCGCCGCACCTTCGGCAATATCATTGGCCATGCGAAGAATGTCTCCAATATCGCCTCGCTCTCCGTATGGACGCACGAGCAGTTCGACCCCCGGCTGTCCTGGGCCGATGTAGCCTGGATCAAGGAACAATGGGGCGGCCCGCTGATCATCAAGGGCATACTCGATCCGGAGGATGCGAAGGCGGCCGTCGACACCGGCGCCGATGCGATCGTCGTCTCCAATCATGGCGGGCGTCAGCTTGACGGCGCCCCCTCCTCGATCAGCATGCTGCCGAAGATCGTCGACGCCGTCGGCGACCGTATCGAGATCCATCTCGATGGTGGCATCCGCTCCGGCCAGGACGTGCTGAAGGCCGTGGCGCTCGGCGCCAAGGGTACCTATATCGGCCGCCCCTTCCTCTACGGCCTCGGCGCCATGGGCAAGGAAGGCGTATCGCTGGCGCTCGGCATCATCCGCAAGGAGATGGACATTACCATGGCGCTCTGCGGCAAGCGCGACATCAACGACGTGAATTCGTCGATCATCGACGGGCGGCAGTGACCTGCCGCCAGCGACGGAAGCAACAACGGCTAACTGAATATCTCGATACTGGACGCTGCTCTCGGTCTTTCTAACCGCACGTTAAGCTTAGGTTGTATTTTCAGCGTGACCTCTTGAAAGCACAAAAGCGGTGCTTTATGTTTTACCCATGGCTACCACAGGCAAGACACCGCATCCATCGCTGCTGCGCTACACGCTGGCGCCTGACGACAGTGCCCGGCAGGCGCTGGACGACACCATTGCCGCCTATTTCAGGATGATCGAAATCCTGACCGGCCTCGTCTCCGACAGGACGGGGGCCAATCTCGTCGTGCTGCATGACCTTGCCTATGAAACCGTCCGCGAGCAGACGGGCTTGCCGGCAAGGCTGGTCACGCTCGGCCTTCGCGATTTCGCCGCCAATCGCGGCGTCACCGCCGATCCGCCGCATCTGCCGCTCGATGACAAGCTCTTCGCCATCAAAGGCCCCTCGGACCTGACGATCGCCACGGTGCACGGACGTGTTGCCGTGCCCTTCGATGTCGCGGGTTATTCCAGGGGATGGGAGAGTATTTTTCCGGCCTACCTCGTTGCAGGCCAGGATCGCTACGAGATTCACATCGGCGTTACGCCGAATTCCGCTCGGATGGAGGAAAACATGACGAACGAAGGCATTCTCTCACGTATGGGCCGTCTGATCGCGGGCATCGCGAATGCGGCGGTCGACAAGGCGGAAGGCGTCAATAAGATCGCCGTCATCGAACAGGCTATCCGCGAGATCGACGCAGCGGCGGATGAGGCCCGCACCGATCTAGGCAAGGCGCGCGCCGAGGAATATCGCATCCAGAGTCGCAGGGACGAAATCGTCGAAGACCTGAGCGCGCTCGACCAGAAGATCCGCCTCGCTGTCTCTTCTCAGCGGGATGACCTGGCAAAGGCCGGCGTTGCCCGCCAGATCGATCTCGAATCCCAGATCGCAGCTCTGGATAAGGCGCTGGCCGATGCCAGGGAACAGTTGGACGAGGGCCAGAAAGCCTTGCAGGCCGTGCTCGCCACGCGCCGCGAGGCGGACGCTCGCCTTGCCGATTTCAAGCGCAGCATTGCCAGGCATCCCGAACACGCCGCAACCGGTCATAGCCAGCCCGCGCCGGGCGCAGATGCTGCCCGCGCTGCCGCGGCGGTCTCGCGGCTGACCGGGGTTCCCACTGGCGAGCATGCCCATAGTTCCGAATTGGACGAACTCGACCGACTGCACCGCGAACAGGCGATCGAGGCACGCCTCGCACGCTTCAAGGCGGATAACCGGTAACGCCGATGGCCCTTCTCTTCGCCCCCGAATGTGCTCCCTTTGCCATCGCCGCTGCCGTGCTTGCAGGTCTGACCGCGATCGAGATGCTCGCGATGGTCATGGGTTTTTCTGTGACGGAATTTCTGGGAAAGCCGGAGGTTCATGGCCATGACGGCATCCTGGCATACCTGTCCTGGCTCAATCTCGGCGGTGTTCCCCTGCTGATTCTTCTGATGATGACACTCGGCTTCTTCGCGATGACGGGCTTTGCCTTGCAGGCCGTCGCCAACGCTTTCTGGGCGCCGCTGCCAAGCTTGATAGCCGTCATACCTGCCGCGCTCGCAACCATCCCCATGGTCAGGGCATCGAGCAGAACCGTGGCGCGGATCGTACCGCACGACGAAACCTATGCGGTCGATCTCGACGCCTTGCTCGGACGGACAGCCGAGGTCTCGATCGGCCCGCTCGATCAGGGACTGCCGGGCCGCGTCCGCGTCAAGGATCAGCACGGAAACTGGCATGTGCTTCGAGCCAGAGCCGCCAAGGGCGAAGGTCCGCTCGCGATCGGCGCTTCGGTTCTTCTCGTCGATCACAAGGCAAATGTGTTTATCGCCATTCCCGCGCCGGTCGACCCCGCCGATGCAAACAATCAATCTTTCACGGAGCAGCAATGATGTACGACGTTATTCTACCAGCCGGCATTGGGATTGTTCTGATCTTCGGCATCGGTTTTGTCCTCGCCTCTCTTTACACGCGCTCCAGCCGCGATGAGGCCTATGTGCGCACCGGTCTCGGCGGCCAGAAGGTCGTGCTCGACGGCGGTTCGGTCGTCCTGCCGATCTTCCATTCGACTGCCCGGGTGAACCTGAAGACACTGCGGCTCGAGGTTCGCCGCGGCGAAGGCGATGCACTGATCACCAAGGACCGCATGCGCGTCGACATCGGCGCCGAATTCTATGTGCGCGTGAAACCTGATGCCTCCTCGATTGCGCTTGCAGCCCAGACACTCGGCAACCGCACCAACGACGCCGAGGCTCTCCGCATCCTGATCGAGGCGAAATTCGTCGACGGCCTTCGCTCGGTGGCCGCGACGATGAATCTCGACGCGCTGCAGGAACAGCGCATGGATTTCGTCAAGGCCGTGCAGGAGGCTGTCGGCGCCGATCTCCAGTCGAACGGCCTCGAACTCGAATCCGTGTCGCTGACACGCCTCGACCAGACCGATATCAAGCATTTCAACGCCAACAACTTCTTCGATGCGCAAGGCTTGGCGGCATTGACCCGCATCACCGAGGGACGCAAGAAGGAACGGAACGAGATCGTTCGCGACACCGAAGTCGCCATCGCCCAGAAGGATCTCGAGGCACGCCAGCAATCGCTGACCATCGAGCGGACGAAGCGGGAAGCCGAACTCAGCCAGGAACGGGATATCGCCAACAAGTCCGCGGCGACACGCGCCGAAACCGCGCAGCAGGAGCAGGCCGCAAAACGCGCCGAGGAGGAAGCCCGCATCGCTTCCGAACAGGCGATCGCCGAACGCGAGGCATCTGCCAAACAGGCCCGCGAAAGCGCCAACATCGACGCCGCCCGCGCCGTCCAGCAACGCGAAACCGAAGCCAAGCGTGACCTCCAGATCGTGGCACAGGAGAGCGCCATCGCCGTTGCCAACAAGAGCCGTGAAGAATCCGAGGCGAAGGCGGCTGCGGAAACGGCCCGCGCGCTGGCGATAGCGGCAGAAGAAAAGGTTGGCACCGCCAAGGCGATCGAGATTGCCGAACGCGAAAAGCAGATTGCCGTCATCGACGCACGCAAGAAAGCCGAGACGGAAGCGACTGCCGTCACCGTCGGCGCCGAAGCCGAAAAACAGGCGGCAAGCGACCAGGCCGAGGCTATCAAGACGCTCGCGACCGCCGAAGCGGATGCGGCGATCATCAAGGCCAAGGGCATTCTCGAAACCGGCAAGGCCGCGGCCGAGAGCGAGGCATTGCTCAACGACGCGCGCAACAAGTTGAGCTCTGCCATCATCGAGTTCGAGATCACCCGCGAACGGATCCGCATCATTCCGCAGGCGCTCGCCGAAGCGGTCAAGCCGATCGAGAAGATCTCCGATATCAGGATATTCGACACCGGCGGCATGCTCGGCCGCGGAAACGGAGCGGCCGGCGGAAACGGTATCGGGCTCGGCGAAGGACTGGCCAGCCAGCTCCTCTCCTATCAGGCGAATAAACCGATCCTCGACAAATTGCTGAAGGAAGCCGGCTTCGACGGCGACGATGCCATCTCATCCCTTCTTGGAAATCTCGATGGCGCAAAACCAGGAAGACCGGCAACCGCCGCAGCTCCGGCAAAGCCGGCAACACCGACCGTAGCCCCGACACAAACGATCATCCCTCCGGCGCCGAAGCCGGCACCAAAGAAGGACTGATCGCCGCGCAAGCGGGTCTGGACTAGAACAGGATGATTTTAGGCCTGTTCGGCCTAAAATTTGAATCCTGTTCTAAATTAAATAGTTAGAGCATGATGTCGTCCGAAAACCGCTCACACTTTTCGGCATCATGCTCTATCTCACCCAACCCGTTGCCAGCGCGCCTGCCCAGTCGGCACGGCCGCTTTCGGCGGCCAGTGCCGACATCGCCATATGGTCGTAGGCGACGGTTCGGAACTGCCATGTCCATCCCACTGCCGTCTTTTTCAGAATGGCATAACTCGCCAGCGGATGGCCGGCTTCCACCCTGTGGTAATAGGGCAGCTCGTCGTCATAGGCCGGGCAGCCGACGCTGCCGGGATTGACGATGAGGCGGCCATCGGAGAGGCACACGGCGCGGGGAATGTGGCTGTGGCCACAGAGGATCAGCGGCAGGTCGATGCCTTCGGCCAGCGCCTCGATCGCTTCGATCGGCTTCAGGAAGACGAAGCCCTCCGGCGAGACCGATTCCAGCCAGTAGAGATTGTCATCCTTCGGCGTCGCGTGGCAGAGATAGACCTCGCCGCGATAGACGGTATCGAATGGCAAGCTGCGAACCCAATCGAGATGCGACGGCGACAATTGATGATAGGCGGCAGCATCCGAAATGTGCATCGCCGCCGGCTCCTGCTCGATCAGGTATCGATCGTGATTGCCGCGAACCGATGTCAGGTTAAGCGGTATCAGCAGATCTGCCGTCTTGCCGGCTTCAAGCGGCCCGCTGAAGAAATCACCGAGATTGACAATCTCATCGATCCCCTGTGCGCGAATATCAGCAAGCACAGCCTCGAGCGCCAGATGGTTGCCGTGGATATCGGCAATTGCCGCAAAACGCATTTTTAGCTCCCTCGATAAGTAGAATAGCCATAGGGCGAAATCAGCAACGGCACATGGTAGTGCGCCGTGACGTCGGCAATACCGAAGCGGATCGGCACGAGATCGAGGAAAGCGGGATGCGGCAGCGGCGTGCCAGTCGCCCTCAGATAATCGCCGGCGTGGAAGACCAGTTCATAGGTGCCGGCCCGAAAATTTTCGCCAATGAGGATGGGGCCGCCGTCGACCCGGCCGTCGGCATTGGTCTCCACCGTCTTCAGATGCCTGCGGATCTCGCCGTCGAGCTGGAAAAGATCGATCCTCAAGCCTTCGGCCGGCTTGCCGAGAGCGGTATCGAGAACATGCGTGGTCAGTCCGGTCATGGGGCTGGCTCTTTGATGATATAAGGGGTTTCGAAGAAGTATTCTTCCAGATTATTGCCCGGCCCGTCGCGGTCGACGACCAGGAAATTTGAGGCCTGGCCGAGCGCCATCAGCGGATGATGCCAGACATTGCGGCGGTAGTTCACACCCTGGTCGCCGCGCGCCAGAAACACCTGCGGCCTGCCCGGGCGACCGTTCTCATCCTCGGAGACGACGACGAGAAAAGGACGGCCGGAGACCGGCGAAAAACTCTGGGTGCCGAGCGGATGGCGCTCCATCATGGCGACGTCATAAGGGAAGCTTCGTGGCTGGCCGCGAAAGAGGTTGATGATGACGCGTGCGCCTTCGCCCGTCGCCTCAGTGGCGGCCAGCGCATGAAACCGCTCCGTCGTACCGCCATTGATCAGCCGCATCGAGACGGGATCGGCTTCGATCACCTCCCCGAAGGGAGCAAAGGCGGATCTCGTAAGCGGACGGATGTCGAGATGTGGGGGCAATCGCTTACTCACCTTCGGCATGCCAGTGACGGATGGCATCGATCGCGGAAAGAAGCTCCGGCAGCGTGCGATACGTCGCCTCCCATATGTCGGAAGGATCAAGATCGAAGACGCCGTCGAGGATACGGTTGCCCGTGCCGCAGATTTTCGTCCACGGCAGATCGGGATGCTCGCTCGCAAATTCCGGATGAGTCACGAGCAGACGGGATGCTGCAGCACCGATGGTGAAGTGGCAAAAGGTGACAGCCTTGAAAGTGAGCTTGTCCCCGGCGAACGCCGCGCCATCCATTCCGCCGACGAAAGACAACGCTTCGGATGCCGCCTCATACATCTCATTAAGATAGTCGATCGCGCGTCGCTCGTTCATTCAGCCTCCGGCAGCATTGACGTCAGGCGCAGCAGTGCGATCCGCTCGACTTGCGCCGTCGCGGTCGTAAATTCTTCGTCTTTGCCATTGCCGATCCGTGTTTCGAAAGCCGCCAGGATGTCGTCCTTGCCGAGCCCCTTGACGGCAATGATGAAGGGAAAGCCGAATTTTTCGACATAGGCCGAATTGAGTTCGGTGAAGCGGGCATGTTCGGCCGCGCTCAGGCGGTCGAGACCGGCGCCGGACTGCTCCTTCCGGCTGTCTTCGGTGAGTTCGCCCGCTACTGCGAGGCGCCCGGCAAGGTCGGGATGGGCGCTGAGCACGCCGAGACGCTCCTGCGGGCTTGCCGCCCGGAAGGCAGCGGTTAGCGACGCATGCACACCGGCCGCCGTCAGCGGCTCCGTCACGTGGCCGGCGTCATAGGCGCGCTCGGCGATGAAAGGCGAATGTTCAAAGACGCCGCCGAAGCGGGAGACGAAATCCTCTCGCGACATCATCAGAGCGCTTCCGGCTGATGGTGCTTGTGCCAGTGCTCGGCGATCTCGATGCGGCGCGGAATCCAGACCTTGTCGTGCTTCAGCACATATTCGATAAAGCGCTTCAGCGCCGCCGCCCGGCCGGGACGTCCGACGAGGCGGCAATGCAGGCCGACCGACATCATCTTCGGACTGCCCGCCTTGCCTTCCTCATAAAGCGTATCGAAGGCGTCCTTCAGATAGGTGAAGAACTGATCGCCGGCGTTGAAGCCCTGCGGCGTCGCAAATCGCATGTCGTTGGTTTCGAGCGTATAGGGGATGATCAGGAAGGGCTTCCCGTCGACGCCTTTCACCCAGTAAGGCAGGTCATCGGCATAGGAATCGGAGGAATAGAGAAAACCGCCCTCCTCCTGCACCAGTCGAAGCGTATTGTCGGAAGGCTTGCCCTGATACATGCCGTAGGGCCGCTCGCCGGTGAGTTCGGTGTGCAGGCGCACGGCTTCGAGGATATGTTTGCGCTCCAGATCTTCGGGAAAATCCTTATATTCCAGCCAGCGGTAACCGTGGCTGGCGATTTCCCAGCCGGCCTCCTTCATCGCGGCGACGGCCTCGGGGTTGCGGGCCATCGCCAGCGTCACGCCGTAGACGGTCGCCTGCACCTTGAGATCGGTGAACATGCGCCAGAGCCGCCAGAAGCCGGCACGTGAACCGTATTCGTAGATCGATTCCATGTTGAGGTTGCGCTGCCCCGGCCAGGCGGCCGCACCGACGATCTCCGACAGCAGGTTTTCGGACGCCGGATCGCCGTCGAGAATCGAGCTTTCACCGCCCTCCTCGTAATTGATGACGAACTGCACGGCGACGCGTGCCTCGTCCGGCCATTTCGGATCGGGCGTCAGGCGCCCGTAACCAACGAGGTTGCGCGCATAAGTCTCGGATACCATCAAATCACCTTCTGAAAAGACGGGGAACGGTAGCATCCGCAGCCGGAATGTCGAGACGGAAACTGCTCGGCCGGATTTTGCCTTTGCGGCACAAGGCTTTAGCTCATCAGGAGATTCAAGCGATTTTGCGCGCGCTGACCTTGCCCATCGGATGCAGCGAATGAACGCGGAAAGGACCGCCTGTGCCCTCCTCGATCATCAGCGCCACGTTCGAAACCGTGACAGGTTCGCAAAGGACAGGCTCGAAGATCGTCCGCAACACCGGCTCGATGCGCGGCATGTCGATCGCGTTGACGGGGCCCGTCACAGGCATATGAAAGCGGAACTCCTCCATTACATAGGGATTGCCCCAGCGATGCAGATTGGAAAATTGAGCCGCCGATAGCCCGTCCGGATCGCTGCGTTCGATCTCGGCCTCGCTGAGCGGTGCGCGGAAACGATCGAATTCCTGCACGATCGCCGAGGCGAGATACTGGATCTGCTCGCAGGGCCTACTCGGCAGCAGGCTGTAGAAATTGCCGAGCCGGGCGACTTCGATACGCGGAATCTGGAAGGGAACGAAGGTCCCGGAAAAACGCATAAGATCGCGCAGGAGTTGCGATTCGGGCATGTCGCGGGACAAGTGGAACGGCGCCTTCAAAACGCCGTGAAATCCGTAGCGCCGCGGCACGGCGGTATGGAAGGCGATCTCGTGAATGCCGAGGCCACGAACTGCCGGAGGCTCCATCGTATCGCCCGAAAACACGTTTCGGCCGAGCCAATTGGCGGCTACGAGCGACAACGGATCGCTCGCCGGAGGCGTGAAGCAAATGGCATAGCGCATGCAATTTCCTCCATCAAGGAAGTGAGCGCCGGTGAGATCCGACGCTGTAGATGCGCAAGCAGATAGGTGATTTGCATGACAGAATAACGAAACGCAGCGGCGCATAATTCACGTTTAACGTGAAGCCGCCGCAATATGGCTTGAAATTGCGAAGCTTTCCGGCAGCAAAAATCCGCAATCTGTATCGCCTACGATACATATCGCCGCCTCCGCCAGCCGGTGAGCGAGGCCGAAGCTGACCTTGAAGCCGCCGGTCAACGCGATCAGGCGCCGGTGATCGGGATGGCGGCCGATCATTGGATCCCGGTCGATCGCCTTCGGACGAAGCCCGGCCCAGCGCTCGACAACGGGAGCGTCGCGAAGCGTCGGCACGATGCCGCGCGCCGCCTCGATCAGCACGTCGAGCTGGGCGTCGGTTGAGCTGGGATCGTCAAAACGGTTCTCGCTGGTGCTGCCGATTGCCGCGTGCCCGCCCTCATGCGCGACGACATAGAGCCCGTCCAGAAAGATCGTCGGTAGCGCCGGGTCGATATCGGCTTTCAACAGGGCTGCCTGCCCCTTGACCGGCTGGCCGAGCGGTTGCTTCAGCCCCGCTGTCAGCGCTTGCAGCAATGGAAAGGAGCGATGGCCGGCGGCCAGGATGCAGTGACTGAAAGCGATCGTTTCGCCGTTGATTTCGGTCGTGCCGCGATCAGGATCGAGGCCGGCAACCGTCGCATGCTCCAGGATACGAACATGCTTTGCCCGCCGCAGGAAGGCGATGAGCGCTGCGATCAGCAAGCGGGGCGCAACGCGGGCGGCGAGCGTGTCGTGCACGAAGCCGCTCTCGCCGGCAGACGCCTCGATCCAGCCGTTGACCGGCGGCCTGTCGAGCACATGCCAATGGAAGCGGCGCTCGCCCACCCGCCAATGCTGTTCAGCGTCCTCGAAACGGCCGCGCGCTATTGTGTTGAGATGCGGCTTCGGCAGCGGGATCAGCCGTCCGGACCTGCTATAACCGGCGGAAAGCCCGGTCTCGGCCTCGAGCGCTGTGATTTCGGTTTCGAGCGAGACCAGCGCATCGAACTGGAACTGCTTCTTCTCCGACCACCGGTCCGGCATATGCGGCATCAGCGCGCCGAGCAGGCCGCCGCTCGCACCTTCGCCCAACCTGCCGGCGTCGGCAATAACGGCACGTATGCCCCGGCGCTCGGCATGGACGGCCGCCCAGAGACCCATGATGCCGCCGCCGACGATCAGCAACTCTGAGGACGATTGACCTGAGACCGGCTGAGGACTATCGGCTTTTTCCATGACAGACGTGAACCCCGATCAGATTGGCGCGGGCGCGCCGCAGCCGCTCGAATGGCGCGACGGCGATATGCCCTATTCGACAGCCTTTGGCGATCATTTTTATTGCCAGACCGATGGGCGGCTGGAATGCGGCCACGTTTTCCTCGCCGGCAACGGCCTGCCGGAGCGCTGGAACGGGCGGCAGAGATTCCGGATCGGAGAACTCGGCTTCGGCACCGGCCTGAACTTCGCCGAAACCTGGCGACAATGGAAGCTCCACCGTGCAGACGGCCAGCACCTGCATTTCATCTCCTTCGAACTGCACCCGATGCGCGGTGAAGAAATCGGCCGGGCGCTGTCGCACTGGCCGGAGATCGATGCCGAACGTCAGGTGCTGACGGCGGCCTGGCCGGAAATACCGACCGGTATCGTGCGCCTCGATCTCGATGCCCAGACGACGCTCAGCGTCGTATGCGGCTATGCCTTGGACGGCGTCGCGACAGCCGAAGACGACTTCGACGCCTGGTATCTCGACGGCTTCGCCCCGTCGCGCAATAGCGATATGTGGTCGCAGGAACTGATGCGGCTCGTCTGTGAGAAAAGCTCAGCCGGCGGCACTTTCGCCACCTATGCAGCGGCCGGCTTCGTGCGCCGCAATCTCATCGCCGCCGGCTTCGCCGTCGAGCGCCGCAAGGGCTTTGCCGGCAAGCGCGAAATGCTCTGCGGCGTCAAGGCATCCCCCAGTCAGCGCGCAGATCAGTAGCCGCGCATAATTTTGTCCTTAAATCGAAATCGATTTAAGGACAAAATTATGCAGCCATTCAAAGTGCTACAGCGTCCTTTTCGCGTCTTAAAAGACGCGAGGCGCTGTAGTGCGCTCCGGCTGCTGCTCGCTCGTTCCGAGCCACTGGCGGATTTTTTCCTCGAGCAGCTCGGGGCTGATCGGCTTCGACATGTAGTCGTCCATGCCGGCGTCGAGGCAAAGCTCGCGGTCGCTTTCGAGCGCATGGGCGGTGACGCCGATGATCGGTACCCGGTGCCCCTGCCCCTTTTCCCGTTCGCGGATCATCTGCGTCGCCTGATGGCCGTTCATGACGGGCATCGAGACGTCCATCATGATAATGCGCGGCGTATACCGCTCCCAGGCGGCGACCGCCTCCTCGCCATTCTCGACGACGAGGAAGGAGAGGCCCGTTCCCTGCAGGATCTGCGTGAAGACGATCTGGTTGACCTCGTTGTCCTCGGCAACGAGCACGTCGACGAATTCAGCGGCGCGTTTCTGCGGCACGGGCGCTGGTGCCGGCACGATCGCTTCCGTCTGCAGCCGGGCGATCTCGGTCTCTGAGACCTGCTTGACGCGGCTGGCGCGCACCACCTCGACGACGGTATTGCGCAGCACGTTGGCGCGCGCCGGCTTCATCAGATGCGCGTGGCCGTTCAGCGCTGCGAATTCCTTTTCTGTGCCCGAAATATCCATCGACGTCAGGAAGATGATCGGCAGTTCGACGAAGCGGGGATCGGCGCGCAGCTGGCGCGCAACATCGGCGCCGTTCATATCAGGCATGTGATAGTCGAGCACGACAGCGTCGACGGTAACGCCGAGATCGGCGGCCGCCTCCAGTATCGCAAGCCCGGTGCCGCCGCCTTCGGCGGCCACGCCGTCAAAACCCCAGAGCGAAAGCTGCTCGGTGAGGATTCGCCGGTTCACTTCGTTGTCATCGACGACCAGGATGCGCGCACCCTGCACGTTGATTGGCAACGGCTTCGGCTCAAGGCGGGCGGCCGCCACCGCAAACGGCAGGTTGATGGTGAAAACAGAACCCTTGCCCCATTCGCTTTCGACGTTGAGATAACCGCCGAAAAGGTCGACGAGCCCGGCGGTGATCGCAAGACCGAGGCCGGTTCCTTCGTGTCGCCGGGTCGATGAGGCGTCCACCTGCGAGAATTTGTCGAAGACCGATTCAAGCTTCTCCGGCGGGATGCCGATCCCGGTATCCTCGATGCGGATGCTCGCCATGATCTCGCCGCCGGCGGCCGGCTGGAAGCCGACATCGACGAAGACATGGCCCCGCTCGGTGAACTTGACAGCGTTACCGACAAGATTGGTGACGATCTGGCGGAAACGCCCGGCGTCGCCGATTACGGCGGCGGGCAGATCGGGTGCAGCCCGCACCAGGAGCTCGATGTTCTTCTCGGCAGCGTGCGAGGACAAGAGTGTCGCCACGTCCTCTAACGCTTCGGTGATATCGAAGGCAGCTTTGCGCAGTTTCATCTGCCCGGCGTCGATCTTCGAAAAGTCGAGGATGTCATTGATGATCGTCAGCAGCGCGTTGCCCGACTTGACGATGATGTCGACGAAGGTCTTCTGCCGGGTATCGAGATTGGTCTTGGCAAGCAGTTCCGCCATCCCGAGCACGCCGTTCATCGGCGTACGGATCTCATGGCTCATATTGGCGAGGAATTCGGATTTGGCGCGATCGGCGGCTTCGGCGCGCGACAGTAGCTGGCGCAACTCCTCTTCGCGGCTCTTGAGTTCGGTGACGTCGGTAAAAAGCGCCACCCAGTGCTGCCCCTTGCTGACCGTCGCATCCATGTTCACCCAGCGCTCGCCGCCGACATGGAAGACGGTGGAAATCGGCAGCCTGGCCGCGATATTGTCGCGCCAGCCCTGCAGGATTTCGGCGGCGGCATCGTGGAAATCGCCACGCGCCGCGCAAAATTCGAACATGCCGATCCAGCCCTCGCCGGGCTCGAGATATGTGGCCGGAATCTGCAGGATGTCAGAAAGCGCCTCGTTGGACATCTTGATGATGCCGTCCTGAACAACGGCTAGGCCCTGCGGCATGGCATGGGTCGCATCGCGCATCATTTCGCCAAGCCGCTCCAGCGCGGCACGGGCCTCGTGGATCTCCTTTTCCCGCTCACGCACGGCCGTGATGTCGGCATAGGTCAGCAGGATCCGGTCGTTCGAGATACGGCGGCTATCGAAGATGACGGATTTGCCGCCCCCCCAGCCGAGCTCAATCGGCTCGGGCTCCTCGGTCTCGAACAGGTGCTTGCGGAAATCGTAGATCTCCTCGGGCGTCTGAGTGCCGTCGTAACGACCGAGCTCATAATTGCGGCGGATGACGTCGATGAAGGGGCGGCCGTCGAAGGGATCGTCGAGTGGCAGCTCCCAGATGCCGTAGAACTCGTCGTTGACGTAGAGGATCCGGTGGTCGTTATCGAGGATCAGCACGCCGACCGGCAGCGAGCGCAGGATATTCTCGATATCCCGGTGCAGCACCTCTTTGTGTTTCTGCGCTTCGATCAGCGCCTTCTCTCGTTCCTTGAGTGGCGAGATGTCCGAAAAAGAGCCAACGACATAGGGCCGTCCGTCCGCTGTCACGACGCGATTGACGCGCGAAAGGACGGAATAGATATGGCCGTCCTTGCTCGGCAGCAGGCTTTCGATCTCCTTCGACGTGCCGCCCTCCAACGCCAGCAGGTTTTCTTGATAGATCGCCTCGCCGCCGTCCAGCCCGAACATTTCATGTTCGGTCAGCCCCAACACCCGGGAACGGCTATGGCCGCTGAAGGTCTCGTAATACTGGTTGGCATAAACGAGGCGATGCTTCTCGTCGCGCACGAAGGCTGCCACTGGCAGGTCCTCCAGAATGGTGCGCAGCAGATCGAGCTCCTTGACGCTCTCGTGCCAGGTCCTGTTGCCGACAGCCGCAGGCTTCGCGCCGTTGCGATAGGCGGCATTGACGACCAGAGGGCGGCCATCCCCTGCAAAGATGCCGATCGGATGGTCGAGCTTTTCCAGCGCCTCGCGCACGCGGGCGAAATCGGCGGCGATGTCGCTACCGTCAACGGCACGGCGCGGCGACTCTCGCATTTCGAAGATGCCGAGCACGTAGGCTCGATCCGGCGATGGCGAGAAGCTTTCGATCTGAATGCGTTCATGGCTAAGGCCCGCCGCATCGAAGCAGATGGCGTTTTCCTCGGTGCCGAACACCAGCGCTCGGCGTTCCTTGTCCTCACGATCCTCTTCCTCGGGGCGATCGAGGAGCTCGCGGCTGCGCCTGCCGATGAAATCGGAAATCTCGCGGCCCAGAAAACGGGCATAGGCCTCGTTGACGGCGATATAACGCAGCTCGCTATTCTTGACATAGGCCGGGGTATCCAGATCAGCGATCCGGCGGCAAGCCAACTCCAGAAGTTCCCCGGCTGATTTCAAAAAATATCGCTCCCGCAATGAATGAAATATCGACTACAAAAACTATAACGCCAAGGCTTTTAACAAGGTTTTAACCATAAATTTCGACAGCGGAATTTTAGGAGCCAGCTCACCAAGCTGAAGATAATTCGGGATTACCAGCCCCGGCTTGCACGAGACTGAAAGGACGCCCGCCATAATTCCTTTCGACGTCGGGATCCGTTGAAATCATGACGAAAATTTAATGCCGAAACCGCTTGCGCGGCCATTGCGCCGCCGCGATCCGGGCCGAATCTCCGGCATGGCTTTATGGAAGCCATGCCCATGAAAGGAAAATACCATGTCCGTTCTTCATAAGACCATGGCGACGGGCCTGATCGCGCTGACCTTTGCCGGCGCCTCGCTCGCCACCGCCACCACCGCCAATGCCCGTCCACGCGATGCCTTCTGGGGCGGCCTTGCCGCCGGCGTCGTCGGTGGCGCCCTGCTGTCGGAGGCAGCCCGTCCCGCCTACCCGGTCTATCCGGCCTATCCCGCTTACCGCCCCTACCCCGTTTACCGGACCTATTACCGGCCGGACTACTGCCACTTCGAATGGTTGCACGACGATTGGGGCAATCCCTATCGCGTCAAAGTCTGCCAGCGATAGCGCAAACCGCATCAGGCGCCGCTTGACCTCCCGGCGGCGCCAACCCAGTGCCCTCAACGATGACCAAATGAAACTGGCGGATTTTCATCCGCCAGATCAAAGCCGATCAGACCGTATTTTCAACCGTTAGGGAGAAAGCTCCTCCAGTACGCGGCCCTTGGTTTCGACCGCAAACAACATCGTGATGATTGCACCGACGATCAAAATGGCTGCGAAGCTCGCAAAGACATACTGGATGCCCATGGAAGACATCACCGTGCCGACGAGGATCGGGCCGGCCGATGATCCCAGGCGAAGCCAGGCACTGCCGGTTCCGGTTCCCAATGCCCTGAGGCGCGTCGGGTAGATCTCTGCAGAGTACAGGTACAGGGAGAATGTGACGGTCTGGACAATCGCATAAGCGAGGCCGGCTAGAACCAAAACCTGGATGGGAGAGGTCGCGCCGAGCCATGCGAGAGCCAGCAGCGGCACGGGAGCGAGAAGCAGTGCACCCGTATACCAGCGCTTGCGTCCCACTTTGTCGATGAGCAGCGCGCAGATGACAGCCGCGATCACGCCGCCGACCGACGTCAGGAAACCATAGAAGATGCTGGTTTGAAGCGGCAGGTTGAAGACCTGTCGATACAGGGTCGGCAGCCAGGTGATCGTACCGTTGGCCACCGTATAGGCGGTAAACCACATTGCCCAGATGGAAAGCGTCCGCTTCAGGTAAATGCCCTGGAAGAGCTCGCGCCAGTCCGACTTGCGGCGGACCGGCGCCTGGATGAGCTTCGGCTCGGGCAGTTCCTTGCCGGCTGCGCGAGCGCTCTCTTCCATGCGGGTGACGATAGCGTTTGCTTCGTTATAGCGGCCGTTGGCAGCCAGCCAACGCGGTGATTCCTTCAGGAACCAGCGCAGAGGAACCATGATGATTGCGGGAACGAGACCGACGACGAACATCGCCTTCCAGCCGTAAACCGGTACCATGAAGTAGCCGATCAGCCCGGCGCCGACGAGGCCCAGCAGGAACATGACCTCATAGAGGAGGAAGAACTTGCCGCGCCCCTTCGACCCGATCAATTCGTTGATATAGGCGCTGGCGACCGGAACCTCGCCGCCCGTGCCGATCCCCTGGACGAAACGGAAGGCCATCATCGTGCCGGCCCCGGCGGCGAACAGGCATGCGACATCCATGCTGACGAAGAGCAGGATGGTGAACAGCAGAACTTTCAGCCGGCCGACCTTCTCGGCAAGCCAGCCAAACAGGATCGCACCGATCAACTGCCCCAGATAGCCCATCGACAGGATCATGCCGGTCTGTGAGGGAGTCAGGCCCCACTCGCGGACGAGGACGGGCATGGCATAAGCGATGGCGATGACCGTGTAGCCGTCGAAGAACGTTGCGGCGCCGACGATATTGCGCGCCCAGAATACCTCGCGGGTGATGGGAAGGCGCTCCAGACGAGCGCTGATTTCGGCCTGAGGATCAGCGGCATTCGCCGTCTCAGCCGGTATAGGCTGCATGACATTCATTGGTTCCTCCTTCTCGCCCCGTGGCCTACCACTCTCCCGGCCAGGGGCGCTCCTGCTTGATGGTTGCTACTGCGCGTCAGTTCGTCCTGTCAGAGCAATGGCCTTCAAAGACGTTCAAGTCTGCCTCGGCGGGTTTCCATGGTTTCCTCCTCCCTTGCGAATGCGCCCCTGCGACCTGCGCAGGGGCGTCAAAGAGGTCACTCGGCAGCCAGCAGCTGGTCAACGCGACCAATACCGGCGGCGTCGAAGGCAGCAAAGATCTCCGCTTCGGCCTTTTCGCCAAGGCTCTTCAGCGGCTCGCGGATTGTAGCGTGGTCAAGAATTCCGCGGTGCACGAGGCCGAGTTTCAGGGCCACGGTGCCTTCCATATGAGAGCCGCGATGATAGACTGCACGCGTCACCGGAAGAAGGCGCTCGAAGATCTTGCGTGCTTCCGGATAGTCCTGCGCCTTGCCGGCTTTGATCAGGTCGATGAGCAGCTCGGGCGCGATATTGCCATAACCGACGAGCAGACCGTCAACATCGAACATGGTCGGCAGCAGCCATTCATCGTGGCAGCTCAGAACCTGCAGCTTTGGATTGGCCTTCTTCAGCTCCGGAATTTCGACATACCAGCGCTTCATATTGCGCACGCCGTTCTTGGTGGCGACGACGCCTTCCTGCGTGGCAATCGCAAGCTGTGTATCGAGATCGTATGATGCTTTGGTGGCGTCGGGATATTGGAACAGGATGCACTGGAGGCCGGACTCCTGCCAGATTGCCTTGTAGCGATCCTGAGGCGCTCCTTTCTGAAAGCCGAAACGCAGCCAGCCGTGATTGGGATAGACGAGTGCGCCGGTGGCACCAGCGGCCTTGCATTTCCTGGCCTCTTCAGCGGCGACCTTCGTCCCTTCACCGGTAATCCCGGCAATGATCGGAACGGCACCGTCGACTGCTTCAACATAGGTGTGGATGAGAGCAAGGCGCTCCTCTTCCGTGAGGAAGGTGCCCTCACCGGCATGACCGAGGATGACGAGGCTTTTGACGCCTCCCATCGAGACCAGCCATTTGGCGAGTTTGGCGTTGGCTTTGTGATCAACTTCACCGTCACGGGTGAAAGCGGTAACGGGGGCCGGGCTCAGCCCGCGCATATCCATCGATTGCATATTGGTCTCCTCCTTCGTGCGATCGCGGTTCACTCACGACCGATATAGGATCGTTTACGGGAACGTTCCCACTATCGTTCTCGAATTCTCTGGAGTCAATATCTTTTTTGGTGCATGCTTAGAATGGCGGCCGATGCCGACTCGAATGGAAAAGGCTCAATGAATTCAAAGACGGATGAAGTTCCGGGGCAGACCCGCATCACTATTCACGGCGTCGCTGCCGCGGCCGGTGTCTCCAAGTCTACCGTATCCCGCATTCTCGACGAGAGGCTTCCGCGCTCCGACAGCGAGACCGCTCGTCGCGTGCGCAAGGTTGCCGAAGAGCTGGGATACGTTCGGGATGTCTCCGCAGCGAGCCTTAGGCGCGGCAACACGATGACAATCGGGGTGATCGTGCCCAGGTTGACGGATACGGTCATGGCCATGCTTTACGAAGCGCTGGCCAAGGCCTGCAGCCGTAGTGGTCGCTTCGCGATTGTCGCAACGACAGACGACAAACCAAAGGCAGACCGGCTTGCGGCCGAGTCTCTGCTGAAGCGCGGTGTCGATGGACTGATTCTTTCGACAGCGCGGGAAGACGATGACTTTCCGGACGAGCTGGCAAAACGCGGTATTCCCTATGTCCTGGCACTCCGGACGGATGGCCACAGCCTCTCGTCGGTCGGCGATGACAGGCTCGGTGGCTACCTCGCGGCCCGCCACCTCCTCGATCTCGGCCATCGCAGAATTGGCGTCATTGCCGGTCCATCCTATGCCTCGAGTTCGCGAGGCCGCGTGGAGGGTTTCCGCCACGCCTTGGAAGAGGCTGGACTGAATGCAGATCCCTCGTACATCATTCCCTCGACATTCGGCATCGAGTCCGGTGCGGTGGCCGTCGAAACCCTGATGCACCTTAGTCCGCGCCCAACCGCTATTTTCGCGGTCAACGACAATACCGCCATCGGCGCCTTGTCGGGACTGACGAAACTTGGTCTTTCCGTGCCGCAGGACATCTCGATCGTAGGCTATAACGACATTCCGATTGTCAGCCACCTCCCCACACCGCTCACGACGTTGCGAGTGCCGTTTGAGCAAATTGCAGCAAACGCCCTCGATCTTCTTGCCGGCGACAACAGTCCCGCCGACGAGCGTATTCGGATCTCGGCCCCCACCCTCATTCCAAGGAAATCGACGGCACCGATACGCTAGAATTCGCGCCACACGCACCCCCACTATCTGCACGCGATTGCTCGAAGGGGTGCGATCGCTCTATTCTCCGATAGCAAATCGCCAGATGTTTCGCAGACCATGCTGCCCTTATGCGGCCGGCATGCGGCGGCGGCACAAGAGGGAAAGGACCAGCATGCCGGAACCGCTCAAGAACCTGCTGCATGAAGCATTGGTCGGCGATATGGCCGATCGCATTGCTGGCAAAGCGCCGTCCTTCGACAGAAGCCGCTTCGCGATGCTGGCGACCGACGGCCTTGCTGCGCTGGAGCTGATGGAGCGCTCGGCTCTGATCCGCGACGCGCTGTTTGCCACGCTTCCCGGTGATTTCCGGGAGGCCGCAGCCATTCTCAAGGCCAGCCTGCCCGCCGCCGGCAAGCCGGGGCTGTCCGGCTGGATGCTGCTACCGATCAATCAGTTCATCGCCGCACACGGCCTCGATCATTTCGATCTCGGCCTCGATCTCCTGAAGGCGCTGACGCCGCATTTCACCGCCGAATTCGGCATCCGCGCCTTTATCCACCGCGACCAGCAGCGCGCGCTGGCGATCATTTCCGGCTGGGTCGACGATCCCGACCAGCATGTGCGCCGGCTGGTGAGCGAGGGAACGCGGCCGCGCCTGCCCTGGGCGATGCGCCTGCCGCAGCTCGTCAAGGATCCGGCGCCAATCCTGCCCATCCTGACCGCGCTGCTGGATGATCCGGAGGATTATGTGCGCCGATCCGTGGCCAACAGCCTGAACGACGTCGCCAAGGACCATCCGGACCTGGTCGCCGCCTTCATCGCCGGCCATATCGACGGCGCCTCCCCCGAACGCCGCTGGCTGCTGAAACATGCCTCGCGCACGCTGCTGAAGAACGGCCACGCGCAGGCGCTGGCCAATTTCGGCTTCGCCGCCAGCGATTCGCTCGAGTGCGAACTGCGGCTCGTAAACGGCGAGGTGATGTTCGGCGAAGGGCTGGATTTCGAAATCCGGGTGACGAATGCCGGCGAGCGAGCGCAGTCGCTGATGATCGACTACGCCGTTCACCATGTGAAGAGCGACGGTTCGCTCTCACCCAAGGTCTTCAAGTGCAAGGCGATAATGCTCGCTCCGGGGCAAAGCCATACAATTGAGCGTCGCCACGCCATGCGGCCGATCACGACGCGGCGCTATTATCCAGGCGAACATCGCATCGCCGTCCTCGTCAACGGCGCGGAGACCGCATCGCAAAGCTTCGTCCTCGTCATGCCCTTACCTGACCAAGGCTGAGGCTTTCTTGTGCACCGCACTTGACTTTCCACGCGAACTAGCCCAAATGCGGGTCAGCTTTCACCCTTCCGGCCGCCGCGTGAGCGTGCCCCTGCTGAAAAATACAGATGCAGGAAGAAGGGACAAAAGCGCATTTCGATAGAGCGCCGCACTCCCATGAGCGGCCAGAAGCGCTGGAAAGCTTTTTCCAACTCACAAGTTCCCACTTCACGCGGGGTTCTTGACGCCAGAATGAAACCGGATCGCATGGTGCGTTCCGGCGATAGTCATTGTGGCGCCCCGAAAGGTTATACCTTGACTAATTTTGAATCGCTTGGTGTCTCCAAGCCGATCGTCGCTACTTTGTTCCAGCTCGGCATCGAAACGCCGACGCCGATCCAGGAACATGCCATTCCTCTCCTCCTCGAAGGCCGCGACCTGATCGGCCTTGCCCAGACCGGCACCGGCAAGACGGCCGCCTTCGGCCTGCCGCTCATCGAAAAGCTGCTTGCCGACGAACGGCGCCCCGACAACCGCACGACGCGCACGCTGATCCTTGCGCCGACCCGCGAACTGGTGAACCAGATCGCCGAGAGCCTTAAGAAGTTCATCCGCAAGTCGTCGCTGCGCATCAATGTCGTCGTCGGCGGCGTTTCGATCAACAAGCAGCAGCTTCAGCTTGAAAAGGGCACCGACATTCTCGTCGCCACGCCCGGCCGCCTGCTCGACCTCATCAATCGCCGCGCGATCACCCTGACTGCGGTTCGCTATCTCGTGCTCGACGAAGCCGACCAGATGCTCGACCTCGGCTTCGTCCACGATCTGCGCAAGATCGCCAAGATGGTGCCGAAAAAGCGCCAGACCATGCTGTTCTCGGCGACCATGCCGAAGGCGATCGCCGATCTCGCCGGCGAATATCTCGTCGATCCCGTCAAGGTCGAAGTCACGCCTCCAGGTAAGGCTGCCGACAAGGTCGAGCAGTACGTTCATTTCGTCGCCGGCAAGAACGACAAGACGGAGCTGCTCCGCAAGTCGCTGACCGAAAACCCCGATGGCCGCGCCATGGTCTTCCTGCGCACCAAGCACGGTGCCGAGAAGCTGATGAAGCATCTCGAAAACATCGGCTATTCCGTCGCCTCGATCCACGGCAACAAGAGCCAGGGTCAGCGCGAGCGGGCGCTGAAGGCCTTCCGCGACGGCAGCATCAAGACGCTGATCGCCACCGACGTCGCCGCCCGCGGCATCGACATTCCGGCCGTCAGCCACGTCTACAACTACGACCTGCCTGAAGTGCCTGACGCCTATGTGCATCGCATCGGCCGCACGGCGCGTGCCGGCCGCGACGGCATCGCCATCGCTTTCTGCGCACCCGACGAAGCCAAGCTGCTGCGTGATATCGAGCGCCTGATGGGCATCGACATCACTGTCGCAAGCGGCGAAGCGCCGGCAAACATCAGCGGCGGCCCCCGTCGCGCCAACGGCAACAACCGCAATCGCAATGGCGGCCAGGGTCGCGAAGGTCAGGGTCGTGGCGAAGGCCGTGGCGACCAGAATCGCTCCGAGCATCGCGGCAACCGTCAGGAACGCCGCCCGCGCCGCGAAGGTGAAGGCAGCGAAGTCCGCGCCGGCGGCGAGGAGCGTCGTCCGCGTCCGGAGCGCCCGACCAGCCGCAACGAGGATTTCCGCGGTCAGCGCCGCGGTGAAACGACCCCGGATCTCGGCCCCGACAACGATCTGGCCTCGACCTCCGATTTCCGCGCCTCGGCAAAGCCGCAGCGTCCGGCCCATCACGGCGCCCATGCCAACGGTGAGCCGAGCGGTCATCACCGCGGCAACAGCCGCCATGCCCACGGCCGCCCGGCCCGCAAGCACGGCGAGGACCGCGGCCCGCAGCAGGCCCAGGCCGGCGAACCACGCCGCGACGGCAACGGCGGCAACCACCGAGGTGGCTCCCGCAACGGCGGCGGCCAGCGCCGCGAACGCGCCTGATCGTTGAAAGATTGAAAAGCAAAAAGGCCGGGGATCTCCGGCCTTTTTGTTATCTAGCGCATCGTCCTTTGGGCGTCCGAAAGGACGCACGGCGCTCTAAACCTCCGCAGGCCTGTGCTCGCCGGACGCCCCGCGGTTCGTGAGATAGACGCCTGTCACGACCACCGCGGTGCCGACGACCAACGGCAGGGTCAGCGGCTCCCCGAAGGCGATGAAGGCTTCGAGAGCAACCGCTGGCGGCATCAGATAGATCAGCGAGGCGGCGCGTGACACCTGACCCCGGCGGATCAAATAGAGCAGCAGTCCGACGCCGCCCATCGACAGGCCGAAGACCGACCAGACCAGCGCGCCATAAGCCGGCGCGGCGCCGTCGAAATGCTGGTGCTCGAAGATCAGCGACAGCGGCAAAGTGAGGATCAGTGCGCCGATATATTGCAAGGTCGCGATGGTTCTGAGGTCGCCGGATTGCAGGTGTTTCTTCTGATAGAGCGTGCCGTAGGTGACGGACGCCATGGCGACGAGATTGATTGCCAGCGGCAGGGCGGCATGCGTGAGATCGGCGGTCGCCGGATCGAACAACTTCGGCGAAATGGCGATGGCAATGCCGATGAAGCCGAGGGCAAGGCCGAGTTTTTGTGCCGACTGCAGCCGCTCGCCGATGAGGAAGGGAGCTGCCATTGCCGTCAACAGTGGCTGCAGTGCCGCGATGATGCCCGATATGCCGGCCGGCACGCCATTGGCGATCGCCCACCAGAGACCGGCGAGATAGAAACCATGAAGGAAGAAGCCGGAATAGACGGCGCGTAGCGCCGTCGCCCGGCTCGGCCATTGCGCCCGCACCACCAGGCAGAGAGCCAGGAATGCCGCCGCCGACAGCGCATAGCGTATCGAAAGAAAGGTGAAGGGCTCGGAATGCAGCGAGGCATATTTCGCCACCACCCAGCCCGTAGACCAGAGTAGGACGAAAACGGCGGGGGCAAAGCGATCGAGGGACATTGGGCGCGCGGCTCGACAAAGGAGGGTTCGCCGTGCTGATAGCCCCACCCGGCGGCTGCAGTCAAAAGCGAAGCGTTGATGCTTATTTGAAATTTCACTGATGCAAAGACCGATGGCGGTTCTGCAGGGGGCGGCGAGCCTGGCACGCATGACCACATTCGATCGCCTTCATAGAACGAAAAACGGTCACATGCTCAGATTTTGCGCAGACACCTGGGATGAATATCCGCCATGCCACAGCGCATCACTTCAAATGCCCAGATTTTCACCCGTTTCCCGCAGCGCAAAATCTTTTCCCCGAACTGCGCATGGTTCTTGCATTGCCATTTGCGTTGTATTCAAATGAACAAAAAGGGGAGCCGAGCTTTTGGCATTTGATGAAATGATTACCGGGGACGAAAGCCCTCGCCCGCCTTACGACAAATACTTCGAGTGGTACAACAGCCAAGACCGGGCGCATCTGATTGCCAAGTCCCGCGATGCGGAAAACATCTTCCGGAAGACCGGCATCACCTTCGCGGTCTACGGCCATGCCGACAGTTCCGAAAAGCTCATCCCCTTCGACATCATTCCCCGCATCATCTCCGCCCGCGAATGGCGCAAGCTCGCCCAAGGCATCGAGCAGCGGGTGATCGCACTCAACGCCTTTCTCGACGATATCTACCATAAGCAGGAGATCATCCGCGCCGGCCGCGTTCCGCGTGAGCTGATCGAGAATAACGTCACCTTCATCCCCGAGATGATCGGTTTCCGACCGCCCGGCGGCGTCTACACCCACATTGTCGGCACCGACATCGTGCGCACCGGAGAGGACCAGTTTTACGTGCTGGAGGATAATGCCCGCACGCCCTCCGGTGTCAGCTACATGCTGGAAAATCGGGAAACCATGATGCAGATGTTCCCTGAGCTCTTTCATGAGAACAAGGTGCAGCGTGTCGAGGATTATCCCTATCTGCTGCGTCAGAGCCTCGCCTCGCTCGCCCCTCCCGGCTGCAAGGGCAAGCCGCGCGTCGCCGTGCTGACGCCGGGCATTTACAATTCCGCCTATTACGAGCATTCGTTCCTCGCCGATATGATGGGCGTCGAACTGGTCGAAGGCGCGGATCTGCGCGTCATCGACGGCAAGGTGAAGATGCGGACGACACGCGGCTACGAAGCGATCGACGTACTCTACCGCCGCGTCGACGATGACTTCCTCGATCCCCTGACCTTCCGGTCCGATTCCGCGCTCGGCATTCCCGGCATCATGGATGTCTACCGCTCCGGCAACATCACCATCGCCAATGCGCCGGGCACCGGCATTTGCGACGACAAGGCGATCTACTCCTACATGCCCGAGATCGTCGAATTCTATACCGGTCGCAAGGCGCTGCTCGAAAACGTGCCGACCTGGCGTTGTTCGGAAGCCGACAGCCTGAAATACGTACTGGAGCATCTGGAAGAGCTGGTGGTCAAGGAGGTTCACGGCTCCGGCGGTTACGGCATGCTGGTCGGCCCGACGGCATCGAAGAAGGAACGCGCCGATTTCGCCGAGAAGCTGAAGTCCAAGCCGAACAATTACATCGCCCAGCCCACGCTGTCGCTCTCCACGGTGCCGATCCTCGTCAACAAGGGCATTGCGCCGCGCCATGTCGACCTTCGACCCTATGTGCTTGTATCCGACAAGGTGCAGATCATTCCGGGCGGGCTCACCCGCGTAGCGCTGAAGCAGGGCTCGCTGGTGGTCAATTCCAGCCAGGGCGGCGGCACCAAAGACACTTGGGTATTGGAGGACTGATGCTCGGAAGAACAGCAAACGGCCTCTACTGGATGTTTCGTTACATCGAGCGCGCCGAAAATATAGCCCGCCTGATCGATGCGGGGTTGCGCATGTCGCTCACCCGCAGCAGCACCGGTGATGACAATTGGGATGGCGTTCTGCAAAGTGCGGGCGTGCGCGAGGCTTATGACGAGGGCCATAACAAGCTGACCAACGCCGACGCGATCGACTATCTGCTGCGCGATCGCACCAATCCGTCGAGCGTCATGTCTTGCATCGATTCCGGCCGCAACAATGCCCGCATGGTGCGCACGGCGCTGACGCGAGAGACCTGGGAAGCCACCAACGAATGCTGGATCGACTTGAAGTCGCTGCTCGAAAAGCGCGTCAAGGCCGCTGAAATGCCAGAGGTGATCGATGTCATCAAGCGCCGCGCCGGCCTCATTCGCGGTGCTTTCCATGGCTCGACACTGCGCAACGAACTCTATAATTTTGCCCGCATCGGCACCTTCATCGAGCGGGCCGACAATACCAGCCGCATCCTCGACGTAAAATATTACGTGCTGCTGCCCTCGGTCTCGGCCGTCGGCTCCTCCCTCGACAATGTACAGTGGGAATCGATCCTGCGTTCGGTCTCTGCGCACCGTGCCTATAGTTGGGCCTATGACGGCGAATACCGGGCGATGAACATCGCCGACTTCCTGACGCTGAATGTCCAGATGCCGCGCTCACTTGCCTATTGCTACGAGAAGATCGTCAGCAATCTCGGCTATCTCGCCCAGGATTACGAGGCGCGGCTCCCTGCCCACGATACGGCGGATTCGATCCGCACGACACTGCAGACGAGGGCGATCCGGGATATCATGGATCAGGGCCTGCATGAGTTCCTGGAGGATTTCGTCTCGCGCAACAACAAGCTCGGCGCGGAAATTTCCGATGGCTACCGGTTCTATGTATAAGCGGATAACAACATGAGACTGAAGATCAGCCACCTCACCGAATACCGCTACGACGAACCGGCGCAGTTCTCGCTGCAACGGCTACGGCTGACGCCGCCGACGAACTCCACTCAAAAAGTACTCGGCTGGGCCCTGAAGGTCGAGGGCGCTACGCCGGAGGTCGAATATGACGACCAGTACGGCAATCATGTCAATCTGGTCTCGCTGGAAGGTGAACAGGAGATGACGCGCATCCTCGCCGAAGGCGAGGTCGAGACGGGGGACAACAACGGCGTCACCGGCCCGCATACCGGCTTCTGCCCGCTTTGGCTCTTCCTGCGCGACACGCCGCTGACCAAGGGCGGCAAGCTGGTGAAGGAACTGATCAAGGGCGTCGGTGGCGATAACGAGCTTGCCCGCATGCATGCGCTGATGGCGGCGATCCACGAAACGGTCGATTATAGGCCCGGCACCAGCAATACCGAGACGACGGCCGAGCAGGCGCTGGAGAGGAAGAGCGGCGTCTGTCAGGACCATGCGCATATTTTCATTGCCGCCGCCCGCACCCTGCAGGTGCCGGCGCGTTACATCTCCGGTTATTTGATGATGGAGGAAAAGATCGAACAGGCGGCGACCCATGCCTGGGCAGAGGCCCATATTCCCGGCCTTGGCTGGGTCGGCTTCGATCCCGCCAACGAGATCTGCCCGGATGCCCGTTA
This sequence comes from Rhizobium brockwellii, assembly GCF_000769405.2. Classification (NCBI taxonomy): domain Bacteria; kingdom Pseudomonadati; phylum Pseudomonadota; class Alphaproteobacteria; order Hyphomicrobiales; family Rhizobiaceae; genus Rhizobium; species Rhizobium brockwellii. The sequence goes on from NZ_CP053439.1 coordinate 3,258,045, forward strand.
CATCAGAGTCGCCTCCGGCCTCTGCTATCGCGACGCCGCGCCGATTTCAGGCATGCGCATCGGCACGCCGGGCGAAACGCTGTCGGTCACCGTGAAGGTCGAGGACGGCGGTCAGATGCAAAGCCAGAGCCAGAGCTGAACATACAGGCAGCTTTATCGCACCCTGCGATTGGCCGGTAGAATAGCTGCCGAACTCGCCGCGAAACAAGCATGTTGGACTTGAATATAGCAACAGAGAGTCCCGAAATTCCGCCGGCTTCCGGCACGCGTCGCACGCCATAATTGCCATTCGTCAATTTTTCATTGCAGACTAACTCTATTTTAAGGCCGCAGGCACAAGCTTGTCTGCGGCGACGCCTGGTGTATTTCGGCAGGCGTCGTTTAAGAAGCGGCATGATGCAGGCTTTAATGATGATGTACAGCTGCCGGTATGGATGAGGCGACGAACGCGCCCTCCGATGAGGGCAGCCTGTTTGCTTCTGGGATTAACGAGATCGTCCATGCCTCTTCTTATCGTCGACGACAGCGAATCCAGCCTTCTCGCCCTTGAGACCGCGGTCCGTGGTTTCGCCGGCTGTGTGGTCGAAAGCTTCACCAATCCGCTCGAAGCCCTTGCCCGCTGTCGGGAGGTCGATTTCGACGTCGTGCTGGTGGATTACCTGATGCCTGAGATGAACGGTATCGAGATGATCCGCAGGCTGCGCCGCCAGCCGGGTTATGAGGATGTGCCCGTCGTGATGATCACCTCGCAGGCGAAGCGGGCGGTTCGGCTGGAAGCGCTGGAGGCCGGCGCCACGGACTTTCTCGCCAAGCCCTTCGACCCCTTGGAACTGCAGGCACGTGTCCTCAACCTGATGGCCCTGCATAAGGCCCAGCTGGCGCTTGCCGACCGGGCGAAATCACTCGATATGGCCTTCCGCCACGCCACCGAACAGGCCGACATGCGCGAGCAGGAGATCATCTGGTGCCTTGCCCAGGCAATGGCCTCGCGCGATGGCAATACCGGCGACCATATCGAGCGCGTCGCCAACATCGCCGAGCTGATCGCCGAAGGCCTCGGCCTCGACCGCATCCAGCGGCGCAATATTTATCTCGCCGCTCCCCTGCACGATATCGGCAAGATCGCCATTCCCGATGCCATCCTGCAGAAGCCGGGCAAGCTCGAGCGGCACGAGATCGAACGCATGCGCGAGCATGTCCCGATCGGTGTCGCCATTCTGGCCAACAGTTCCGCCGAGCTTTCCCGCGTCGCCACCGCCATCATCGCCGGCCATCATGAAAAATGGGACGGAACCGGCTATCCCAAGGGCCTGTCCGGCGACGCGATCCCGATCGAAGCGCGCATCGTCGCCGTCGCCGACGTCTTCGAAGCGCTCTGCTCCGACCGGCCCTACAAGCAGGCCTGGCCGATCGAGCATGCCTACGAGGAAATCATCGCCTGCAGCGGATCGCATTTCGACCCGGCCTGCGTCGCCGCCTTCCGCCGCAAATGGCCGGCAATCCGCGCGCTCTTCGAACGTGGCGCAGACGAAGATCACAGCATGGCGGTCTCAAACGGCTAGAGTCGGATGATTTTAGGCTGGTCAACCCGGCCCTGTCCCAAGACGGCAACTTGAACTCTCACCCCAAGCCTAACCCGCTGCAAGAACCTGGAGGTGGCCGCGCACGCCGTAGCTGAAGATCGCCTGGTCGGCCGTGAGCAACGGTACGCGATGAAAACGGGCCGTGGCAACGATGATGCGGTCGGCGGGGTCGGCATGAAACTCACCAGGCAGCCGAACGCTGTCTATCGCGATGGAAGGCTCAATCGGTGCGAGTTGGATTCCGGGCAGGGACAATGCGCTGTCGATCCACCGCCCCACGTCGTCGCCGAGTGCCAGGCGTCCCTTCTGCACAAGCATCGCGATTTCCCAAGGTGTAATCGCCGAAATCAGGATCCGGCTTTTCTCCGTCATCTCGTCGATGACGCGTCGGGCCTGGGAACCGAGGCGTGCATCGTCCTGCATTGCCCAGACGAGAATATGCGTGTCGATGACGATCAACGAACGGCGTCCCAATCTTCTGCTTCAGCAGCCGGAGACAGCGGATCGTCATAGCGCAAGACGCTGCCCTTCATCGCGCCGATGATACTCCTGCGTCCGCTGGGGTCAGGTGCCGGCGAAAGCACGGCAACTGGCCTTCCGCGCTTGGTGATGACGATAGATTCGTCGTCCTTCCCCATCTGATCGATAAGGTTCAGACATTTCGCCTTGAACTCCGCCGCACCGATCGTCTTGGACATGACTATATCTCCTGTACATCTATACGGAATATAGAGCCATTTTCGTATTGAACAAGTGCAAAGAAAAAGGCGGGGTCGTGCCCCGCCTTTTTCTCGTTATGGATTGAACCGCGCTAGTGGCTGTCTTTGCCGACCGCGTTTCCGCGACATCCCTTGAGGAAATCGAGGTCGGCGCCGGTATCGGCCCCTTCGACATGCTGCTGATGCAGGAAGGCATAGCCGGATGTGGGCAGATCATGGTTCGGCTGCCATTCGGCAAGCCGCCGCGCCAGCTCCTCATCGGAAATGTCGAGATGCAGACGACGGTTCGGCACATCCAACTCGATCATGTCGCCGTTTTTCACGACCGCCAGCGGCCCGCCGACAGCCGCTTCCGGCGAGGTGTGCAGGACGACGGTACCGTAGGCCGTTCCGGACATGCGGGCGTCGGAAATGCGCACCATATCGAGGATGCCCTTCTTCAGCACCTTCGGCGGCAACCCCATATTGCCAACCTCGGCCATCCCGGGATAGCCCTTCGGCCCACAGTTCTTCATGACCATGATGCAGGTTTCGTCGATGTCGAGGTTATCGTCGTTGATCTTGGCCTTGTAGTCGTCGATGTCCTCGAACACGACCGCCCTGCCCTTGTGCACCAGCAGATGCGGCGAAGCCGCCGAAGGCTTCAACACCGCGCCCTTCGGCGCGAGGTTGCCGCGCAGCACGACGATGCCGCCCGAAGCTGTCAGCGCCTTTTCGGCCGGCAGGATGACGTCTTCGTTCCAGTTGACGACGTCTTTGACCTCGTCCCAGACGGTTTCGCCGGATACCGTCAGCGCATCCTTGTGCAGCAGGCCCGCCTCGCCGAGGCGCTTCAGCACCACCGGCAGGCCGCCGGCATAGAAGAACTCCTCCATCAGGTACTTGCCCGACGGCATCAGGTTGACGATGGTCGGGACGTCACGGCCACAGCGATCCCAGTCGTCAAGCGAAAGATCGATGCCGACACGGCCGGCGATCGCGAGCAGGTGGATGACGGCGTTGGTCGATCCGCCGATGGCCGCGTTGGTGCGGATGGCATTCTCGAAGGCCTGCTTCGTCATGATCTCGGAGGGCTTCAGGTCGTCCTTGACCATCTGCACGATACGCCGGCCGGTCAGCTGCGCCATGACCTTGCGGCGGGAATCGACGCCCGGGATCGCGGCGTTGCCTGACAGCGCCATGCCGAGCGCCTCGGCCATGGAAGCCATGGTGGAGGCGGTGCCCATGGTGTTGCAGGTGCCCGACGAACGGCTCATCGAGGCTTCCGCCTCGAGGAATTCGGCCTGCGTCATCTCGCCGGCCTTCACCATTTCGGAAAACTTCCACAGATGCGTGCCCGAGCCGACCCGTTCGCCGCGGAAATAGCCGTTCAGCATCGGCCCGCCAGTGACGACGATCGAAGGCAGGTCGCAGGAAGCCGCCCCCATGATCAGCGACGGCGTGGTCTTGTCGCAGCCGACCAACAATACGCAGCCATCCATCGGCTGGCCGCGGATCGCCTCTTCCACCGCGAGTGCCGCAAGGTTGCGGTACATCATCGCGGTCGGGCGGAAGGTGTTTTCGGAGGCCGAGAAGACCGGCACCTCGAGCGGGAAACCGCCGGCTTCCCAGACGCCCGCCTTCACCTTCTCGGCGAGCTCGCGCAGATGACCGTTGCACGGCGTCATATCCGACCAGGTGTTGAGGATGCCGATGACCGGGCGGCCGTCGAACAGGTCGTGCGGATATCCCTGGTTCTTAAGCCAGCCGCGGTGGTAGATCACGTCGCGGCTCGTGCCGCCGTACCATTCCTGCGACCTCAGCCTGCGCGGCCATTCTGCTTTCTTCTTCATAGTCTCTGTCCTTCAGGATATCCCCTGATCGCCTCGTACGATCAGGGTTATCGCGCTTCGTCTCAAGCCAGTGTGTAGGCCGTCTTGACGGTTGTGTAGAATTCGGCGGCGTACTTGCCCTGCTCGCGCGGGCCGTAGGACGAGCCCTTGCGGCCGCCGAAGGGAACGTGGAAATCGACGCCGGCGGTCGGCAGGTTGACCATCACCATGCCGGCTTCGGCATTGCGCTTGAAATGCGTCGCATGCTTGAGGCTGGTCGTGGCAATGCCTGACGACAGGCCGAACGGCGTGTCGTTGGCGGTCGCCAGCGCCTCCTCGTAATCCTTCACCCGGATCAGCGAGACAACCGGTCCGAAGATCTCTTCGCGCGAGATGCGCATCTCATTGGTCGCTTCGGTAAACAGCGTCGGCTGCAGATAGAAGCCGGGCGTTTCGCGCGAGACGAGTTCGCCGCCGAAGGCGAGCTTGGCGCCTTCCTTTTTGCCGATCTCGATATAGTCGGTATCGGTCTTCAGCTGCCGGTCATCGACGACGGGGCCGATATGGGTGCCGGGCTTCATGGCATTGTCGACGACGATGGTCTTCAGCTTTTCGGTGAGCGCAGCAACGAACTTGTCGTGGATGCCCTCGGTGACGATCAGCCGCGACGAGGCGGTGCAGCGCTGGCCGGTGGAGAAGAAGCCGGAATTGGCGGCGGCCTCGACGGCGACGGTCAGATCGGCATCGTCGAGCACGACCATCGGGTTCTTGCCGCCCATTTCGAGCTGGAACTTGCGGTTATGTTCGAGCGAAGCGGTAGCGACGCGTTTGCCGGTGCCGACCGAACCGGTGAAGGTGATGCCGGAAATATCGGGGCTGTCGAGCATCGTCTGGCCGACCACAGAGCCCTTGCCCATGACGAGGTTGAGAACGCCCTTCGGCAGGCCGGCGCGATGCAGGATATCGACGATCGCCCAGCCGCAGCCAGGCACCAGATCGGCCGGCTTGAAGACGATGGTATTGCCGTAGCAGAGCGCCGGCGCGATCTTCCAGGCGGGAATGGCGATCGGGAAATTCCAGGGCGTGATGATGCCGATGACGCCGAGCGGCTCGCGGGTGATCTCGACGCCGATATTCGGACGCACCGACGGAAGAACCTCACCGGCCAGCCGCAGTGCCTCACCGGCGAAGAATTCGAAGATCTGCGAAGCGCGGATAACCTCGCCGGTGGCTTCCGGCAAAGTCTTGCCTTCTTCGCGGGCAAGCAGCGCGCCCAGTTCGTCTTTGCGCGCCATGATCTCGTCGCCCGTCTTCTTCAGGATGACGTGGCGCTCCCAGATGCCCGAGTGCGACCAGGCCGGGAAGGCAGCCTTGGCGGCAGCGATGGCGTTTCTGGTGTCATCTGCGCTGCCATCTGCATAGAGGCCGACGACCTCATTCGTATCCGACGGGTTGATATTCTTCGTCGCGTTCGAGCCGACCCATTCGCCGGCGATCAGGTTTTGATAAATGGTCATGGGCTTAACAAGCCTCCTTTACCGTTTACGAGCAAAGAGCCGGCCGCCGGATGCGGCCAGGTCTTGAATTCAGAGCTGCCTGACGGCGATCTCTTCCTCGGCGGCCACCTTCAGCGGATTGCGGAGCGCCAGGCCGAATTCGGCAACTTCGATCTCGAAGACGTCGCCCTCTTCGGTCTTGACGCCGTCGGCAAAGGAAAGGGTCGCCGTGCCGAACATATGGACATGCACATCGCCCGGAACACGGAAGAGGCCATATTTGAAATGGTGATATTCCAGATTGGCGAAGGTGTGCGACATGTTCGCTTCACCTGATAGGAACGGCTTTTCGAAGATCACCTTATCGCCGCGCTTGATGCGCGAGGTACCGCGAATATCGTCCGGCGCCGCGCCGATGCGGATTTCCGGACCATAGGCGGCCGGGCGCAGTTTCGAGTGGGCCAGAAAGAGATAGTTGATCCGCTCGGTGACGTGGTCCGAAAATTCGTTCGACAGCGCAAAGCCGATGCGGAACGGCGTGCCGTCCTTGGCGATCACGTAAATGCCAGCCATTTCAGGCTCTTCGCCGCCGTCGAGCGCGAAGGAGGGCGAGATGAGCGGCGCGCCGGGGGCAGCCGTGCCATAGCCGTTGCCCTTGTAGAACCATTCGGGCTGGACGCCCTTTTCGCCGGCCTTCGGCTTGCCGTTCTCGAGGCCCATCTTGAACATCTTCATCGAGTCCGTGAGGGTTTCCTCCGCGGCCTCGGTGGTCTTCTTATGCATGGAATCGCGCGTTGCCGCCGAGCCCAAATGCGTCAGGCCGGTGCCGGTCAGATGCAGGTGCGCGGCATCGGGATGGGTGATCGGCGGAAGGAAACGGCCTTCCGCATTGGCCTTCTCAAGATCGACGGCGTCCCCGTAGCCATGCGCTTCGATGACCGAGGCAAGAGACTTGCCGCCATCTGCGGCTTCCATCGCCAGTGCATAGACGCTGACGGCGTTCTTGACCGACCTTGCAGCGCCGCCCTGCTCGCGTACGGCGACGATGATCTCTCCGTTTGCACCCTTGATCTGTGAAATAAGCACGTCTTCGATCCTTCTCGTTTCGGCGAAGACAGGAAAAAGCTCCGCCTGTCCGGCTCCATCAGGAGCCGGAATCCATCATTCATAGGACTGCGAATGCCTGGCTAGCGCCTTGAGACGCTCAGCCCTTGTTCTTATTGTAGACGTCGAAGAACACGGCAGCGAGAAGCACCGCACCCTTGACCATCTGCTGCGAGTCGGTGCCGAGACCGTGGATCGACATGCCGTTGTTCATGATGCCCATGATCAGAGCGCCGATAACAGCGCCGGTCACTTTGCCGACGCCGCCCTGGGCGGATGCGCCGCCGATGAAGCAGGCCGCGATCACGTCGAGTTCAAGGCCGAAGCCGCCCTTGGCCGTCGCCGAGTTCAGACGCAGGGCAACGATAAGTCCGGCCAGTCCGGCAAGCAGGCCCATGTTTGCGAACGTCAGGAAGGTCAGCCGCTCGGTGTTGATACCGGAAAGCTTCGTCGCCTTCTCATTGCCGCCCATGGCGTAGATGCGGCGGCCGATCGTCGTCCGGCGGGTAATGAAGGCATAGGCAGCAACCAAAACGAGCATGACCATCAGCACATTCGGGAAGCCGCGGTAGATGGACAGCTGGTAGCCGAGCGCCAGAATGGCGAGGGTGACGAGGGCGTTCTGGGCGAGGAAGAAGCCCAGCGGCTCGACGTCATTGCCATGCTTTTCATTCGACAGGCGCTTGCGCCATGCCAGATAGAAGAGGGTTACGGCGCCGACAACGGTCAGAATGATCGAGGTCGAGTTGATGCCGCCCATATCGAAAGCGTTCGGCAGGAAGCCGATGCTGATCAGCTGGAAAGCCGGCGGGAAAGGACCGATGCTGGTGCCGGTCCCCGATGCCGTCATCACGAACAGCGTCAGTCCGCGGAAGACCAGCATGCCAGCCAACGTGACGATGAAGGACGGGATCTTGTGATAGGCGACGAAATAGCCCTGGATGCCGCCAACAAGCGCACCCATGGCGAGACATACGATACCCGCCAGGACGTAGTTGGTGTGCCATTGCACCGTCATTACACCGGCGATAGCGCCGATAAAGCCGACGACGGAACCAACCGAAAGGTCGATATGGCCGGCAACGATCACCAGCAGCATGCCGAGCGCCATGATGACGATGAACGAGTTCTGCAGAATGATGTTTGTCAGGTTGAGCGGCCTGAAGAGAACGCCACCGGTCGAGAACTGGAAGAACACCATGATCGCGATGAGCGCGATAAACATGCCATATTCGCGGATGTTGCCGCGAACGTAGTCTCCGATGGAGACGACACGCCCTTGCTCAGCGATAGGTTGATTGATCGGTGTCATTGTTTCTTCTCCCCTGAGCGCATGATAGCGCGCATGATGGTTTCCTGGCTTGCTTCTCCCTTCGGCAGTTCCGCGACGATGCGTCCTTCGTTCATCACGTAGATGCGGTCACACGTACCAAGCAGTTCGGGCATTTCCGATGAGATCATCAGAACGCCCTTTCCATCGGCGGCAAGCTGGTTGATGATGGTATAGATTTCGTATTTTGCGCCAACATCGATGCCGCGGGTCGGCTCGTCGAGGATCAAAATATCGGGATTGGAGAACAGCCATTTCGACAGCACCACCTTCTGCTGGTTGCCGCCGGAAAGATTGACCGTCTCCTGGAAGATGCTGGAGGAACGGATGCGCAATTTCGACCGAAAGTCGGTCGCAACCCGCGCCTCCTTGAAGCTGTCGATAACAGACGCATTCGACACCGCCTTCAAATTGACGAGCGTCGTATTGTGCAGGATCGTGTCATTGAGCACGAGGCCGAGCTGCTTGCGGTCTTCGGTGACGTAGGCGAGACCCGCATCGATTGCCTTGCGCACGGTGCTGACGTCGACCGGCTTGCCGTGCATCAGCGCCTCGCCCGAAACCTTGTGGCCATAGGCCTTGCCGAAGAGGCTCATGGCGAATTCGGTGCGCCCTGCCCCCATCAGGCCGGCGATGCCGACGACTTCGCCCTTGCGGACGGTGACGTTGATATTGTGCAGGACCTGACGATCGCGGTGCTGCTGGTGGTAGGCGTTCCAGTTCTTCACTTCGAGAATGGTTTCGCCGATCGGCACCGAACGCGGCGGATAGCGGTCTTCAAGATCGCGGCCGACCATGTTGCGGATGATGATGTCTTCGCTGATCTCGTCCGCATGACAGTCGAGCGTCTTGACGGTCATCCCGTCGCGCAGGACCGTGATCTGGTCGGCGACCTTACGGATCTCGTTCAGCTTATGGGAAATGATGATTGACGTGATGCCCTGCTTGCGGAACTCGATCAGCAGGTTGAGCAGAGCGTCGGAATCGCGTTCATTGAGCGATGCTGTGGGTTCGTCGAGGATAAGCAGCTTGACGCTCTTCGACAGCGCCTTGGCGATCTCGACGAGCTGCTGCTTGCCGACGCCGATGTCGGTGACCAGCGTGTTCGGAGATTCGGACAGGCCTACTTTCTTCAGCAGCTGCTTCGTGCGGTTGAATGTCTCGTCCCAGCTGATGACGCCGCTCTTGGCATTCTCGTTGCCAAGGAAGATGTTTTCGCCGATCGACAGCAACGGCACGAGCGCCAGTTCCTGGTGAATGATGACGATGCCGATTTCTTCGGAGTCCTTCAGGACCTTGAAGTTGCGCGTCTCGCCTTCATAGACGATGTCGCCTTCATAGCTTCCTGTGGGATAGACGCCTGATAGCACTTTCATCAGGGTCGATTTGCCGGCCCCGTTTTCGCCCACCAATGCGTGGATCTCACCCTGGCGAACCTTGAGGTTCACATTCTCCAGCGCCTTGACGCCCGGGAACGTCTTGGTGATGCTCCGCATTTCGAGGATTGTATTTTCCATAGTCAAAGTTCCAGCGCCTGCAGCCGTCAAGCGGCTGGGCGATCATAAAATCGAAGACCGGAACCCGCAAGCGCGGGCTCCGGTCCTTCTCAATTACTTCAGCTTGTCTTCAGAGTAGTAACCGCTGTCGACGAGGATCTGCTTGTAGTTGGTCTTGTCGACGGCAACCGGCTTCAGCAGATAGGACGGAACGACCTTGACGCCGTTGTCGTAGGTCTTCGTGTCGTTGACCTCAGGCTCCTTGCCGGACATCACGGCATCAACCATGGCAACGGTGACCTTGGCGAGTTCGCGGGTGTCCTTGAAAATCGTCGAGTGCTGTTCGCCAGCGATGATCGACTTGACCGACGGGATTTCAGCGTCCTGACCGGTGACGATCGGCAGCGGCTGAGCCGCAGTACCGTAACCAACGCCCTTCAGCGAGGAGATGATACCGATGGACAGACCGTCGTAAGGCGACAGAACGGCATCGACCTTGGCGTCGGTGTAGTTGGCCGAGAGCAGGTTGTCCATGCGGGCCTGGGCCGTTGCCGGATCCCAACGCAGCGTGCCGACCTTGTCCATGCCGGTCTGGCCGGACTTCACGACGAGCTTGCCGCTGTCGATGTAGGGCTGCAGGACAGACATTGCGCCATCATAGAAGAAGAAGGCGTTGTTGTCGTCCGGCGAACCGCCGAACAGTTCGATGTTGAACGGGCCCTTGCCATCCTTGAGGCCGAGGCCGTCAACGATGGAGCCAGCCTGCAGAACGCCGACCTGGAAGTTGTCGAAGGTGGCGTAGTAGTCGACGTTGCCCGAATCGCGGATCAGACGGTCATAAGCGATGACCTTGATGCCGGCGTCGTGTGCCTTCTGGAGAACGTCAGAAAGCGTCGTGCCGTCGATCGAAGCGATGACGAGAACCTTGGCACCCTTGGTGACCATGTTTTCGATCTGCGAAAGCTGGTTTGGAATATCGTCGTCGCCATACTGCAGGTCAGTGCCGTAACCGGCAGCCTGGAGCTGCTTGACGATGTTGTTGCCGTCGTCGATCCAGCGGGCCGAAGCCTTGGTCGGCATCGCGATACCGACAGTGCCCTTATCCGCGGCTAGAGCCGGTGCAACGAACGAAGCGACGCCGAAGGCAGCCGCAGCCATCAATGAGATAATGGATTTCATTTCTCTCTCCCTTGTTAATAAGCAGCGGACGAAAAATCGCCCGCCCCGAAACTGTGGCAGGTTCCGTATTGGATAGTTACTTCAGATGGTGAGAAACGAAGTAGGTCTCCTCCACGATCTCACACGTGTTGAGTGCCAACCAGCACACGGCGGCAAACTGGTATGGATTCCTATAACTGTCAAATAGAATAAGTGCTAACGTGCATAACAATTTTGGTATATCGTTAAAAAGTATTACTTTTGATGGAGCGCAGCGAGGAGGCTGCAACCATGACGGTTATTTCCGAGCCATTTTCGATGGATCATGTCGATATCCACAGTGATAATTTCGGCGATGACAGCCTTTTGCGTGCAGGACTTAAGCTGAATCACCTGCGGATGATCGTCGCAATCGAAGATAGTGGACAGATTTCCGCGGCTGCGGAAGTCCTGAACATCTCGCAGCCCGCCGCGTCACGGATGTTGTCCGAAATGGAATCAATCACCAAGACATCGCTCTATGAGCGCGTGGCCCGCGGCGTGGTGCTGACGACCTTCGGCGCAGCGCTAGCGCGAAGGGCTCGGAAGATCCTCCTGGAGCTGCGTGAGGCGAGCCGCGAGATCGGTGAACTGAAAAGCGGCAAGGGCGGCTCGGTCTTCATCGGCTCGGTGACGGCACCGGCCATGAGCCTCGTCGTGCCGGCGATCAACAAGGTGCGCAAGGCCTATCCCGGCATCGAGATCAACATCCAGGTGGAGACGAGCAACGTGCTTGCCCGCGAACTGCTCGCCGCCCGCCATGATTTCATCATCGGCCGCATTCCTGATGATCTCAACCCGCGCCTGTTCGAGGTAACGGAGATCGGCATCGAACGGGCTTGCCTGATTGTGCGCAGCCGCCATCCGCTCATGAAGCAGAAGACTAGCAGCCTCGCCGACGTCAGGGATTACGACTGGGTGTTCCAGCCGCCGGGCACGCTGCTGCGCCGCACGATCGAGGACGTTTTCCTGTCGCAGGGTGTGGCGCTGCCGGAAAATATCGTCAACACCTCCTCGCTGCTTCTGACCTGCGCCATCATCTGTGAAACCGATGCGATCGCTCCGGTCGCCGTCGACGTCGCCCAGTTCCTTGCCAGCCAAGGCTCGAATGCCTCGGATGTGCGCATGCTGCCGATCGATTTCGACATCAACGTCAAGCCCTACAGCATGATCACGGCCAGGGAGCGGGCGCTGCCGCCGAGCGCGAGGCTGCTCTACGACATCATCCTCGAGGAGAGCCGCAAGCAGGCCGGCTGACGACACCCGCAAGCCCTGCGCCATCTTGTCCGTTTTTAATGCATGCTTCGAAGGGAAGGCGGGATGCTGTTCGGACAGTCGGTATTTCAATCAGTCCTCGAGCGGCTGAAGGCAGAGGACGAGACGGCCGAAGACGCCGAAGCGCCGGCTGCCCATCGCGTCTCCGGCCTCGGCACCGGGCTTGCCTTCGATGTCATGGAGGGCGTCTCGGCTGCTTCGCAACGCGTCGGCCAGGCCTATTTCGACAATCTGGATCTCGATGCCGCCGCTGGGGTCGTGGAAAAGCCGGCGCCTGCGCCTCCAGCCGAGCCCGTCATGCCGGACCATCTCGTCCGCACGACACCGCAGGAGGTTGCCGCCGAACTGGCGATATCCGCCGCCGATACGCCGCTGACGCTCCGCGAAAAGCGCCGCGCCTTCGCCCGCGCCAATCATCCCGATGGCGTAGAATTGCCCTTCCGTGACAACGCGACGAAGCGCATGATGCTGGCCAATCTGCTGATCGACGAAGCGCTGCGGCGATTGAGCCGCTGACTATTCCGCCTGCCCGTCCTTCGAAGGTTTTTCAGCGGTCGCCGCGGGTTCGTCCTCGTCCTCGGCGTCAGGCTGCACGGGCGGCTCGATGGCCGGAGGCTGCGGATTGAAGGTCCAGAACAGCATATAGAAGGAATAGGCGCCTGCCCCGCCGGCCAGCACCGCCCAGAACGGATCGCCGGTGACAAGTTCGACCACGGCCCAGCCGAAGCAAACGGCAACGATGGCAATTCGCACCCAGAGGCGCCGATATGCCGGATGATTCGGATCGATGAGTTGCATTCCTGCCCCGCGGTCGCATGTGTCGCACTGCCGTCGGCCCGTGCCGCGATTGTCTCTAGAGCATGATGCCGAAAAGTGTAAGCGGTTTTCGGACGACATCATGCTCGAACTATATAATGTAGAACAGGATTCAGATTTTAGGCCGACCCGGCCTAAAGTCATCCTGTTCTAGAGCCTTTCCTGTTCAGATTAAAGTATTCTCTTGGCTGAAAGTCCGGGCATCTCTAGCCGGGATCAGAGGCTATCGGCTCTGCCCTGACCAAAACCTGCTCCGGCAGAATACGTCAATCCGAGCAGGACAGGCCTCGTTCGAATCTTGCAAATGTGAGAGATCCCCGGGCTTGACGCGGTCCACAGAAGATGGAATGAAAATTCCAGAAATTCGATAATTCGGTTTATTTGTTCCGAATTCAAGGGAGGTTAGAATGACAGTGAGATTTGGTCTTCTCGGCGCCGGCCGCATTGGTAAAGTTCATGCGAAGGCTGTCAGCGGCGACGCCAATGCAAAGCTCGTCGCGGTCGCCGACGCCTTTCCGCAGGCTGCCGAAGCGATCGCCTCCGCCTATGGCTGCGAAGTCCGCACCATCGAGGCGATCGAGGCCGCCAAGGATATCGACGCCGTCGTCATCTGCACGCCGACGGATACCCATGCCGATCTGATCGAGCGCTTCGCCCGCGCCGGCAAGGCGATCTTCTGCGAAAAGCCGATCGATCTCGACGTCGCCCGCGTCAAGGCCTGCATCAAGGTGGTGGAGGAGACCGGCGGCAAGCTGATGGTCGGCTTCAACCGCCGCTTCGACCCGCATTTCATGGCGGTGCGCAAGGTCATCGACGAAGGCAAGATCGGCGATGTCGAGATGGTGACGATCACCTCGCGCGATCCCGGTGCCCCGCCGGTCGACTACATCAAGCGCTCGGGCGGCATCTTCCGCGACATGACGATCCATGACTTCGACATGGCCCGCTTCCTGCTCGGCGAAGAACCGGTGTCGGTTTTCGCGACCGCTGCCGTGCTCGTCGACAAGGCGATCGGCGAAGCTGGTGACTATGACAGCGTTTCGGTGATCCTGCAGACGAAATCCGGCAAGCAGGCCATCATCTCCAACTCCCGCCGCGCCACCTATGGCTACGACCAGCGCATCGAGGCACACGGCTCCAAGGGCCTCGTCTCGGCCGAAAACCAGCGCCCGGTCTCGATCGAAGTCGCAAACGACGAAGGCTACACCCGCCCGCCGCTGCATGACTTCTTCATGACCCGTTATACCGAAGCCTATGCCAACGAGATCGCCAGCTTCATCGCCGCAATCGAGAAGGGCTCGAAGATCTCTCCCTCAGGCGCCGATGGTCTCGCAGCGCTCGCGCTCGCCGATGCCGCGGTCCAGTCGGTCAAGGAAGGCAAGCTCATCAAGATCGGCTGACGGTCCTCTCCCGACCGGAAGCCATGCATGAGATGGCCGGGCACCAGCCCGGCCATTTCGCGTTTGGTGACACCCGCAGGTGCGTGAACCGAAGACCCCTCCCCATCCCCTCCCCACAAGGGGGAGGGGCTAAGATGCCGCGCCCGCGGCTTTCCATTTCACGATTCATCCGCAGAAAGGTTGACGCTTGCCGCCGTCGGCCACCGCACGTTAGTCCCTCCCCCCTGTGGGGAGGGGTTTCGGCAGCCGTCGGAGCACAGCAGGCTCTCTCCCTCAATCCCCGCTCTGAACGCCCGAGAGAACGATATCCTGGTCGATCACCGACAGTGCCCGGTTCAGATGTCCTTCGAAGACGAGGATCTGCTCGTCGGGCACCACCCTGATCTCGGGCATGCCTTCCATGCGCACGATATGCGACTGCCCCAGACCCTCTTCGATCCCTTGCCGAAGAAGGTCGTAATAGCGCGTGCCCGGCCCGGTGATGGCGATCGGCATGCGCTCCGTCAGGCTCAGCATGCGCGACAGCCCGTTGCCGAGCGCCAGCCCCGCCTGGCGAAAGGCAAAGGCGGGGACGCGGTGGCCCTGGCGCGCCTTGGCAGCGATCTTGTCGAGTTCCGCCACCGGCACGAACTTTGCCGGGATCGTATCGAGCGGCACTTCGAAGGCGCTGCGCAGGATGGCGTAGAAACCGGCATAGGCCTCGATGCAGCCGCGCGTGCCGCAGCGGCAGAGCCCACCATTGGCCATGTGCAGCATGTGCCCGAAATTGGGCGCCGATATCTCCTGGCCTGTCTGGTTGCCCCGTCTGACGATCCCGAGCCCGATGCTATGGCCGAGCGAAAGGGCGGCGAGCGAGCGGAAATCGGCGCCTTTCACCATCTCTTCACGCGCGCCGAGCGCTGCTGCGACCAGCAGCGTCTCGTTGTCGAGGATCACCTTGGCCTGCCATTCCGGCCGAAGCGCCGATTCGAAATCGATCTGGTCGCTGCCGAAGATCGGCGACCAGACGAGAACCGGCTCGGTGGAATTGACCAGCCCCTTGCTGCTGATCGAGATCAGCAGCACCTTTTCTTGGCTGATCTTAGAACGATCGAGAATACGCAAAAGCCCGGCCCGCACCGCCGCGACGAAGCGGACAGCGCCTGCCGGATCATGCGAACGTTCCTCGCTGAAGCGGTCGATCAGTTTACCGGCATAATCGACCAGCGAATATTGCACCGCATCCGAGGAGATGATGACGACGATGAGATAGCCGCAATCGCGTCGCTGGCGCAGCAGCACGCGTGGCCGGCCGCGGCCGCTTGCCGGTTGATGTTCCGATTTCTCGATGATCTGGGCTTTTTCCAGCTCAGTGGTGATCGCCGAGATGGTGGCCGACGACAGCCCGGTAAAATCGGATATTTCGGTATGCGCGAGCGCACCGTGGCGACGCAGCACGGACAGCACGAGCACGCTGTTTCTCTGCCGGACCAGCTCCGTGCTCGACTTGGTCAGCATGAATGCCGCCCTCTCTCCCTGCTTGCTCCACCCTTGGTTTCCACTGCATCTCCAGCTGAAGTTTCGCAAGGAAATTAAGCTGGCAGTGCAGTGTTGACAGTTGAAAAAATCTCTGACACTAAATTTCTCGACTGTCGAGAAAAAAATCCGAACCTTTCCTCGACAGCTTTTCGCGGTGGCCGGAGGAAGCATGGGCTGGGCCGGTCGCAATCCACTCGGGAGGACATTATGAAGTCTATTTTGAAATTGATGGCCGGTGCTGCCATCCTCGTTTCCGTACATACCGCTGCCATGGCTGCCGATCTCGTCGTCGGTGTTTCCTGGTCGAATTTCCAGGAAGAACGCTGGAAGACCGACGAAGCCGCCATCAAGAAGGCTCTCGAAGCCAAGGGCGCCAAGTATATTTCCGCTGACGCGCAGTCTTCTGCCGCAAAGCAGCTTACCGACGTCGAATCGCTGATCTCGCAGGGCGCCAACGCGCTGATCATTCTCGCCCAGGACTCCGATGCAATCGGCCCGGCCATCGAGAAGGCCGCCGCTGAAGGCATCCCGGTCGTCGGCTATGACCGCCTGATCGAAAACCCGGCTGCCTTCTACATCACATTCGACAACAAGGAAGTCGGCCGCTTGCAGGCTGAAGGCGTTTTCAAGGCCAAGCCGGAAGGCAATTACGTCTTCATCAAGGGCTCGTCTTCCGATCCGAATGCAGACTTCCTGTTCTCGGGCCAGCAGGAAGTCCTGAAGGCCGCCATCGACGCAGGCAAGATCAAGAATGTCGGCGAGGCCTATACTGACGGCTGGTTGCCGGAGAACGCTCAGCGCAACATGGAGCAGTTCCTGACCGCCAACAACAACAAGGTTGACGCCGTCGTCGCCTCGAATGACGGCACCGCCGGCGGCGCGATCGCTGCTCTCGACGCACAAGGCCTCGCCGGCTCCGTTCCGGTTTCCGGCCAGGACGGCGACAAGGCAGCCCTCAACCGCATCGCTCTCGGCACGCAGACGGTTTCCGTCTGGAAGGACAGCCGCGAACTCGGCAAGCGCGCCGCTGAAATCGCTCTCGACCTCGCCGGCGGCAAGGACATGAGCAAGATCGACGGCGCCCAGGCTTTCAAGGGCGGCCCCAAGGGCGTCGAAATGCAGTCGGTCTTCCTGAAGCCGCTTGCGATCACCAAGGACAATCTGAACGTCGTCATCGACGCCGGCTGGATCTCCAAGGCGGAAGCGTGCCAGGGCGTCAAGGCCGACAGCGTCGCTGCCTGCAAGTAAGCCAAGGGCTGTGAACTGAAATTGCCGGCGCCGCAGCGGAACACCGTTGCGGCGCCGGGTGCGGATGAGACCTCCAACGACGAAGTTTTCTCCGCCTCGCCGCACCATAGCGGGTTTTCATTCCCTGCCGGAACGGTGTCGCGACGCCACGCGACCGGTTTCCGGAAGCATCGCGATGGTGAGTTGAAGAACAGACGCATGACGCCGATGCAGCTCGGGCACGCCGGCGCATCCGTCCAAACAAAGTGGGGGAACGGCAAACCCATGGCCGAAATGGTAAAATCCACAACATCAAGCGGACCGCGAGCGGCGGAAGCCAGTCCGGTGACCCGCTTCTTCCGCGCCACCGAGATCGACACGCGTCTGCTCGGCATGATCGGCGCGCTGATCATCATCTGGATCGGTTTCCATATCATCACCGGCGGCCTCTTCCTGACCCCGCGCAATCTCTGGAACCTCTCGGTCCAGACGACCGACATCGCCGTCATGACGACGGGCATGGTGCTGATCATCGTCACCCGCAATATCGACCTGTCGGTCGGTTCCGTGCTCGGCCTCTGCGGCATGATCATGGGCGTGACGCAGGCCAAGATCCTGCCGGAATATATCGGCTTCGACAGCCCCTTCACCTGGGCGATCACGCTGCTGGTCGGATTGGCGGCAGGTTGCCTGATCGGCGCCTTCCAGGGCATCATCATCGCCTTCCTCAACGTTCCCTCCTTCATCGTCACGCTCGGCGGCCTGCTGGTCTGGCGCGGCGCCACCTGGCTCGTCACCAGCGGCCAGACGGTTGCCCCGATGGACCAGACCTTCCGCATCATGGGCGGCGGCGCCGAAGGCTCGATCGGCGCCACCTGGAGCTGGATCGTCGGCATCTGCGCCTGCCTCTTCGTCATCGCAAGCATCGTCGGCTCACGCCGGCAGCGCCGGCGCTTCGGTTTCCCGCGCCGGCCGATGTGGGCTGAATATTTCCTCGCGGTCCTCAGCTGCGTGCTCATCCTCGGCGCGGTCTGGATCGCCAACAGCTATTACTGGCCGATCAACATCGCCAAGAAATATGCCGAGGCCAACAATATTCCCTGGCCCGAAACCGGTCTGGACATTCCCTACGGTATCGCCGTGCCGGTGCTGATCGCGATCGTCGTCGGCATCATCATGACCTTCATCGCGACAAGGTTGCGCTTCGGCCGCTATGTCTTCGCGATTGGCGGCAACCCCGAAGCGGCAGAACTCGCCGGCATAAAGACGCGCTGGGTCACCGTGCGCATCTTCGCGCTGATGGGCATTCTCGCGGCCATCGCCGCGGCGATTTCCACCGCCCGCCTCAATGCCGCGACGAACTCGCAGGGTACGCTCGACGAGCTCTATACCATCGCCGCCGCCGTTATCGGCGGAACGTCGCTGGCCGGCGGCACCGGCACCATTGCCGGCGCCATGCTCGGCGCCCTCGTCATGCAGTCGCTGCAGTCGGGCATGGTGCTCGCGCATGTCGATACGCCGCTGCAGAGCGTCGTCGTCGGCACCGTCCTTGTCGTGGCAGTCTGGCTCGACACCGTCTACCGCGCCCGTGCCAAGTGAGAGGAGCCCTAGACATGGCTGATCAACGCACTCCCCTCGTGGAACTGAAAAACATCTCGATCTCCTTCGGCGGCATTCACGCCGTGGACAATGCCTCGGTCGATCTCTACCCCGGCGAAGTCGTGGCATTGCTCGGCCATAACGGCGCCGGCAAGTCGACGCTCATCAAGATCCTCTCCGGCGCCTACAAGCGCGATGGCGGCGAGATCCTGATCAACGGCGAGCCGGCCGACATCCGCAATCCGCGCGATGCCAAGAAATACGGGATCGAGACGATCTACCAGACGCTCGCCGTCGCCGACAATGTCGACGCCGCCGCCAACCTCTATCTCGGCCGCGAGCTGAAGACCCGCTGGGGCACGCTCGACGACGTCGCGATGGAAGCCTCGGCCCGCGAGGTGATGGGGCGCCTCAACCCCAACTTCAAACGCTTCAAGGAGCCGGTGAAGGCGCTTTCGGGCGGCCAGCGGCAATCGGTGGCGATCGCCCGTGCGATCCTCTTCAACGCCCGCATCCTGATCATGGACGAACCGACGGCAGCGCTCGGCCCCCAGGAGACGGCGCAGGTCGGTGAGCTGATCAAGCAGCTGAAGAAGGAAGGCATCGGCATCTTCCTCATCAGCCACGACATCCACGACGTCTTCGACCTCGCCGACCGCGTTTCGGTGATGAAGAACGGCCAGGTCGTCGGCCACGCCCGCACCGAAGACGTGACCAAGGACGAAGTCCTCGGCATGATCATCCTCGGCAAGGTGCCGTCAAAGGCGATCCCCGGCCCCGGCGCCATGCAGATCTGACTGCCGCGGACCGACAGCCACACTAACCACGCTCCGCCGCCCGCAAGGCCGGCGGAGTTTTTATGCAACGGTCCTCTTGGCTGATGGATAAAAACACCCTGCAAAGCGCAAGCACCCGTATTTCTGAGAATTTCGCGATTGAAGCCGGCCGCAAGCTAGGCTAAGAACCACCCATCGGACAGGCGATTCAAACCGCCTCAAGCATGCACCCGTAGCTCAGCTGGATAGAGTGTTGGATTCCGATTCCAAAGGTCACAGGTTCGAATCCTGTCGGGTGCGCCACAAAACACATTGAAATTATTGACTTATTGCCCTTTACTTGCTCTTCCTCCGAGCGGTGGTATCGGTAGCACAAGGCGAACCGCGTCGAAAAAAACCTTTGTATTCAGTATCCGGAAATTGCCGCCGAAGCGGGCGTTAGCACAGTGTTAGCGCGAGCCAGCTAGTGTGGTGACGCCATGGGAAACCCGGTTGTCCGTTGAAAACAGGACAAAAACGAGCCCTGCCGCGGCTTACGGAGGTTAAATGAGACTGGTTCTAGGCAGCGTAATATTGACGTCTGGGATACTGCTATCCAGCCTGTCAGGATTCGCAGCTTCGGGCGGATGGCATTCGGATGGGCAAGGGAGGAGATACTGGCACGTTACTCCGCGGCCCGGTCAATGTAATATAAGCCAAGCGAAAAACCAGGCGCTTCGGGCCGGCATCTATCGTAGCGAGATTATACAGCAGGATGACAATGTCATCGTGCTCCGAGGTCTGGATGAATCGGGCGACCGGCGAACGATCGGTTTCGGCAACATCAGGGGGTGCCCTGAGTTGGAGGGCCATGAGGATAGTCCGAACTTCTGAGGGCATAGCAGAGTTTGTTCAGCGAACTTTCCCAATTCTGACCGAGGCACGCTTTTCTGAGCAAGCGTCGCGTCTCTACCGATCGACGAGGCTGGCGGTTGGCAGCGCATCGGATGCCTCATTCCCAGCTGGCTCGCCCTATTGATTGATCCGGGTTTAAGGTCGATGCATGTTCTGGTCAGCCGCTAGGCTGGAGTTGAGATCGCCTGTTCCGGGAGACTGAAGATCGGGAGCGGTGGTAACCGTTTCAGAGCGGCGGGGATTTCAGAGCAGCACACAATGCGCTCGATGCTCTCCTCCCGCGGGCGTAGGGTCCGATTGCGCTTGAGATGACCCGCTTCCTCAAGTCACCGAGCTTACGAATCCCCTTGTTAGGAATTTATTGACCATAAGCTGGCTTTACTGAGCCTGATGGATGCGGAGATACCCGCACACCGTCGAGTGTTTGGTGTAGGCGGGATTGTTCGTGTTGAAGTATCCAGTGCAAGGATTATCGGGCGGGGCCTTGGGTGGAATTGCCACGCTGCTGTCGCGTGCGGAACGCTTCGCAGCGCAGACCATTCTGCCGGCTCTGTTTGCGCTGCCGGCGCTTATCGGTTCGGCATCATTTGCCTCAGCGGAAGATCGGGCCCTGAAGCTGTTCTTTACCCATACGGGCGAGAGGGCCACGATTACCTACAAGCGGGACGGAAAGTTCGATCCGAAAGGCCTTGCCCAGATCAATCGGTTTCTGCGCGACTGGCGAAGGAACGAGCCGACCCGGATGGATCCCCGGCTGCTCGACCTGGTCTGGGAGGTGTACAAGCGCAGCGGCGGCAAGGACTACATCCATATCGTCTCCGCCTATCGTTCGCCCACCACCAACAACATGCTCCGCAACCGCTCGCGCAGCACGGGCGTCGCCAAGAAGAGCCAGCACATGCTGGGCAAGGCGATGGACTTCTACGTTCCCGGCGTGAAGCTTTCGACGCTGCGTGCGCTTGCCATGCAGATGCAGGTCGGCGGTGTCGGATATTATCCGACCTCGGGATCGCCCTTCGTGCATCTCGATGTCGGCAACGTCAGGGCCTGGCCCCGCATGTCCCGGCAGGAACTCGCTCGACTATTCCCGAATGGGCAGACGATGCACCTGCCGGCCGATGGCCGGCCGCTGCCGGGATACAATCAAGCGGTTGCGAACTACAAGAAGCGCGGCGGCCCCACCTCGATCCAGATCGCCAGCACCGCGGGAGAAGACGAAGACGCAGGAGCGTCGACCACGTCAAGTCGCGATACCGCAGACAATAAACTCGTGACGGCGCTTCTGCCCGCGCCCCGAAGCCGGGCATTGAATGCGCTGGCGCTGCAGACCGGCGCGGCCGAGCGGGATGACAAGCGGTCCGCTCCAGATGTTTCATCTTTGCCGATTCCGATACCGGCGATGCGGCCACCCGCCCTCGAGCACGACGCTGATATGGATGACAAACTGGAAACGGCGTCGATCGGCCCAATTGATGTCCTTCCGGACAGGCCGGCGCCGGCATTGCCGGGCTACGCCCGCTTCGAACCCCTCCGTGTTGCACACCAGGCCTCCAAGCAGGGCGCTGATATGATCGCCTCCCTGCCCATGACCGCTTCCTGGGAGGAAGCAAGTTTCTTTGGATCGACGTCCGACGCGGCGCTGATGAAATGGGCGCTGCATTCTCCCGGCGAGGCGATTGCTTTGAACGCGCCTCGCGTTTCTCCCCGCACGGTTCATCGTGAGGTTAATGCCGCGACATCAGGTAAGGATATCATTCCGGTGGCCGCCACCGACCTGTTCGATGCGAGCCGGTTTGCGTCGCCCCCGGAGGGCTGACCTCAATCATCAGGGCTTGATGCGCGGCACGAAACCGATCGGAAGTGCCGGAACGACCATGGTGAGAACCGGGCTGACGTGTTCGATGTGACGATTGCCGGGCTCCGCGCAACCGACAGCATGCCCAGCGTCCCGCAACGTGACTTCGAGACGCCCGTTTCCGCGCGCGCAAACTCAGACCAAAGTCCGATCCACCCCGGACTTCGTGCCCATACAAAACCTTCGCCCGCTATAATAACAATAATATCCTTAAGTAACGAGGCGGATGATGTGAGAAACGTATTAATTTCTGGCGGAGCAGGCTTCATTGGATCGCATTTATGCGACCGACTTCTACTTAGGAATGACATCCAGAAACTGGTTGTTGTTGACAATCTCTGGACGGGACTTTTCGAAAATATTGCACATATTCGAGACGCCCGTTTCCACTTCGTCAAATCGGACGTCGAAACGCTGCAGACTTCGGAGAAGTTCGACGAAGTCTACCATCTCGCATCCCCCGCATCTCCGCCATGGTACATGAAGGAACCGAAGAGAACGATTTCCGCCAACCTTCTCGGAGCGTTCCGGCTTCTGGATGTGCTGAAGAAGGGCGGGCGTTTCTGTTTTACTTCCTCCTCCGAAGTCTATGGCGACCCGTTGGTGTCGCCGCAGCCGGAAGCTTATAAGGGCCAGGTAGACTGCACCGGACCGCGCTCTTCCTACGACGAGAGCAAGCGATGCACTGAGTCGCTGCTATTCGAGATGCAGCGCACCCAAGGGCTCGACGTCAAGGTCGTCCGCCCCTTCAACATCTACGGTCCCCGGACGCGTTTCGACGATGGCCGCGCTGTGTCCAACTTCATCACCCAGGCGCTTTCGGGCCGCCCGATTACCGTGTTCGGCGACGGCCTTCAGTCCCGCAGTTGGGGCTATGTCGATGACATTGTCGACGGCTTCGCGCGATATTTCTGGATGAACCAAACCGACTACAAGGGGCCTCTGAACGTCGGCAACGATCGGGAGATTTCGGTTCTGGAGGTGGCGCGATATGTTTCAAAGCTCGGCGGCGGCGTGCCGATTGTCTTCCAGCCCTCCCCTCCGCAGGATCCGACGAACAGACGGCCGGATCTCACCAATGCGCACTACGTCATGCCGGAATGGTCGTGCAAAATCACCTACGAACAGGGTGTCGCCATGACGCTCGACTGGTTCAGGGATCAAATGAAGGCACGCGCGGCGCAATGAGCCATCACGGCTTTGGAGCTTCGCGCCTTTGCTGGGCGGCGTGTGCTCACGGTGCAATTGGGAGAGTGATGATGCCAGAACCAATGCCGTCTGATCTGAAGGATATGAGTTTCCTCGTCTCGACTAGAGGGCGAAAATCCCCGCGCTCGGCGATATACTGGAGACGGCCTGGTATTGGCATCAGCGAAACAAGCTTCCGCCATCCAGCGATGAAACGCCTGAATTCCTCTAAGCATTGAGCTTTACTTTCTCCGCGACAGCCGGAACTGGCCCCACGGCGGGCGCATCGGCACGGGCGCGGTAGGGCGTCGGAACATTGCGCTCGGCTGCAGCAGCGTCGGCCGCTACGATCTACTCGTATTGTCATAGAGTGCTGAACGCAGTTTCGCCTGCATCCACTGGACGTGCTGTTCGATCATATGGGCGTGGAAACTGGGGTTATTGAGAGTGTTCAATGTGAAGTCGGACAATTGCGGGGGGACGTTGATCGGCTGACCCTGCCATTCGGCAAGCGCCACAGGAAGATATCCATGTATTGCCTGGCGGTTCAGCCACGGACGGAGATGCCGTGCGTCCCACGGTTCGGCGCCGATCTGGTGACACATGTCGCCGACGGGTACCGTCCCATTCGCGATACGAGCAGCGAGGGGTCGGCGTTCCGCCAGCATAGCTTCGGCTGCCTCAAGGCCTTGGTCCAGATTGATCTCGAGCACGTCGATTTCGTCAGTGGAAGCTGTCGGATCCGTCGGAAGCCGCCAATCCTCACCCAACACTTCGGCGGCGCCACGAAGATAATGATATCCATTGAGCTGCCGCTCTACCTTCTCATAGAGCCTGCGAAGGCCAGCCTTCTCCAACATTTGGAGGAGGCGGGGGCCAGCCTTGACGAGGGGGTCAAGGACAGAACCGGCGCGGGTAGCCATGGCCCTTTGCAGACGCTTCTTCCGCCCCTTTTTTCCGGCAAACCGATGGATCTCGAGCAGCCGCTGTATGTCGGGGTGCTTGCGAGCCATCAAGGCATCGGAGCGTCCCTCTTGATGCCTGCGTACCATCTTTCCGGTGAGTGTCGCCGTTTGATGTTCGAGATGATAGCCCAATGCGTCAGGAGCAAAACGAATTGGAACTCCTTTTTTGATCAGACGCAGACCAAATTCGAAGTCTTCTCGTGCACGGGCGAATTGAGGATCGAGCCCGCCCATTGCGTGAAAAAGCTCCGCCTCCAGCGAAAGGTTTCCTGTCAGCACATCGGTAAAGGCGAACTGATGTCCAGGGCGGGACACGCGCTCGAAGTGCCTCGTCCACCATGCGCGCGCGCTGAGGCGGAAGCGATCCTTTGCAATGTGCGGAAGTGGCGGGTAAGGGCCCATCACGACGCCCCCAGGGTGGCGCTGATGTTCAACGACGTGCGCCCGAACGAAGTTTTCCCCAGGCTCAATGTCGTCATCAAGGAAGATCAATAAACGGCCGCTCGCGACCTGCGACCCCGCATTGCGGGCGAGTGCCGGACCGACGCCCGGCAACGACAGGGTACGAAGCGGAACGCGGGTACGAAGCGACGAGAGCATTGTCGACGTGTCGTCCTCACACCCGTCCGCCACAACCAGGACTTCGAACGCTGGGGTCCCATCTCGCTGAGCGTCGAGCTTACCCAGAAGCGATCTCAGCATGGCAGCACGATTATGCGTTGGTATGATAACGCTGATGTCAACCACGCTTGTGCCCTGCCCCCACGACTCGCGCCCGCGCCCTCAGATAACGAACCGGGCCGCTCGCAGCCCCTCTGACCTGGGTTAAGGCGTCGTTGTAAGGCAGGCTGAATTGGTGTGTCCGTCGAGGTTGAAACAATCGCCGAAGAAGCCTGATGTACGAACGAACCATGCGAGGGAGCGCACGCGGGTTTCGCTCGAACAGGAGGGCCTTCGTCAAGATGGCGAGCGATGCAACCTCGTAGCCATACATCTGCTGCTGCAGTTCCTTGCTTGAGCGACGATGGCGGTGCCAGTTCAGAGCCTCGGGATCGTAGACGATCCGATATCCGGCTTCGAGCACACGCCGGAACATGTCTGTGTCGCCACCAGCCAGACTTAGCGTTCCAGCGTCGAGGGCCTCGTCGAACCACCCCACCGCGTCAACGATCGTTCGGCGCAATGCCATGTTGACACCGGCACCCGCATGCCATCCGGTGAATGGATCCAGGTTGTGGGCGTCATAGACCTGACGCCTGAAACCACGGCAAAAACCGCCAAAATGTTGAAAGGCGATCTGCGCGTCCGTTTCCAGCTCTGCCGCCATAGTAAGGCCGGTTACGGCCAGCACCAGCGGGTCCTCGAAATTGCGAAGCAAGGTTCTAAGCCATAGCGGGTCGGGGACCGCATCGTCGTCGATGAAGGCGACGACGTCTGCATCTGCGTTGCGAAGGGCAGTATTGCGCGCGACGTCAAGACCAGGACGCGGTTCGCGCAGATATCTCACAGTGTCGAAGCGCCCGACTAAATCTCGCGTGGCCTCATTCGATGGGGCATTGTCGACGACGAGAATATCGACCTTATCGGGCATAGCCATAAGCCCGGTGAGGCAGCGCTCCAGATCTTCGGTACGATCGCGCGTGCAAATCACGACGGAAGCTTTCGGCAGTTGACTTGGAGCCGGCGACGGGTCAGGGAGGGCCAGCCGATGCCTCAGCCAAGCCTCGAATACCGACGAACTGGCCGCAGACAGAATCCGGTCCTTAATTGGCGTCTTGCCGCCATCGGTGTCGAAGGCGATCACAGCTTGGCCGCACGGACGACCGGCGACCCGGATCAGCACAAGTGCACCCTGATAGTCAGCGGTCGGTTCAAAATCTGGCGGAAGGTCAAGAATGTCGATGTCTCGAACCGCAAGGCGCATCAAGAGTTCCGATCCAAGCTGTGGTGACCCAATGAGCCGTGGTCCGGCGAGGCCGCGGTGGGGCGCGACTGCACCTGCTGCCACTGTGTCGGGGGATTCAGCATCCCCTTTCTTGGGCCGGGGCCGGTCACGGCGAGAGGATAGACTTCGGCATGGTAATCGTAAACCTGCTGCCAGTCTGCCGAAAAAAGGCCCACCGTAACGCGATAGTCGCCCGGCGCTAGGTCGATGCGATTGAGTGTTGTTTCGATGCGCACCGTGTCCGAGTCTACGACAGGGTCGAATTCGGCCAACTTGCTGTCGGTCTCGAAGCAGCACGTATCGTCCGCCGCGTAGATGCCGATGACGATAACGGCGTTGCGATCTCTGGTAGCGCCAACATAGGTCAGTGAAATCGACAGCCGGTCGCCCGCAACGATGGTACTTGTCGGCGTGCCTTGCTCGTTCAGCAACACTACGGCTGTGATCTGGAGTTCGCCATTGCCGAACCGGCTGACCTGCGGCACAAGTTCGACGGGCAGTTTTGTAACGGCGAACGGTTCGTGCTGGACACTGGCGACCTTCGCCTCGACTGCCGAGGTATAAAGCGGGAGCATTTCGTCGATTGGTCCGTAGCCCACGACGCGTCCGCCTCTCAGGAACAGCACGTGATCGCAGATTTCTCTTACCTGCGAGACGTCGTGTGACACAAAGAAGATAGTGGCGCCGTCGTTCAGTATCTCCTTCACTCTTGCAATGCACTTCTGCTGGAAGGCTTGGTCGCCTACAGCGAGGGCCTCATCGATAAGCAAGATGTCCGGGCGCACATGGACTGCCACGGCGAATGCCAGGCGCATACGCATCCCGGTGCTATAACTGCGAACCGGGTTCTCAACGGCCGCCTCCAGCTCGGCGAAGGCTACAATCTCGTCAAACCGCTCGGCAACCTCGGTCCGCCGCATTCCCGCGATAACACCCAGCAGGAAGATGTTCTCGCGCCCCGTCAAATCGTCGGTCAGGCCCGCCCCGATGTCGAGCAAGGCGCCAATTCGACCCATCACCTTGATCTGCCCTTCGTCGGGACGACCAACGCCGCCGATCAGACGCAGCAAAGTGGACTTCCCGGCCCCGTTTAGCCCGACCACGCCGACAGCTTGTCCTGGCGCAACCGCGAAGCTGATGTGGCGCAGGCCCCAAAAGCTTTTCGACTGTACCACGGACCGCCCGGACAAAAGGTAACCCTTCAAGGTGGTGGAGCGTGCCCCCCCTTGCGCACGGTAGCGCTTGCCGACGTCGTGGACGGTGATGGCGCCTTGTCTCATAGTTCGTCCACTAGGCGTGCGCTGCCACGCTCGACCAGCCAAATGCCAGCAAATAGCATCGGCAAAGAAATCAGCGCAGTCTTCCAATAGATATCAACGGGAGGCCACGCGTGTTCGACGAAAATGGCGCGGTAGCCCTCGAGAATCCAGGCCATCGGGTTCCAGGTGTGAATTAACGCCATCGGCTCACTCGCCTTAAGTGGGCTGTAGAACACGGGTGTCAGGTAGAAACCCAGCATCAAAACTACGCCTACCAAATGTTGAGTATCCCGGAAGTGGACATGCGCAATCGCAACAAGATAGGACAGGCCCATCATGAACAGCGCCTGCGCAAGGAAGACGAGTGGAAGTGCGACGACGCTCAATGTCGGGGCCCCGGTCTCGATAAACGAGATGACGAAGAGGAGTGGCAGAGCGAGCAGAAGGTGCACTGCCTGTGTGATGACTGCGACAACAGGAAGTATCCCGATCGGAAAGCCCGGCCGGCGCACCAGTTCGCTGCTGCCGGTTATGGAAGTCGTCGCTGCGGGTACCGCAGTGCTGAGCCAACCCCAGGCCAACACGCCGGAAAAGACGAAAGTGGTGTAATGGGGAATATCCAGGGGCAGGACGTGACGAAAGATCAGCGAAAAAACCAGCAGCTGGCTCAATGGCCGCATCAAGGACCAGCCGAGGCCAATTGCGGACCGTTGATATCTCATCTTCAGATCGCGTGTCAGAAGTTCTAACAGCAAATCGTTCCATTGCAGACAGATATGGATCAAGGGCTTCCACTGATCACGGCGCCAGTATTGGTCCCGTCGCTTCGCGCGATCAAGCGCATCATCCTTGAGCTGGTCAGGCATTTCGGCTCACTTTTGCCACCGGTCAAATACACCTTGCCTCAAAGTAGTAAAGATCATCATACTCGCGAACTGACACGGTACACTAGCGTGATCGTTATCGTAGGAAGCAGCAATTATGCCGATGGTTTCCATCATCACACCGGCGCATGGAGCGGAAACAACGATTTCTTCGACTTTGGAGAGCCTGATAGCGCAAAGTCATGCCGACTGGGAATGCTTCATCATTGATGATGGTTCAACCGATCAGACCGCTGAGATCGCAGACCGTTTCGCGGCTCAGGATACGCGCTTCCGTGTGCTGCGGCAGGAGCAGAGCGGCGTTTCAGCTGCTCGCAATGCGGGACTGGCACAGGCGAAAGGCGACTGGGTCGTCTTTCTCGACTCAGACGACGCGCTGGCACCCTTCCACCTCGAAACCATGCTGAATCACACACGAACTTTGCCGCAGGCCGACATTCTGCATTGCGGTTGGCGCCGTCTGAAAAATGGTGCTCCCTGGTGGCAGTCTCACCCCGCAGTGAAAATGGACAATCCGTTTGCCGAAGCAGCGCGCTATTGCCCCTTCGCGATCCACGCCGCCTTGCTTCGCCGGTCCCGGCTTGCCGAACTCGGCGGCTTCGATCCAGAGATGACAATGTGCGAGGACTGGGACCTGTGGCAGCGCCTCGCTCGAGCTGGCGCCGAATTTGCGCCGGTCGAAGGCCTGATGGCTGACGTTAGCGTAGAGGCCGGTTCGCTGTCGTCAAACAGGCTTAGGCATCTCGATTTTGGTCTTAAGGTGATCCGGCGCGGCCACCATTCCGATCCGCGCATCGCCTATCCGGTGCCGGCGCTCGCCCAGGGAATAACAAAAGCTGCGTTGGGAATGGCGTGCTGGTATCTCGCGATCTGGCTTGTCGGCGCCTCAATAGGTCAGGGCGACAATCCTGGCGAACTGCTTGACCGGGTGGTAGAGCCTATCCCACCTGACGCCGATGCCTACGCGCTCAGCGCAATAATGATAGACGGGATTGTGGTCGGCGCCTTCCCCGACGAGCCGATTTGGCCCGGACTCTGGTCGAAGATCCAGGGCAAGCTTCCGGACCTAGAGGCTTGGCTTAATCGGCATGGTCCCCAAGAAGCTTTTGGTTCCCTGTTGGTTCGTTCACTGGAGCGAAAGGTCGCTGACCAGCTGCCGACCAACGTGCCCACCACGATCGGGAGAACAAGGATACAGCCAATTGATTTGGATCGACCTATCGTCGACCTTATCTTGCCCGGCATTGAGCGGTTGCGCTGTTGCATCTGGCGAGGTTCGACGCTGCTGGGGCAACTGGAGTTTGTTGTCTTCGGAGCAATCGAAGCGGATGCTATACGAAATCGGCTTAGGAGGGAGTTCGGCCCGGAGTTCGACGATCTGGAGCACCCAACAGTGGCTTTGTCGGCAGAAGATGGCTTCGTCAATCTTCCTGATCATGATGACGGGCGCGCCGCCTCCGCCAGCATGGCAGCGCCAAGCTCCAGCGGAGTAGCTCAACAGGTGCTGAAGCTCATGGCGAAAATATCATATTGGGCCGAAGCTAAAACAGTAACGGGCTGGTGGGGCAAGGAGGAGCCGACACCAACACGTGTCGACTCGATATCGGGCATGGCGCATGCCGGGCGCGCCGAATTCGATCGAATCGTTGAAGAGGAAAGCCAGCGGGCGGTTGCAGCCTCAACACAGATGTTAAAGGAGACGCCGTCGAAAAAAACCGGCCCAGTGGGCGATGAGGTGCCGAGATACGATACGGAGGCGTACTGGGAGGAGCTGTTTTCCCAAGTCGACCCTTGGGACTACCGAAACAACTATGAGACTGTGAAATATCTTCAGACACTCTCGTTGTTGGACGATCGGCGCTTTTCAAACGGCCTTGAACTGGCCTGCGCGGAAGGAACCTTTACACGGATGTTGGCCTCCCGTGTCGACAACTTGCTGGCGACCGACATTTCGGCGTCGGCCGTCGCTCGAGCGGCCTCGCTTCAGGGCCATGATTCCGCGGTAGCCTATCGGCAGTTGGATCTTTTGAGCGACGAGCTAGAAGGGCCTTACGATCTCATCGTCTGCAGTGAAGTTCTGTACTATTTCGAGAACAGAGAAAAACTCAGGCAGATAGTCGACAAGATTGCGGGCAGTCTTCGCACTGGTGGTTGGTTCGTTACCGCCCACGCCAACCTCCTGATTGATATGCCGAATGAGACGGGATTTGGGTGGCCGCATGAATTCGGTGCGGTCGGCATAGGTGAGATGTTTGACCAGCATCCGGACTTAACCCTCTCGGTCGAAGCCAAGAGTCCGCTCTATAGAATCCAAAGGTTCGAGAAGGTGGAGCACGGGGGCTTCCTCGAGCCGACACGCATGGAAATTAACACGGCGCAGCCTTTGCCTCTTCAGGTCGCCAGCCAAGTACGCTGGAGAGGGGGGCAAGTTGTAGAAGCGGCCGCCGACTGGAACGATGTCCCGATCTTGATGTATCATCAGGTTTCGGATGACGGTGCTGAACAACTTGCTCGATACCGCCAGTCTCCGGAGGCTTTCGAAACTCAACTGGCCTTCCTGCGCGACGCCGGATGGCGCGGGATGACTTTGGATCGGCTGCTTGCTTGTTTCGATGAAGGTACCAAACCGCCCGAAAAGACATTGGTTCTGACTTTCGACGACGCTACACGCGATTTCATGACGCATGCCCTCCCACTGCTCCATCGATACGGCTTCCCATCCTCACTCTTTGTCCCAACCGATAGGGTCGGCGGCTCTGCAATATGGGATTCGGCCTATGGATCGCCGGCTTCACTGCTAACGTGGGAGGAACTTGCGGCAGTCGCAAACAGCGATGTGACGCTGGGCGCCCACGGTGTCCGACATGTGCGTTTATCTGCCCTGGCACCGGAGAGCCTATTGCGAGAGCTTGCTGGCTCCAAAGCTATGCTTGAAAAATGCCTAGGTCGAGAAGTGCTGGCGGTCGCCTATCCGTACGGCGACTTCGACCCCGCTATCCGGGACATAGCCGAACAATGTGGTTACCGGATCGGGTTAAGCTGTGTCGGTGGCACGGTGCGGGCGGATGCCGATAAGCTCGCATTGAAAAGACAGGAGGTTTTTCGCGGGATCACCCAGTCGGAATTCGCAAATCTGCTATTTGGCTGAGACAAGAACGGGGGGGTCCACCGTCCAACCGGCATCGTATTTTGTTCCCAGAGCAAAGCGATGATTGGGATTTGGAGAGAAATATGGTTCCCGCTTCAGCCATGATCGGGCCTTTTTTTTGAAGTTCTTCATTGCCTTTGATCTCGCGTCGACCACGAGCATCTCGGCGGCAATTGGCTTGTCATGTCGGGACATGGTAGCCACAAGTCCGATTAGCGCGCGGTATTGGCCTTGTTCAACCGCCCTCTGGGCGAGCCACCGGCCACAGCGGCGTAGGCCGGCCCGGATTGCAAAACCCTTTTCCGGGTGTCTCTTTAGCATTTCATCCGCGACCAGAATCCAGGACCGAAGCATTCGCGTCAGGTTGGCTGACATGTTGTCGGGGGTTTGGCGATAGCCGACAAGATGATCCGGCACCACCACAAAATGCGAGAGTTCAGCGGCCAGGCAGTAGAAGAGGTAATCTTCACATCCCTGCGCCTCGCGCTGTTTGAGTGAGGAGTCAAATCCTCCCGTCGCGTCGAGGACATTCCGCCGTACGAGTGGCGAGCTTCCATTTCCAATGAAGTTTTTGGCAAGTACGTCGTCGAGCACATCTCCCTCGACGGAAATCTCATTGCTCCGGTAAATGACGTAATTCTTGTGGTCGATCATCGCATACCAAGTGTAGACCAGCCCGACTTGCGGGCCGCCTGTCTCCAATGCCACCAATTGTCGCTCAATTTTATCAGGTGACCAAAGGTCATCAGCATCCAGGAATGCCACTAGGTCGGCATGGGTAGAGCGCCAACCCGCATTTCGAGCAGCAGCGACGCCGGAATTCCTCTGCTTCAATACCCGCACGCGCGGATCAATTTTAACGATTTCTTGCGCAATAGCCAAGGTATCGTCCTTAGAACCGTCATCCACCACGACGATATCCAGCGCATGATGCGTTTGATTGCGAACGCTGCTGATTGTTTCAGCCAGGGTTCGTTCCGCGTTGTAGGCAGGGATTACAACAGCAACAGTTACGTCACTTCTTGCCGATTTCTTCAAGCTCGCAACTCCGAAGTCCACACGATCGCAAAGAAGTTACACCAAGATGGACGTTTGAGTTTCAATAAATGGAGCAATGGTTATTCGACAAAGATATTTCTAGCCGGCAGCTGTTCGTAGTCGATAGATTGCCGGTGCAAAAGCGACGCGCGCCGCCAAAAAGACGGTTACCATTTACCTATGAGGAAGCTGATCTGTATCCATCGGTACGCAGCTGTGATTGCCAGCTTTCTTGCCGGGTGCGCCCAGCGATCGCTGCAGCAGCCTGAAATCCGGCCGCCCTCCTCGTCGAGCACAACTGCCCCGCCATCGATGATCATCGACGCCGGCCCGAGCGCTCGGGCAGCCTGTTCGATGGCCGGAAACCGATGTGTCCAGTTATGGCCGTCTCGGGTGAGTATCCGGATATCCTGGGGTTCGATATGAATGGCGAGGCGCTAGCCATCCCATTTCACCTCCCGATCTCGCAGAAGGCTTGATGACTATCTCCACTATTTTGTACTACAAAAATTCATATTGAAATAGAATTGGAATTGCTAAAAAATGGAGTAATCTACATAAAAAAGAACTACCCCAATAATGAACTTCGACAATGTCGACTTTAACTGCAATCATACCTACGCACTGTGCAAGCATTCCTACTGGAGGACCCGCCAACCACCCCGGCGGGTCCTCCATTTTGCTTCCCGGCTGGTTGCCACAAATGCGACAGCCATTATCGCTGCATCAGCATAAATAGATTTTACTTCGGATGGCGATATCATGCTGCTGAGATCGGCTTGATCGGAAAATCCGCCATCATCGGCAAGCGAAGGTCAAAGCTCGGGTTTTTTGTCAATATTTCGACCGACGCTTCAATTCATCTCGGGGATGCTTTCGGATGCGCAATGAAATTGCGGAGACAGAAAGAGCGTCATCAAGTCGATATTACCATCCGATAGAACTTCATAAAGTATCTATACAGCACGGAAGAAGAATGCATCGTACGATTATTATGATATAGAAACTTAATCATCTTATAATTTATTTTAAATACAACCATTGTCTGAAATTCATAATTTTACCTTTTGATAAAATTTTATTTGCTACACTCAATTATCGATACCAACTTGTTGTGCCTAAAGTTTCAAAAGCATCGGCATTACCTTCGACGCAGGAACAGAAGATCTACCGACAGTCACCTGCCGCCCCGGGCTCTCAGCGACCCGGCAACTGCCTTCATCATTGGTGAGGTCGTCACAGCCGATGGCCCAACAATCCCAGGATGGTTGCGCGGGAAAAAGCTGCCGATGCAATTCAAGACTGCCGTATGAAACCATAATGCATTGATAAATAAAGATATTTTATAAATCCCTGCGACCTGCACCGATCAATTCAGCCAACAGCATTCGGTCTGTCATTTCAAAGGCCGGCATACGAGCCTGTCCTCGCCATTGGAAATATCGACCCAAAACCCGCCGCGTATGACATGCCTATCCCCTTTGACGAGCCTCCCGCTACGAAACAACCGATATGCTTGGGCGAAGTTGGTCAGTCCTGGCTCATCACGCCGACCTGTGTCGAAATGGTCGCACTTCACAAACGAATTAACCCTTCATAAAGCATTTACTTGCTCAACTTATAATTTGTGTCATGGTCACTGTAAGTAGTGATGGAGCTGACCTGATGAGTGATATAGCATCGCAGATTCCGGAATTTGGTTACGATGAGCGCGTGATGATCTGCCGGAAGCAGATCGAGAAGGCGGTCTATCAGTTCATTGCAAATACGAAGGTCGAAGGATGCGATCCGGCGGAAGTCGCAATGGCTATCGCAGACATCGCCGACGACTACATTCTGCTGCTGGCCCAGAAGCGCAACCTGACCCATTAAGATGAAGGGTCGGTCGTCGAACGGCTGGTCGTGCAGAAGACTTTGAGTGCGAAATCGCGCCGCCTCCCTGCCCGGAGGCAACGTCAGTGAAGCCGTTTGCCCCTGGCTCGAAACCATCCGTGAGATGGATGTCGAACAGCTTCTGAATAAAGCGCCAGTGGCCGGAAACGAGCCGGGCTTCCCTAACTTACAATTGACATGAAACGCCGAAGCATTGGCCGTTACCGGGCGTCCGCTTCAGCGCGTTGTCTCACAGCGGTTGAAACAAACGGCCCCGTTCGATTGACGACTGCCCGGCTGCACGCGACCACAAGCAATAGCCCCGAAAATCGAAGCTGATTTTCGGGGCTATGCGCGGGTTTGAAGCGGTGGAGCATTCTCGGCGCGTCCGATCGGACACGCCGTACTAATGACTTCTCACACTCACTTGCGGAACCGGAGAACTCAATTCAGCCAGTTCCCTGGTCAAACCCTCCCCCACCTCCTGCTTCACGGCCTCGAGCGCAAGGTCGAGGCAATTCGTCGCGAACGGCAGTTTGACATCCTGAGCGACCTGTCGCGCATAGGCGATCATTCGCGCCAACGCGACGAGCTCTTCCAGACCGTCTTCCGCCCCTTGGTCTGCATCTATCTTGAAAACCGATGTCACGCCCATGCCCATTTCTCCAATGAATTGAAGAAATGATACGCGTGTG
This sequence comes from Rhizobium brockwellii, assembly GCF_000769405.2. Taxonomy (NCBI): domain Bacteria; kingdom Pseudomonadati; phylum Pseudomonadota; class Alphaproteobacteria; order Hyphomicrobiales; family Rhizobiaceae; genus Rhizobium; species Rhizobium brockwellii. The sequence goes on from NZ_CP053439.1 coordinate 3,293,135, forward strand.
GAGGTGATCCAGCCCGTGAAAAAAGCGTGACACAACCCTCGGTGACTATTGCCAGCTTCGGTTCACAATGCAGGGCGCGTGAGGAATGAGGTTTCGTGCAGTTTCCAGGGCAGATCGGCACTCGAGCGAATGTCGCGGGCGTCCTGCACGGCTTTCAGCAACGCCAAGGCATCGATGCGTTTTTGATCGATGGCATTCGACAGTAGTGCTGCCAGCAGGTCCGTACGATCGCGCTCGGCCAGCCCTCCACATTGCTCGACGACCGCCCGCCACGTTCGCTTCTTGAAGAAGATCGCGCTTGCGGCATCTTCGAGCTCTTGGCGCACCCCCCTTGCCAGCAGTCCGCGATCCTCCATCACATCGAGCGTTGCTCTGACATTGACGAGCGGTACCGTCAGCGGTTTGCTGCCCAGCGCGCTCGGGGCGTGCGTGAGTGCGACGGCGGCATCGTCGACCAGCCGGCCGGTGCGATAATCTTCGAAAATGCGGCCGATCCCGATCATGCCGAACGGATGGCATTCCGCAGCGCGCAACGCGCCCATGCTTGCCGCCCCGAAAACCGCGACGCCCAGCGAAAGAGCATGGAGAATTTCCTTGTGCCAGACCGGTGCGGCATATTCGAAGCCGCCGTCAATCAGGCCGATGACATTGGCGCCCTGTTCCGTCGCAGCCAGGACATCGCCTTGCGTGGCAGGCGGCAGAATTCGTATCCCCTCGCCGGCAAGCGATGCCGCATCGGGAAGACTGGGACCTGCGAAAATGATCTTCAAAACCCTATTGCCCTGGAAAGCGCCCTCGTTCCAAACCGCCGGGCGCGCGCTCCCTCCGGATTTTCTAGCTCGGGAATGACAATCTTGACGACGCTGAAGGGAAGCGTATCCTCGCTGAGGCGCACGGCGATCACCGAAGCGATCCGCCTGTTTCTGAGCGCATCGAGCACATGCTGCAGCAAGTGCGCCAGATCTTGTTGCCGATGTCCTGCCACCCCGTCATTGCCGATGGCTGCAGCGGGCGGTGCGGCAACCGCATCGAAGGCCCGCCGCATCAGCGGCGGCAACGATCGTGAGAAAGTTGCGGGAGAAATATCGTCCCTGGCTCCGCTGATATAGGTCAGCCGGGATTGCACGGCTTCCGTCACCGCGCGAATGGCCGCGCGTACGGGAGACGGATGAGCTCCGGTGCCGCCGGTCACCTCGACGAGGCGAATGTCCCCAAGCCTAATATGCCCGGCGCCGTGAAGATCCCGGGGGCCGAGAATCGGATCTCCGGGGCCTAGCATGGCAGTGAAACAGGGGATCCCGATGTCGCTGGTGATATCGAAGAGCCTGAGCGCCAATCCCGATGTTTCGATCTTGTCGATCAGCCCGTCCAGGGCGCCGTCCTTAAAGCCGCGGGGATCGATGCAGCCGGCATAACGATCCGCTTCGCCGCCCACCTGCCACAACACATGGGCGTCACGCTCGATACGCTCCAGGACGCCGTGAAACATCGCCTCCTCGGCATTGTTTCCCGATGCCAGGCCATCCGAAGACATCCAATATCGCGCGTCACGTGTGCGGTCGAGCACCACCGCCTCAAAGGGGATATAGACCTCGTCGCCGGTGAGAATATTGACGCCGGCAACCCATTCCGTCTCCTCGTCCGATCCGAGATCGGGTTTATGAAGAGCGGTCAGGCAGTTCAGCGCGTCTGTCTTGTGGCCTATTGCCTGCAGACGGGAAGAGGTGCCGCGGACGAGATCGACGGTGGGTTCGCCGGCGACCGCCCGTTCGAGGGCTTCCATGACGGTGGAGACCTTGGCATCGAGATCGGTCAGGCCCTTTCCCTGGGCAATCACGATCGAGCGGGAATTCGGGGCGTATGCTGACCAGACGGGGATTCCGATGTCGTCCAGTCCCGTATGTCGCGCAACCCTGGTAATGCCGAACCCGGCCAAAAGAGGTTCGACGCGGGAAAGAGTTTCCCGCGGCGACATAACCCTGTCGGAATATATGGGCCGGTGCGTCAGAATGCCCGCTCAGCCGTCGACGTGACCGGAAAGGGCAACCTGCGCCGACGAAACCGCGACGGCGAGGTCGACGCCCTTCACGAAGGTGCCGCCGGCCTTGCGCAGGCCGTTTGCGGTCGCCAATTCCCCCGTCGGATTGAGAGGCGTGACCGTACCCGCGTCGAGATCGGCAAGCCAGAGACCCGCCTCACCAGGTATTCCTATAATAACAGCTTTTGCCATGTAGTGCCCCTCAGCTATTGTTAAAAACCGGCCTTCAGCAGGCCCTCGCGATAAAGCTCTTTTTGCCAATTTTCCTTGAAGGGAACGATGGCGAGCCACTTCTCGACGTCGAAGACCGGGTTGATGCTTTCGGCCCGTTGCCGATGGAATAGCGCCCGTTTTCGATCGCCGATCATTGCGCAACTGGCCGCAGCGATGCGATGGGCCGGCGCTTTGTCTTTCATCGCCTCGACATAGGCGATAGCCTCCTCATACTGTTCCAGGAAGAAGCTCGCTCCCGCAGCGCACCAGAGGTAGGCGTCAGGCGCGATCGGATTGAGCGAAATCGCTCTTCTGATCTTGGCGAGCGCGTCGCCAGGGCGGGATGCATGCACGAGCGTGTCGGCATGGCTATAGATGACATCGGCAAAATGCGGGCTGAGTTGTTCCGCCAGATCAAGTGCGGCGACACTGGCATCGACATCGCCGAGATAGAGTTTGGTGACGCCAAGCTCGCGATGGCCCGCCGCCGATGCCGGATCCCGCTCGATGGCCCGAAGCGCGTTCTGCTCCGCCAGATGCAGCAGCTCATTGTTTCCCTGCGCCGTCACGAGCCACTCGCTGGTGAAGGTCCTCGCCAGCCCGGTAAATGACGGAGAGAAATCCGCCTTATGCGAAAGCGACTGCTTGAAAGCTTTTCGTGCCCGGCGGATATGCGGCAATGTCAATTTGCTCATCAGGCTCGAGCCGACCAGATAGGCGTGATAGGCCTCCGGATTGGCTTCGAAGCGTAAGCGCTCTTCCTCGTTTTCGGCCAGCTCGCGGGCCACCGACATGGTCAACTGCTGCGCGATCAGCCGTCTCTGACGCGGCAATATATCGGGCGTCATCGTAAAGCGATTGGCCCAGATGATCTCGTCCGTGGGAAAATAAACCAGCTGGGCGAATAATCCCTCTTCGGAAAACCGCGTATCCAGAAGATAGGCGATCGAGTGACGGGCGACCACAGCAGCCTTCTCGGAATCGCGGCGGATCTGGCCGGCCGTATGGGGCGCCACGATGGAAATGTTTCTGAGCGCGCAGAGTTCGATCGTGACGTCTTCGATCAGGGCATTGGCAAGCGCAAGCCCGGCATCGGCATGTTTCGATGTCGGGGGAAGCAGCACCAGTCGAGGCAGGATCAGCGGCGCTGGCGACATGCGTTCGATGTCGGCAGTTGCCTCACCGCCGGCCTCGGAACGCTTCACCTGTACCCTGGCATGGCCGTCACCGGTCGGCAATCTTTCGCTGAGGGACGAACCGCCGGATAACAGGTGCAGCAAGGCTCTGACCTGCTCGTCATTCGGATCCCGTTCGAGGATCTGCAGAGCGGCGCCGGAAATGGAGCGTGTAGCGCCGGGCTTTTGCGCATCCGGCAACGCGTCCAGCAGTGCCTGCCGCAATTGCAGCGCCTGAGCGTCCCGTTGCGCCCTGATCCAGGCGTCTATCAGCTTTGTCGCTGGTTTGATATTTCCGATGAACCCGCGCTGGGTTAGTTCGGCGATCGCGTTCAGCCGCTCCAGCGGCGAACCGCCGGCGCGAAAAATATCCAGATCGCTGGAAACTACCTGGGTGTTGAGACGAACCGTGGTGGCGGTGAAATCGAAGGGCAATTCGGCGCGCCCGCCGTCTGTCTCGCGGATGCGGGAAAGCAGTTTGCGCAGATTGAGCCGCGCCAGCTCTGGTTCGACATCATTCCACAGAAACTGGGCCAATTCGTACCGGCTGAGTTCATGGCTCGCGCCGGCATAGAGATGGGCCATCATCAACAGGCCCTTGATCGGATAGCGAACCGGGTCGCCATTCGTCTCGATCAACCGCAGATCGCCAAATGTCTGCAGATGAAGCACGATCCATCCTCAGCTGTTCACAACCGAATCTTGCAACTCATTGTCGCCATCAGACAATCCCGCGACTGCCAGGCTTTTGGCCAACGCCACGAGCTTTTGCCTGATATTCGGGTCTTCGATGGCGATGAATGCCTTGTTGAGCGCCAACCCCTCTTTCGAGGACAAAAAGCTGTTCAATTCATTCGTCGCGCCGTCGATCGGTCCGGCGCCGCCGTTCTCGAAGAAAAAGCCGATGGGCACGCGAAGAATCTCGGATATGCGCTGAAGACGGCTGGCGCCTATTCTATTCGTTCCCTTTTCGTATTTCTGGATCTGCTGGAAGGTAATGCCCAGAAGTTCGGCCAAGCCGTTCTGGGTCATCCCGAGCGTCTTTCGCCGAACGCGCACGCGGTTGCCAACATAAACGTCGATCGAATTCGGCGATTTAGCCTTCATGTGAATAAGTCTCCCGCTCTATCAGCACGCCCGGCTGTATAATGGAGAGTTTAAGCAAGAATGCAACTAAAAGTAAATATTACGTAAGGACTTTTTTCAGCAGCACACACAGTAAAAAACAACCTGTGGATTATCGAAGCCAGCACCATCTGGCGCGGATGCGCATCGTACTCTATCGCACCCGTCGCAGCGTACGAATGCCCTCCGAAATCAACGTCGCTCCGACGCCATCTCTAAGAGGCTTTCGCGCAACGGCAATCATCGACTTGGCGAAAACGGGAATCCTTCCAACATAGTCAAAACGAACATTGTCGAAGCCGGCATCCAGCAGCAGCGTGCTCAGCGTGTCTTTCGACCAGAACTTGATATGCCCATGATCCTTCAACGGCATGAAATGGTCGTCCATTTTCCCCATCGCAGCCAGGGCAAGGTTCTTCAGATAACCGTGATAAGGCGTCGATATCACGGCGATGCCGCCCGGCTTGACGAGATCGTACATCGTCGAGGTGAAAGCCTTCGGATCGTAGACATGTTCAACGACCTCCAGGCTGATGACGGCATTGAAGGTGCCATATTCCCTGGAAAGGTCGTCATAGGCCGAGCCGACATTCAACGGCAGTTCGGGATATTTGCCATTGGCCTTGGCGATGCCATCGCTGGAAGGATCGACGCCGACGACATAATATCCTTTTCCCGCGAGAGCCGCTGCCGCGCCGCCGGTACCGCATCCCAAATCAAAGACGTCTTTCTCAAGAGAACCATCGAAATGGCTCTCCAGCACGTCGACCACCGCGGGCAAGATATAGGCGTGCGCGGTTGTTGGTTTGGCGTGAACATAGGTGCTTGCGTCTAGCTCGACGGACATGCTCCTCCCCCTCGGCGATTGCGCGGCAAACCCTATCGAAGAATACGTCGAAAATTTGATGCAATCCACCAAGCTGCAAGGATAACAAAAATATAATCTATAGTTTTATAATAAAAAACAAAACTTTTGCGCGAAAATTATTTATAAATTATGCAACACAATAATATTGTTAGATATTAAACCTAAGAGTTTTTAGAAAAATCCTAGATAATTAATCGCCATCACAATGAGAACGAAAACAAACCTATGCAAAAGCGGCCAATTCATAGGCCGAATAGCGAGATCATCCGGATTGAAAGGGTGTCACAGCGGCGCCGCCGAAGTCTGCAGCGCCCTTCCTCATGACCAGGCACAAAGGTGCCCAATTGCCGACAAGAAGCCAAAGATATTTAACGGATAAATGTATACTGCTGGATTTAGACAGCCCGATCGAAACCCTTCTCGCGCCGGAGAAGACACGCTTGCCCGATAATTCGTCGTCCGCATATGCGAAACAGCCTGTGGGAAAACCGCGGATTCCCGTGGTCTTCTGGTTGCTGCTGACGATTTCCCTCTCGCTGGTCATGGGAACGGTCCTGCTTTCCAACAGCATGAAACACTTAAAGACGGTCAGCCATTATTTTGGCTTCGATCTCCTTCCCCAGGAGGTCAGAGCGCCTCCCCCCAAAGCCCTTCCTCGCCCGACACCACCGGCCACCTTCACGCTTCCATTGCATGTCATCGAACCGCCCGTGGTAGAAAGCGCGTCGACTTTCCTGCGGACATGGCGGATATCCGGCGCCGCAATGTGTGCGGCGTTGCGCAATGCCGGCATCGAAACCAGCGATTGGGCGGCGGCGAGCTTCAACGCCGATACGTTCGAATGCTTTTTCGAGTGGAGCGGCAAGCGCGAAAAGGATCAGCTCCCGAGCTCCATCTTCGTCATCGTTCGCGGCGACGCCGCCGGCACGATCAACAATATGCGCGTGAAAATCATCAATCCCGGAACCGATGAAAATGGCCAGCTCGATCCCGGCATTCTGCGAATTTTCGAAATCATGCTGCGGCAACCGCAATGGCTCGATTTTCACGAGACCCTGAACGCGATCAAGAATCTGAAGGACATCAAGGAAGACGGCTTCGGAGCCAGCATCGGCTTCACCCGCGAGGTGCTCAATCCCGGGAACTACAACTTCACGCTCTCGCTGGATGCGACGTCAGGATCTCAGAAAAGAACCAGAAATTATTTTTCCGGCAGAAGATGGCTGCCGTTGCCGGACCCCGCAGTCGAGATCGACAGCGCGCAACCCGAATCAGTCTCCAAGCCCCCCGATGCCGAGGCGCCGGCTGAAGGCCAGGAACATCGGCACTAGGGTTTTCATGCCACGCGCCGACTGATCACGCCATGTGACTGGCATCGTCGTGGTGTCTGGCCAGAATCTTGTAAAGCTCTTTCAAACTGTCCGCACTCGGCCGTTCGGTGCTGTCCCCACCTGCCAGGCGCCAGACACGCTCGACATTGAGGTCCTGCGTGACTTGCGCAAGGTCGTCGTTCAGCGAACGAATGACAATCTCCGATCGGCGCAGCCGCCACGACATTCTGACGAGCGCTGCGAACGGGAGGAAAATGACGCTGCTGATGCCGAGAACAAGGGCTGCGAACTGCCAGTCATCGAGAAGAGACAGGCCGTTTCGAACGGTCGCCATAAAAAAAACGGCATTTTGAAATGCCATATGAAAATAGCTCATCAGATAGCTGGACCAATCTTCCATCACGAGCGCCCTCCCCGAGCGGTTTATATCTTGGAATATGCTGAAAAGTCTAGCAGACGCCAACAATATCCCCTGCTGGGAAAGTATATTTGAGGTTGTATTACTCTGCTGAATTGAACGCGAACCCCGTGATGGATCGGTGCCGACGCGCTCGGCCTTTCAAATTCCACCGCGGACATGAAAAAAGCTAACAGTGAGAGATAGAATGAATAGAAGACGTTTCCTCGCCTCGGTTCCGCTCGCTCTGTTGTATGTCCGTGCGGGCCAGGCCTTGGCGCAGGCGCCTGCCGCCGCAGGGCTGCGCGTCCTTGCCGACAGGAAATCGTTCCGATTCGGATCGGCAATCGACCTGCAAAACATCAACGATCCAATCGCTGCCGAGATCTACATCGACAACGTCAATTCAATAACGCCACGAAACGAGTTGAAGTGGAATTCGACGGAAAAGAGACCGGGTGTTTTCAGCTTTAACAGCGCCGACCGCATGGTTGCATTTGCACGAAAAAACAACATGAGGGTTTATGGCCATACGCTGATCTGGTATCGCGTCCCGGGCTGGGTGTCTGACATCACCGACGCAAAGACCATTCAGGCGACGATGAACCGTCATATAAAACAGGTTGTCACTCGCTATAAGAACTCGATCGATGCTTGGGATGTGGTGAACGAGCCGTTGGAGTATGATGCACCGGATCTGCGGGATTGTGTTTTCCGACGCCTTCTTGGCGACGATTATATCCGTATGAGTTTCGACATGGCGCACCAGGCCAATCCCGGCGCGACGCTGGTCCTCAACGAAACGCATTTGGAGAAAAAATCCGACGTGTTCGAACAGAAGCGAGCGCGCATCTTGAAAATCGTCGAGGATCTCGTCGCCAAAAAAACACCGATCAATGCGGTGGGTCTGCAGGCGCATTTCCGCCCCGGCCTCGACCGGGTCGATCCGGAAGGAATGGGGCGCTTTTGCGCGGCGCTGAAGGACATGGGTGTCGGCGTTTTCATCACCGAACTGGATGCGTCCTGCCACTTCCTGAACCGCGACAAAGCCTTCACGCCGGCGTCCTACGCCGATATTTTCAGTGACGTTATTACCGTTGCCGCCGAACATGGTGACTTGAAAGGCGTGACGGTATGGGGCATGTCGGAAAAATACGGCGAGCCCGATGAGAAAGCGACCGATCCCGCTGCAGCTTGCACGAAGCGCGTTAATCTTTACGACGAAAACAATGCGCCAAGAAGTGCGATCGACGGTATCCGGCGGGCAATAGAGGCGATGTGATGCACAAGACAACGGAGACGCGAACAGATTCATGAAAAAAGCCGTTATTTATGTGGAAAAATTTTTGCCTGCCAGCCAGGCATTTGTTCTCAACCAGGCGGTAGCGTTTCGTTCTTTCGAAGCTGAAATTCTTGCCGGCTCGCGAATTTCTTCGGCGCATACTAAAAAATCCACTGTTCCGGTTCATGACATCCGTCGGTCTCCCATTGCGCGGGCCGGTGAACTGCTCCTGAAAATCCCGCAGATCGGCCTTCCCTTCCTCTTTCCTGCGATCGGCAAAGCCGATCTCGTTCACGCCCATTTTGGCAAGAACGGATATGTCATCGGCCCGCTGGCCCGGGCCGCCGGCAAGCCGCTGATCACGACGTTTCACGGCTTTGACGCCACCTATCGTGGCGATCCGAAAAAGCCGGGCGGCTTCAATCAGGTGCGTTTCTTCGCCAAAGGCCGAAGCGAGATGGCCGGCTGGAACAGTTGGAACATCGCCGTTTCCGATTTCATCCGCGACCGGCTGCTGGCACTCGGCTTTCCAGCCGAACGCGTCTATCGCCATCATATCGGCATCGATCTCGATCTCTTCAAAATGGAGCCTCGTCCGCGAAAAAAAGGGCGCGTGGTTTCAATTGCCCGCTTCGTCGACTATAAGGGCCATCGTTTCATGATCGATGCGCTTTCACGTGTGGCCGCCGCCGGCACTCCGGTTGAATTCGTCATGGTCGGCCAGGGTCCCTTGAAGGAGGAAATCGAAGCACTGGCGCGTCGTTCCTTGCCAAGCGTCACGATCCATGAAAATCTGTCGCAGACTGAGATAAGAGATCTGCTCGCCAGTGCGGAGCTTTATCTCCATGGAAGCGTGACCCTCGACAATGGTCACGCCGAAGCTTTCGGCCTCGCAAATCTCGAGGCGGAAGCCGTCGGTACTCCGGTTGTCGCATTTCGCTCGGGAGGCGTCGGCGAAGCGATCGAAGAGGGGAAAACTGGTTATCTCGTGGAGGAGCGGGATGTCGCAGGAATGGCGGAGGCGGTCGGAAGACTGCTCAACGACCAGGCTCTGTGGACAGCCTTTAGCGCGCGGGCACCGCTTCTGGTGGCCGAACGCTTCGACTTACGTCGTCAGACGGGGACGCTCGAGGACTATTACAGTTCCGTGCTAGACGAATTTTCCAGCCGGGGTCGGACTTGATGGTGCAGACAGGAAAAAAGCCGAAGTGGGGACTGAATGTATTTCGGCCACTGCGCAACGGATTTGTGAAGGCCAAGTGGCTCTACTATACGAAATTCTGGGGAATGGACATCGATCCGACGGCCAGCTTTTCCTTGAGCGTGCGCTTCGACAAGACCAACCCGAAGGGATTGCATATCGGCGCGGAAACTTACGTCGCCTTTGAGGCGGCGATTCTGACCCACGATCTCACGCGCGGGCTCTATCTTCACACGAGGATCGGCAAGCGCTGCTTCATCGGCGCCCGAAGCATCATTCTGCCCGGCGTCGAGATCGGCGACGAATGCGTCATCGGCTCGGGCTCGGTGGTGACCAAGAGCGTGCCGCCGCGCTCGCTCGTCGCTGGCAATCCGGCAAAGATAATCCGCAGCGACATCAAGATCATTTCGCGTTACGGACGCATGGCACGCGAAGACGAGACGGTCTCGCAGATCGTCACGCACTTGCCGACTGGAGAAGCACGATGAAGATGTTTGCCTACCGGGGGAAACACGAGAATTTTGGCGACGAACTGAACCATTGGCTTTGGGAGCGCCTGCTGCCCGGCTTCTTCGACGACGACGAAAGCCAACTCTTTCTCGGCATCGGTTCGATCCTCTACGACAATTTCGACCCGAACATGCAGAAGATTGTCTTCGGCTCGGGCTATGGCGGCTACACCAACCCGCCGAAGGTCGATCGCAACTGGACGTTCTATTTCGTGCGCGGAAAGAAGACTGCCGAAGTCCTCGGCATCGATCCGAGCTACGCCATCGGCGATTCGGGTATCCTCACGCGCAGCTGCTGGGATGCAAAAAGCATCGAGAAGCGTTACCCGGTCTCTTTCATGCCGCATTACGAAAGCGCCATGTATGGCAGTTGGGATAAGGCCTGTGAGCTCGCAGGGATTCACTATATCGATCCGCGCTGGTCTGTGGAAAAGGTTCTGACCGAAATCAGCGCATCGCATAAAGTGGTCTCCGAGGCGATGCATGGCTGCATTATCTCAGACGCGCTGCGCGTCCCCTGGCGGGCTATCCGGCCGATCGCGCCGGGGAATCGAGCCAAGTGGTACGATTGGGCAAGTGCGCTTGATCTCGAGATCGACTTCGACGCGATTGGCCCGTCAAACCTCGTCGAAGCAGGCGCGTCACTGGTACGGAAAAACACCTACCTTTTGAAGAACATAACGTTCCGCCACCGCCGCATCCGTCAGCTCACTGGCAATTACGTCTTCGGGTCGACGGTCAAGACGCTGCAGCGGGTGGCGCAGAAACCAGGACAGCTGAGTTCCGACGAGTCCATGGTCAATGCACACAACAGAATGCTGCTGGAGCTGGATCGGCTGAAGCAGGATTTTTCCAAGAAAACGGCAAGCGTCCTGTGATGCTGCAAACCGGATTCGTGACGAGGCGATAAGGCATGATCCTTTCTAACTCCACCGACGCTCCCTCCTACGGCAAGGGGGACAAGCACTTTGGATGGGCGCTCGGCCCGCTTAAACGGTTAGTATCCTTGACGTGCGGAGCCGTTCGACCATGAGCAGTGTTACCGATCGACTGATTCAAGGCAGCATGTGGCTGAGTCTATCCCGCGCCATCGTCAACGGGCTCTCGGCGCTCAGCACCTTCGTTCTCGCCTGGTACCTCGCACCGGCCGACTTCGGTCTCGTTGCCATTGCAACGACGATCCAGGTCATCTTGAGCTCCGTCACCGAACTCTCACTCAACCAGGCGCTCATTCGTCACGAGGCGCCGAGCGAGGTTCATTTCAGTGCGGTTTGGACGTTGAGCGTCACAAGAAGTGCGATCTTGGCGTTGCTGTTTGCCGCCAGTGCCTATCCAATTGCCGAATTTTATAACGAGCCCCGGCTGACAAGCGTCATGCTTGCTTTGAGTTTCAGCTTGCTCCTGAGCGGCTTGGCCAATCCGCGTCGCGTCATGCTCCAGCGTGATCTGATCTTCTGGCAAGAATTCGTTCTCAACGTATCGCAAAAGCTGGTTGGCTTTGTCGTGACGGTGGCAATCGCTGCCATCTACCAGAGCTACTGGGCTCTCGTCCTTGGTACCCTCGCCTATCAGATTACCAATATCATCGTTTCCTACACCGTCTTGCCATTCTGGCCACGGGTGACCTTCCGGCATGCACGAGAATTGTTTTCGTTCTCGCTCTGGCTGACGGCCGGACAGATCGTCAACACGCTGAACTGGCGGGTCGAGTATCTGTTAATTGGCAAGATGCTGGGCGCCACGCAGCTCGGCCATTATACCGTCGGCAACACCCTTTCGACTCTGCCGACGCGCGAGGCGACGGCGCCGTTGAACCAGACGATTTACCCGGGCTTTTCGAAAGTCCGCAACGACCCGGTCCGGCTTGTCGCCGCCTATCAGCGTGCACAGGCGCTTTTGGCGGCGGTGGCGCTTCCGGCCGGAATCGGGATGGCAGTCGTAGCTGATCCGATGATGCGGCTTGCCTTGGGGGAAAAGTGGGTTCCCGCCATCTTCATCGTACAGGCACTCGCATCGGTCTTCGCTCTGCAGACCCTCGGTTCGCTCGTCCAACCGCTGGGCATGGCAAAGGGCCATACCAAGATGCTGTTCATCCGCGACACGCAGATGCTGGTGGTCCGCGTGCCCATCATCATCGCCGGTCTGATGATGGCCGGGCTTCCGGGCGTCGTTTATGCCCGCGTGTTGACGGGTCTGATTTCCACAGTAGTCAACATGCTCCTCGTCAAGCGCTTGATCAATCTGCCATTCTTCCAGCAGCTCGCGGCAAACTTCCGCGCGCTTGCCAGCGTTGCCTTGATGGCTGCCGGCGTCTGGGGATTGTCGCATCTTCTGAACACCCCTACCGACAAGCTGGCGCTGGCACTCCACCTGGCCATCCTCGTCGTCACCGGCGGCATTCTCTATCTCGGTTCCAGCTTTGTCCTTTGGCTCGCTATGAAGAAGCCAAATGGCCCGGAAACCGAAGTTCAGCGTATCTTTGTCAAGTTCCTGTCAAAAGCCAAACGTATGGCCGTACCCAAGTCGGCCTAAAAGCTAAACGAACATCAACAAGCGAGGCAGAATGACCAGCCAATCCAGAACGGAGCTGATCGCAAAACTTAATGGTATGATCCACGATTGCCTGAAAGACTATGTCTCACGCGATGAACCGCTTGCGATCCTCGATTTTCCCGACATCCGCAATTGCGGCGACTCCGCAATCTGGCTGGGTGAAATGGCCTATCTGAAGGATCGCTTCGGCAAACGCCCGGACTATGTTTCGAGAACGGCGGACTTTTCTGCAGATGAGCTGAAAAAGCGCGTGCCGACCGGTCCGATTTTCATTCACGGCGGCGGCAATTTCGGCGACATCTGGGTTTCCCACCAGGATTTCCGCGAAGCCATCATGGAGCGTTTCCCGGATCGGCAGATCGTCCAGTTCCCCCAGTCTATCCACTACAGTTCACCTGAGCGCATCGAGCAATCCGCACGCGCAATCGCGCGTCATAAGAATTTCGTGCTGCTCGTCCGCGACGAGGAATCGAAGGAATTTTCCGAGAAGCACTTCGACTGCACCGTACGGCTATGCCCCGACATGGCCTTCGCCATCGGGCCGCTGCCGGACAGGGCAACGCAAATTTCCGTCCTCGCCATGCTGCGAGAGGATGCGGAACGGGTTGGCGGCACCGATCGCAAGATCCCTTCTGATATTCCTGTGGAGGACTGGATCACCGAGTCGAAACGCAAGGTTGATATCGCCAAGAAATTGGGGGCAGCTTCGGCTTTCCTGGCACTGAAGCCGAGCGAAGTAGCATTGCGCAAGCTGGACGCGGCAGCGCACAACCGCTTCGAGCGCGGCATTAGCCAGATTTCACGCGCCCGCGCCATCGTCACCGATCGCCTGCACGTTCATATCTGCTCACTGCTGCTTGGTCGGCCGCATGCCGTATTGGACAACAGCTACGGAAAGATCCGCCGCTTCATGAATGCCTTCTCCGGCGGGACGGACCTTTCTTATAAGGCAACATCGCTTGAAGATGGAATAGAATGGGCGCGTCACCAGGCCGGGCAAGGAGCTCGCGGATGACGGAGACGCTGCGCGCTTGCAGGATCAGGAGGTAATCCGATGACCCTTGTCACCTTCATTATCCCGGTCAGACATCAGGACAATGCCCGCGACTGGAGCAGGCTGAAGGCAAATCTGACCCAGACCGTGGCCTCAATTTCCAACCAGACCAATGGGGACTGGCGTGGCATCATCGTGGCCAACGAAGGCGCCGATCTGCCAGACCTGCCGGAGAAATTCTCTGCTGTGCGTGTCACCTTTCCGCCGAACGACCTGCATGAGCTTGGAAAGGGCAGCAAGGAAGACTTCCTTGATGCCTTCCGGGCAGACAAAGGCCGTCGCGTTCTAAGTGGCATGTTGACCGCCACCGACAGCCGCTTCTTCATGATTGTCGATGACGACGATTTCGTCAGCTCTCGGATCGTTCAACACGTGTCAGAGAATCGGGACGCCAACGGATGGACGATCGACCATGGTTATATCTGGGACGATGGCGGTAGTTTCCTGTTTGGCCACGACGACTTCAGCCATCTTTGCGGTACCTCGTTGATTATTCGCGCCGATCTCTACGAACTGCCGACCCGGTTTGAAGACGCTTCGCTCGACTGGATCAAGTCGATGCTGGGCAGCCATGTCCGCATAGCGAATATTCTTGCGCAACGGGGAGCGCCGCTCACGCAGCTTCCCTTTCGCGGGGCGGTCTATCGGGTCGCCCATGGCGGATCGCATAGTCAGGCACCGAGCCTGCTGCGGCAGTATTTCCTCAACCGCGGCGTACTCACCAAACCGCGGCGGTGGTTGCGCAATCTTCGTAAGCTGAGGGTAGTCGGTGAGGGGCACAGGCGCGAGTTTTTCGGCAAGACGCGGTCGAACCCCGCGTAAGAGCCGATCTCGTTCGAACATCGCACAGGCAGTCAAAATATGAAGCTTTTCTCTTTCGACTTCACCAAGAGGGTTGGTAACTGATGTCGGATCTATTGGTCAGCGTGCTCTTTTCATCCTACAATGGCGCCAGCCGCCGGCTGCGCCATACTTTGGATTCCTTGGTGCGCCAGGACCTTCCCCATGATCGATGGGAATTGATTGCTGTCGACAACAATAGCAATGACGATACGTTTGAACTTTTGAACTCGTACAGCGAGAAGCTTCCCATCACCGTCCTGCAGCAGCGCAAGCCCGGAAAATCCGGCGCGCTGAATTTTGCTTTGGATCGGGTCAAGGGCGATCTCATCGTCTTTACGGACGACGACATCCGCGCAGAACCCAACTGGCTGCAGGCGATCGTCGACTGCGCCATCACCCATCCGGGTTATGGCGTGTTCGGAGGCAGAATCGTCCCCGATTGGGAAAAGGAGCCGAAGGGCCGCTTTATCGATTGGATTCCCATGGGCTCCACGTTTGCGATCGTCGACGAAACGCAAAGCGGACCGTGTGACCCGACGAAAGTCTGGGGTCCCAACACGATCATTCGGCGAGAGTTGCTCGGAACAAGCGTCCGCTACCGGGAAGATATCGGCCCTCTTCCAGGAAAGATATTTGCCATGGGCGAAGATGCGGAAATCATCATTCGTCTGGCGGCAAATGGCGCCAAATCCTATCGATGCGCAGAGGCCGTGGTTCATCACTGGATACCGGCATCAAGTGTCACCGAGGATTGGGTGCAGAAACGAGGCGAACGGCTTGGCTATGGCATGCCGGCGCTCTTCCCTGACGAAATACCTGGAGGGGTGAGGCTGAGCGGAGTTCCGCTACCGATCTGGATCGAAAGCGCACAGTGGGCATTTCGGGCAGCCATGCTTTATCTCTTGCCGCAATCGAAGAAGCGTTTCTGGGCTATCTGGAAATATTACTACATGCGTGGATATCGTGCTGGAATTCGCCGATATGCGCCCCAGACACTTGCGCGGTGATCGATTGGCCCAGGAGGCAGTAATTTGAAACTCTCGGTGCTAGTCAACAATTTCAATTATGGTCACTTTTTGCGTCCATGCATCGACAGCGTTTTGTCGCAGGCCTATCCCGACTTCGAAGTGGTGGTGGTCGACGACGGATCGACGGACGATTCCCGCGAGATCCTTACCTCCTACGGGGAGCAGATCCTGACGGTATTGAAGGAAAATGGTGGTCAGGCCTCAAGCTTCAATGCGGGTTTTGCGGCCGCAAGCGGCGATATCCTCTTTCTCCTCGATGCCGATGATGCATTTTTGCCGGGCAAGCTCGCTCGTATCGCCGAGATCTACGATCGCAACGAGATCGACTGGTGCTTCGATCGGGTGACGACCGAGGAAAGCGACCAGCCTCCTGCAGAGCTGCAAGTGACGCAGTTCGACAAGCGGGACACGCTTCGAAGGGGTGGCTTTCCCTCGCTTCCGGTTCCGACATCGGGCCTGAGCTTCCGCCGCAATCTGCTGTCCCAGATACTGCCGATGTCCGTCGCGACAGACGTCGTCCTCAGCGACAATTATATCAAGTTTGCCGCTGCCTTTCTCGGCCGCGGCGCGATCGTCGAAACACCCCTGACGTTTCAGCGCATTCATGAGTCGAACCGCTACACCGGCACAAGCAGGGCAAAGACGCTGCGCCCGCGGATCATGATCGCGACAGGGCTAGAACTGGCACGCCGCTATGATGGGCTGCAGGCACTCGGCAAGAGCCTGGTGGCCGGCGGAATTGCCGAAACGACATCGTTGCTGAAGCTGCGGGGCGAAGCTCGCAATACGGTGGCCGGCGGTCCGTTCGGCGATGCTGCCGCGACCGAAGTGGCCTTGATGGCGGCGCGCAAGCGTTTGGGAAATATGCTGCGGAGAGGACAGTCATGAATCAGCAGGAGACTTTTCCGCATTCATCCGTGGGCACGGAAGCAAGCGCCGTACCGTTGAAGATCGCCGTCGGTGTGCTGACCTATCGGCGCCTCGACGGGATCGCCAAGTTGCTTGACGTCATGACGCGCCAGGTCAGGCACCCGGCCCGCCCCTATCATCTCACCATGGTGATCGTGGATAATGATGCGGCCGGCAGCGCAAGAGCTACGGTAGAGAGCTTTGGCCAAACAGGTGCCTACGACCTGATCTACGTCATCGAACAAAACCAGGGCATACCCTTTGCACGCAATCGTGCACTGGATTCGGCACCTCCAGGCACCGACCTCTTCTGCTTTCTCGACGATGACGAATGGCCGGTCGACGGCTGGCTGGATGCGATGCTGGAGACACGGGAGAAAACTCGCGCCGATTGCGTCTATGGCCCCGTCCAACCGGTCTATCCCGAAAACCCGCCGGAATATTTCATCAAGGCACGGGTGTTCGAGCGCAAGAAGAACAAGGACGGTCAATCCATTTCTTATGCGGCATCGAACAACGTCATGTTCGACTATCCCCTGATCCGCTCATGGAATCTGCGTTTTGAAGAGAAGATGCGCTTCACCGGGGGCACGGATTACCTTTTCTTCAACCAAGCCATCCGCCGTGGCATGCAGGTCTTCTGGGCTGACAAGGCGCTTGTCCATGATATCGTTCCGGCTAGCCGGATGACCTGGAAATGGGTATTGCAAAGACAATACCGGCTCGGCAATACCTTCGCAGTCAGCGAGGTCCTGCATGGCAACCTCAAGCGCCGGATCTATCGCGGCGCCTATGGCACCACGAGAGTTGTGCTTGGGCTCGTCATGCTACCCTCGATCTTGATTTCACCCTATTGGGGCATGCGAGCCCTCACCCACGTTTTACGCGGCGCGGGCATGGTTAATGGGATTCTCGGACATGCATACCAGGAGTACAAGCCCAATGCCGCTCTCTGATATTGTTTGCGCACGCGCCCTTGGAAGAGTTCTGACCCGTATTATGTTCCAGCTGAAACATCACAAGTGATTGGCTGTCCATGAACTTCAAGGCTTCAATCAACCGGGCCAAAAATGGTACACTTCTATTGAACTATCGTGACACAATCGCTGTTCGAACAGAACGGCTTTCGCCTTTATGCATCGGTCAAATATGGGAGATGCCTGTCTATGACTGAGAAAAAATTGAAGGTTCTCGCTGCCTCGTCGGGAGGCGGCCACTGGGAACAGCTGATGGCCATGCGCGGCGCATTCGAGGGCTGCGATATCGTCTTTGCAACGACCATCCCGGGACTGCTTGCAAAATACGACATTCGGGGGGGACTAGTGCTTCCCGATTGCAGCCGCGACTCGATTACCATGTCGATCCGGTGCTTTTTCACCGCCTTCTCCATCGTCATCAAGCAGAGGCCGGATGTCATCATCTCGACCGGTGCCGCACCCGGCCTTTTTTGCCTGCTGGCCGGCAAATTGACGGGCAAGCGGACGATCTGGATCGATAGCGTCGCCAATGTCGAGAAGCTATCCCTATCGGGTAAATTGGCCGGCCATATTGCGACGCTCTGGCTCACGCAGTGGCAGCATCTTTCACGGCCGGATGGCCCCCATTACGCAGGAGCTGTCCTTTGATCCTTGTCACCGTCGGAACGCAGCTGCCGTTTGATCGCCTCGTCAAATCCGTCGACACCTTCGCAAACGAACTGTCGAAACCAGTTCTGGCGCAGATCGGCAAGGGCACCTACACGCCACAGAACATGAAATGGATCAAGAATATCGAGCCCAAAGACTTTGATAACGTCTTTCGCGATGCAAGTGTCATCGTCTCTCATGCGGGAATTGGCACTGTGCTTACGGCCAAGCGTTTTGGGAAGCCGATCATTCTCGTTCCCCGACTGGCGGCTCTCGGCGAACACCGAAACGATCATCAGCTCGCCACGGTGAGCCAGCTCGTGGGCCGGCCGGGCATCTATGTCGCAAACACCGATGACGATCTCCGGAACTATCTGCTCGAAGAGCTGGATAGCCCATCTCACGAAGATTCGTCGGAAGCCGGTCGGGCTTCACTGGTCACCTACCTGAAAAACTATATTATGACAGTCTGACCCCCAAGAGCCGTCATAGACTTTTGACGCTTACGAGCAAATTTTCATTCTCCGCAATCGTTGCCGGCGATACGTTTGACGAGTTCAGGCGCGATGATTTTGGAGGCCATGTCGGGCTGAGGATGCACGCCATCAGGAATCGCCGTGGCCAGATCATCCGGCGTAAGACGCTCCCAGTTGGGCCGGTGGTCGACAAACTCCAGACCACGTTTTTTCGCCTCTGCCTGATGGGCTGAGACATAGCTGTCGGCGAAGGGGCGGATTAGCCCACGCAATCCTGAAAACGGATTCATGGCCATGACAATGATCCGCGCCTGCGGCAGGCGCTGCCGGAGCTGGTCGAGGATATCGCCGATATTCTTTCGGCTTTGCGCAAGCGACACGAACCGATGCAATGTCGCATCGTTGGCGTAGAGTTCAATCAGGATGATATCCGGCTGCGCGGCAATGACGCGATCAACTTGGGTTAGGGCCCATAGTGACGTCTCGCCGCTCTTTGCAACGCTCTCGACGTTCACGGGCCTTTGCAGGCAGGCTGAAAGCCCTGTCTCGAGAGCGGACTGCCATCCCCCGCGGGCAGTCAAGGATGTCCCGAATGCCACTATTTTCAGCGGCTGAAGACTATCGGCTTGGCCGCTTTTGACCGCTGAAAACATCACCAGACACGCCAGAAACAGAACCAATCCATAAGCCGGTCGCCTCGCAGTCGGCACGGCTCGCCAAGGCAGCAAACACATCATGGGGAGACCTTGCAGCAGGCTTGAGACAGTTTCGTGAAATGGCCGATCATGCCCCTTAGAGCAAGGCGAAACTATCCAACCTCACCTTGGCGGATGGCTGCTTTTGGGACGTCGAGGGTATTAACGACGTGAAACCGCCGCCAATCACTCCTGGCGAAATACGTGCTGCATCTGATCGGTCAGCGGCTTCGTCAGATAGGATATCACGGTCCGATCGCCGATCTTGATGAAGACCTCCGCCGGCATGCCGGGATAGAGCTTTATCGTCTTCATCCTGGCAATGCTTTCAGCCTTCGGCTTGACGCGCAGGGGATAGTAGCTGATGCCCGTGCGCTCATCCTTGACGATATCAGGCGCGATCGAGGTAATCTCCCCGGCCACATCAGGCGTCGTGCGTTGATCGAAAGCGCTGAAACGCACATCGACCGACTGGCCGACATGAACCTGGTCAATATCGCGGGTGGCGACTTTCGCCTCGACCATGAGTTCGTTATTTTCGGGAACGACGAGCATCAGCGTCTGGCCGGGATCGATGACGCCATTGACGGTGTGAACCGAAAGTTCGTGAACGCGCCCAGTCAGCGGCGCGGTAATATCGAGACGGCGCAATTGATCGAGCGCGGTTTCGCGACGCTCTTCATATTCTGCGGTCTGCGCCTCGACGTCGGTCAAGTCCTTGGCGATCTCGGATCGGCGATCCTCATCGAGCTGGATCGACTGCCGATCGATCTCGATAGCTTTACCTTCGGCCTCGGCCTTTGCTGCGATTTCCTGGCCACTGTTGCCCTGGAGATCGGCGCGTGCCCGCTTCAGCGTATTCAGACGCTGAAGCGTTACAAGCCCCTTTTTGTAGAGCGTATCAATGCCTTGAAGCTCCTGCTCGATTAGCCCCAGGGAATCATTGGTTGCGTTGATCTGGACGACCAATCCCTTGATCTGTTCGCCAAGCTGATCCTTGCGTGATGCCAACTGGCTCTTCATGCCGATAAGCGCAGACCTGCGGCTGTCGAACAGCTTCTGCTCGCCATCGAGGAGCTTCGCCGCAGAGGTACTGGACGTCAGGCCGGCGATATTCTCCTCGACCTCGAAGGACTCCGCGCCGATTCGCTCCGCCTTCAGGCGGGCGCGGCGCGCATAAAGCTGAGCGAGCGTGCTTTCGACAATCGAGAGGTTCGCTCTTGTCGTCGTCCCATCGAGCCGTATCAGCACCTGCCCTGCCGTCACATGGTCATTTTCGGAGACCAGCAATTCCGACACGATACCGCCTGTCAGGTGCTGGACCTTCTTGACATCGCCGTCGACGACGATCACGCCCTCGCCGATGACTGCGCTCGAAAGCTCTGTCGTCGCCGCCCAACCGCCAATGCCGCATACGAGGGCTATCGACAACACACCGACAACGGCAACATGCCGATTGAGGGAGCGTTTCGATTCACTGATAACTTTATTCACAATCTTCCCTCTGGCCTATTCGGCCGCATTCATGCCGTCGACCACGACTTTAAGCTGAGCCACGCGCTCGGCAATCGGCGTGCGCGCCGCTTCCGGCCGGCTGACTCTTGCCAGAACTTCTTCTTTGGGACCGAACGCGATCATGCGGCCATCCTGCATCATCAGCACGAAGTCGCAGACCGCCAGAACGCCGGACCGATGTGCGATGACAACGACAATGCCGCCTCGCGCCCGCACGCTCATGATCGCGGCACTCAGCGCCCGCTCGCCTTCCTCGTCGAGATTGGAGTTCGGTTCGTCGAGCACGACGAGGAACGGTTCGCCGTAAAGCGCTCTTGCAAGCGCGATACGCTGCCTCTGGCCGGCTGAAAGCGCGGCACCACCTTCGCCGATTTCGGTCTCATAACCGTTCGGCAGACGAAGAATGAGATCGTGAACACGCGCCGCCTTCGCTGCGGCAACCACCGTCTCTGGCGACATTTCCTTCGCGAAACGGCAGATATTCTGCGCGACGGTCCCCGAGAAAAGCTCCACATCCTGCGGGAGATAACCAATATGCCGGCCAAGTGCGTCGCCGTCCCACTGGTCGAGTGCCGCGCCATCAAGGCGAATGGATCCTCTGACGGTCGGCCAGATGCCCATCATCGCCCGCGCCAGCGACGACTTACCCGAGGCACTGTAACCAATGACCCCAAGCGCGCTCCCCGCCCGTAAGCCGAAGCTGACATCGGAGATGACCAGGCGCTGGCCCGCTGGCGGTCCGCTTGCCAAGCCCTCGACGGTGACTTGCTTAGTGGGAGCCGCGAGCGCAAGGGGGGCTGGAATCTCAGGAATGGTTTTCAGCAGGCTCGAAAGCCGCGCCCAGCTCTGTTGGGCAGAAACGAAACCACGCCAATTTCCGATCGCCGCTTCGACAGGCGCCAGGGCGCGAGAGGTCAATATCGAGCCGGCGATGATAATTCCCGAAGAGGCCTGTCCTTGGATGACCAGAATTGCGCCGGTCGCGAGTGTTCCCGATTGCAACGCAATACGGAAAATCTTCGATAAGGTGGCATACCCATTGCCGACATCAGATGCCTGCCGGGTGATCGTCCGGTATTCACTGTTCTTGCGGTCCCAGATCTCGGCCATCGTACCCGCCATGCCCATGGCGTGAATGACCTCGGAATTGCGGATGGAGGTCTGCGCAAAGGCATTTCGCATATTGGCGGAGTCGGACTGCCTTTTTGAGAGCGTACGCGTTCCCTGATTGGTCATGAACGTCAGGATGGCGAGAACCAGCGATCCACCGATCGCGATATATCCGATCGCCGGATGAAAGAGGAAGCAGATCACGATATAAAACGGCAACCAGGGCAGATCGAACATCGCCGTCGGGCCCATGCCGGACAGGAAGGTTCTGATCTGGTCGAAGTCGCGCAGCGGCTGAAGCCCGTCGCCGCCGATTTTGACCTTCAACGGAGCCTTGATCAGCGCCCGGAACACACGTCCGTTCACCATCTCGTCAAGCGCACCGGCAACACGCACGAGCATCCTGCTTCGCAGAACCTCGAACGCTCCTTGAAAGACATAAAGCATTAACGCAAGTATTGCCAGGACCGCCAGCGAGGGTATGCTTTTGCTGGGGATGACCCGGTCATACACCTCAAGCATAAAAAATGAACTTGTAAGATAGAGGATGTTGATAAGCGCGCTTGCTATTCCAATGAAGACAAGCCCCCCCTTGCATTTCCTCAATGCTTTGGATGGCTCGCTGACATCAGCTGCTGAACTCTGAAACACGAAGTAATCCCTCTCTTACCGCATGGCGCACAGGCAAACATGCCAGCGTACCGCAGCTACCGGTCCATCAAGCCCGATCAATGACACAGCCGCATTTGGATCGTCGGCACCGGCGCCCATCCTCCGCTTGCAAACTCACTACTTATTATATGAATCCCACCAAAAAATGACCAAATAAAATCCCAATTTATAGCGCGCAATTTCAGGGGTTCTAGCGTAACGCTACGCTAAATATACGGGCCTAAGCAAGTGAAAATCGCAAAGCGCCCAATAACGGTTCAAAGGGATGGCCGCGCCATATGCATAAACCTGATGTGTACTCGGACGTTAACTATATATTCAGTCTATAGTTCACCCTGAAGATGAACGGTTGAAATATTCTGTCAACGGACATTCCCAGTTCCACCGTCGGCGAGCCGCCATGCATCGAGCTTTGACGTCGAGAAAAACGACTGCCAAAAGGCGGCCCTCCGACCTGACCCGCCGGCTCAGACCAGCACATGGGAGCCATGGAATGCATCCACGTTGATGGAGACACTCAACGAGTCCGTATCGATGTGCGAAGCACCGTCAGAGATCTTGTACTGGAAGGATTCGCTGACGTTACCGCTAATGCCGGCGAGTTTAGCCGCATCGACCGTATAGGTGTAGTCACCATCGCTGTCGACATGGATGACGCCGTATTTTCCGGTAAGCGTCAGGCCATGCTTATCCACCGCGCTATCACCGAAGCGGCGGAGCAGCACAGCCCCGTTGGAGGCACTGTCGTTTTCGAGAAGATTGCCATGATAGGCGCTGCCGGTGTCGGTCGAGATCTTCAGATTGTCATGGATTGCGACAATCTTCTGAACGACCGTTGCGGCATGAGTTTCGGTCGTAGGCGCCGGGGTACTTGTCTGCGGCTGCGCCGACACTTCCGAATGCTGCTCTGCGACCGATGCCGCAGGCGTCTGCTCATTGTTCGATGACGTATTGCTGTTCGTGCTGCCAGCGGCGCTGTCGAGCTCGGCCTGCGCTTGTTCGAGCGTTTTGTTTTCGCCGATGGAGAACGTGTTCTGAGCAGCAATTGCGGCCGGCATCGTCAGCGTCGATACCAGGCTGTCGATGATATTGTCATGGAAAGAACCTGATGCAGGCCTGTCAACCTTCAGCGCTGACGAGGATAGGTCGTCAAAGACATTGTCATGGATATCGATGTTCTCACGAATATAGTTGGGATTGCCGGCGGCGCTCACCAGGACGCCATACACGCCACCATGTACATAATTTCCGCTGATATCATAGTTCTTCGCGTTGCCCTGATCGCCAAGGCCGATGCCGTAGGACCAGCTATAGCCGCCGTACCCCGAGATATCGTTGTCGTGAATGGCGATATTCGTGCCCGCCTGAGCACTTAACCCAAAGCCGCCGCCGACCAGCGTATTGCCCTCGACCACCGCATTTACAGCACGGACCAGCACGAGGACACCCTTGGCGCTATTGGTCTCCGTCTGCTCCAGATGATTATCCTTGACCAGGATATTGGTGCTATCATTAAGCTGGATGGCGTCGGCTGCGCCACCTTGGCTGTTGGTGACGGTATTGTTGATCAGGGTGACACCGTTAACCTTATCCATCCAAATGCCATCGGCATGCACACCGGTCAGCTTGCTGTTCTCAATCGTAATATTCTGGCTGCTTTGGAAGCTGACCGAGCCGGGCTTTCCAGAAAGGCCCGTATTTGTCACCTCGACGTTGCGCACCGTCCAGTTCGACACATTCCCTGCATAAATCGCGTTGGCGCCGGTATCGGCGATCTTGATGTTCTCGATGACGATATTTGAAGCCTTGGAACCGTGGATGCCGTCATTGCTGCTATGAATGACCGGCGCATCGCCAACACCGTAACTGCCGATCGTGATCGGAGCGGCGACGCTGCCGGAGTATTTCAAATCGAACTGTTCGTTGAACACGCTTCCGGCAGCCAGGAGCACGCTATCGCCCGGATTGAGCTTGAGCGCCTCGACAGCGGAAAGTGTCGCGAAAGCCGATTGCTCGCTCACTCCACTGTTCTGATTGGATCCAGTTGCCGAATTTACATAGTAGACGGTCACGCCATGATCTCCCAAAGATACTGGAAAATCTTTACGCGCGGACCTCTCTCTGCCGGCTAAAATGGAACACTAAAATGCGTTCTATCTGGCGATAATTCTTACGTTCCCCAAAAATAACTTCATTTATCGAATGTTTCGCATTGCAAAAAAAGTTGCACTGCACAATTATGAGCAAGTTACCTGATATCGGCAGCAGCAACAAGATTACCTTCTAGAACACGCATCTTAATTTGTAAAAGTTGCGCCTCGAAAGAGGAGTTACTTGATAAACATATATTACAAGCGAGCAACATCAGTTACTTCGCCGAAAAGCATGAGATAGAGCGGACAACGAAACAAAACAGCGATATCGGGCCATAGCCCATAGTGATTATATCAACATCTCATCTGCACATCAGAACCTCAGCGTATTCTTATAAATTGCCCCTGAATAAACATTGTCCCGTTCCGAAGAAATGGGAATTAATATCTGTCGTTTGACAATTTCACTTATTATTAACGCAACAAACCATGGGCATTTCATTGTCTTATGCGAGTTGCAGGTGTGTCATTATTGTACAATACACCAGAAATGTTCATTTGCTATTAATTGCACCCTTGACTCTCTTTATTAAGATATCCTTAATCAGGTAGCTCGCTGAAGGTCAAAATTGACCTAGCAAAGAACTATTCAAGGAGAGAACTGATGGCTGTTCACGCAACCGACGATAGTGCAACATTCCTGGAAACCGCCGCCATTTCGGGAAATCTGCTTTCCAACGATTCATCCGATAACGGACACCTGTTCCTGCGCGCCTTCGATGGCGCGAGCGTTGGCGCCAAGAGCGGCAACAGCCAGATCACCGAGATCCAGGGCGACTACGGCACCTTCTTCGTCAAGCCCGACGGCAGCTACACCTATGTCTTGAGCGACGCTGCCAAGGTCGGCTTCACCAATGGTGAATTGCTCCAGGAGAAGGTTTCCTACAAGATCTCCGACGGCAGCGGTCATACCGATGTCGGCCTGTTCACCCTGAACATCCAGGGCGTAACCCAGGTAAAGCCGATCGCAGTCGACGACCACTACAGCTTCACCGAAGGCGACGCCATCGGTGGCAACGCCCTGGATAACGACATTGCCGGCGACAATGGTCATCTCTTCCTCCGCCAGTTCGCGAACACGCCCGTAAACGGCGACCCGAGCGCAACGACCGATGTCGCCGGCACGTATGGCACGTTCCATGTCAAGGCGGATGGAACATTCACTTATGATCTGGCAGTAGATGTCGCTCCGGGCGATCATGTCACGGAAACCATCCAGTTCTACAAGATCTCCGATGGCGAAGGCCACACCGACGTCGGCGTTCTGACACTCAACATCACTGGCGCGGACGCAGAAGTCTGATCGTCAATAGCCAATCAAAAACAACGCCCGCCGCGCAGATGGCGGGCGTTGTTTTGTGCAAGTTGAGTCGCGTCAAGAGAAAGAGCCGTAGGTGCTCAGCCTGGCAACGAGCTCGGAACTGTCTTTAAAAACCTGCCTCGACGATTTACTTGCTGCAACGCTGACGGAACCGCGCCGTCGCGGCCTCTCCGACGCTCGTCCAGCTTCGATCGAAGATTGGCCGAAGCTGAGGGCTGATCTCTTTTATCGTGGCATTCACCCTGCAACGATCGCCCCGTTTCAGCATGGTCATGAGATCGCTGTCGAGCGCGCGCGCTGCCGCGGCGAGTGTTGAATCGGTGAAATCGTTCCAGAAATAAAATCGCGTCAGGACCATCAGTTGGTCGTACGGCGCGAGCGCAACCGAACGCTTCATCATTCCCGCGATCGAGGCCGGCTCTTCCGAAATTGTCGACTGCACGGCCGCAAGACGAAGCCAAAAATTGCTGTTCGTCGGCATGCACGAAAGCGCATGCCGCAGATACTGGTGTGCACTCGAGGCCGCAGCGGCCCAGGCGTCGTAATTGACATTGACATTCTGCCGATCGAGTTGCGCCAGAACGAGGGTTACTCCAGCAGCCACAATGTCTGATCGACAATAATGTCCCTCAACGACGTCGACACTGCGCGACGCATATTTGGTCACGACATCGTCCGCAACGGTCTCGCCACGCTCGATCCTTTCGGCGACAATCGAGATGCTCGCCGTTCTTATCGAAGCGTACAGCTCTCGACCGGCAAGCACCACCAAGATGACGGTAACGATAACGAAAGCGATCCTGGTAATCGAAACGGACTGACTGCGGAACATCAGCTTTCGGTATAGTATCGCGAATAACGCTTATAATAATATTCGCTCGAACCGAATGTCCGATAGAGTTTCATCTGCGACGGGTCGACTTTGGTCAATATGGTACCGACGCATTTCGCATAGAGCTCCGGCTCGGACAGCAGGGTCGACTGCACGACCTTGCGCGATGTCTTTCCCCACTCGATAACGAAAACGACCGCATCGAGCTTCGAATTGATAGCGCGCGCATCCACGACCGGCGCCAAGGGTGGCAGGTCGACGATAATATAGTCGAAGCTTTGACGCGCCGTTTCAAGAAGCTGATCCATACCGCGTGACGCGAGCAGCTCCGACGAATGCGGAACACGATATCGTGCCACCGTCGGCAAAAATGCGAGCTTTGTTTTCGGATCGAGAAGGATCAGATCCTTGAGCGGACGGCTGTCGACGATCGCCTCGAGCAAGCCGGCCTCGGCATGGCGGCCGATCGCCCGGGTGGCACCGGGATTGCGCATATCGCCGTCGATAAGCAGGCAACGCGCGCCCTGCATTGCCAGGAGTTTTGCAAAATTGATGGAGGTCGTCGACTTCCCCTCGCCGGGCAAGCTCGACACGACGCCAATGACCTTGCAGCGCTGATCGGCAGCACTGAGGTCGATGGCAATCTTGGCGCTTCGAAGCGTCTCGGCAAATGCCGAGAGCGGATGCTCCTCGACATAGGTCGTGGTCTTCCCGCCCCTGGCGATGCTTCGCGGATTGCTGGGATCAACGAGCGTCGGATCGTCGACGTTATTCTCAACCAGCGGCATGACACCGAGAGACTCGACATCGAGCACCTCCCGGACATCGTCGCCGGTGCGGAAGAACCGGTCCCGGAATTCGCGGAAGGCAGCTACACCACTTCCAAATGCACATCCCACGAACATCGCGAAAGCAACGACGAGAGCTCTCTTCGGAGCGCTCGGCTTCGTCGGCGTCTCCGCCGTCGTGATGATGCGCGCAGCGGTAATCGGAAAGCTCTGCTGCTGAATTGCTTCCTGATAGCGCGTCAAGAAGCTCTGATAGAGATTCTTGTAGGTATCGCGCGTGCGCTCGAGCTCGCGAAGCTGCACCTGCGTTTCGCCAGCCGTTGCGGCAACGCCCGTCGCCTGCGCGACACTGTCACGCAAAGAATTTTCCCGCGACTTTGCGACCTGCAGCTCGCTTTGGTAGCTCTCGGCGATGCGGTTCAACTCATCGAACATGAGCCTTTTATATTCTTCCATTTCCGCACGAAGCCGAACCGCCTGGACGTGATCGGGGCCGAGCCGCGCCTCGATTTCGGTCTCGAGCTTGGAAGCCTCCAGATATTTCTTGCGCAGGTCGTTGGAAATGGAACTGTCGAGCACATCCGTGACGATCGCATCGGTCTGCTTGGCGTCGATGATCGACTTGACGCGCGCATACCGTGCCTCGGCCTTTGCCGTCTCGGCCTGCGCATTGATTAATTGGGTATTGATCTCGGAAAGCTGCTGCTCACTGATCAGCGTACCGGATCCGGCCTCGACAAGCCCATGCTCGCCGCGGAATTTCTGAACCGCAAGGTCGGTGTCCAGCGCCTGTTGCCGCAGTTCTTCGATACGCTCCTGCAGCCAAGCGCCGGCCCGGCGTGTCGCCTCATATTTCGAATTGAGCTTGTCGACCAGATAGACGTCGGCGATTGCAGCGGCGATATCACGGGCCAGATCCGGTGACTGCGCGGTATAGCTGACATCAAGGACGTAGGATTTGCCAACGCGTTCGACATCGATGTTGGCCGCGACAGTCTCGGCAGCGCCTCGCCGCCTCATTTCCGGATCAGGTGCGACGGCTGCGTCATCGGCAAACCACGACCGAAAATTCATAAAGGATTTCAACGTTGAGACAGAAAAAAGCGAGCTTTTCGGTCCCATGAACTCCGGATTGTCGACGAGTTTCAGCTTGTCGACAACAGCATAGGCGATGGTGTCGGACTTCAACAGCTCGACCTGACTGAGGACAGTACCTTCGTCATCGTCCATCTGGCCGAAAGCCGCCAGCTGGTTGATCACCTGACTATCGCTGCGGTCGATCAGC
Organism: Rhizobium brockwellii; assembly: GCF_000769405.2. Lineage (NCBI taxonomy): Bacteria > Pseudomonadati > Pseudomonadota > Alphaproteobacteria > Hyphomicrobiales > Rhizobiaceae > Rhizobium > Rhizobium brockwellii. The sequence continues at coordinate 3,322,133 of NZ_CP053439.1, forward strand.
ACGCTCGTGTCGGCGGTGTAGACAGGCACCGAAGTCAAGACATACACAATGCCGAGAATGGCAAAGGCGAAACCGCACGCCGCAACCATCCGCCACTGTCGGCGGGCGATTGCGATGAGCTTGTCGAAATCGATGAAATCAGCATCATTTCCGGTATCGCGGGAGGGGTCGATACGCGGCGTAAGTTTATCTGGCGATAGCAATTTCGATCTCCAACAAAGGCGTCAAGCGCTAAGATCTAAGGGCAATTCCAGCTATTGTATGACCGGGACACTCTGACTCGTCGACTCCGTCGGGTCGGTAGACGACTGGCCTCCCGCTCCGGTGCTGACGATCGTCGTCGTTGAATCATCCGAGCCGGCATTCGAAACCTTCAGCGTACCCGCAGTCGTCGCAGCGCCGTCGAACGGCGTACCATCGTCCGCTCCAGGCCCCGTTTGTCCAACTTGCCCGTCATTGCCGATGCCGGATGCGGCGGCGGCACTTGCACCCGGGCCGAGCGCCGCGGTCCCGCCTTCGGCAAGGACCTTTGCAAAGGCTGCAAGCAGCGGCGCCAGGTTCGGATCAGCGCTCGCCGCGTCGGCAACGGCCTTTTCGATCGCCAGCTTGAATTGCGGATCCGTCACCTGGCAGCTGTTTGCAGCCCGCCCGAGACCGGAGCCGATCGCCGCCATCTGTGCAACGTTAGCCTTCTTGGCCTGCTCGATCACCGGCAACAGCGCGTCATTGCTGCTTCCGACCAGCGCGCGAACACGCGAGGACAGAACCAACGGATCGGACATGTCGAGCAGTACGGCGGGGTTAGCCGTAAATCCACTGACATCGACGGAAGTCAGATTTGCCGGTCCTAGGCAGGCTGCCGCAAAGGCGCTTGAATTCATGCCGACAAACATCGCGACGGCAATTCCGCTATATGCAAGCTTACGATAAACAGCTGATCTTGCCACAACCACAATTTCCTTCATCAAATCCGCTATAGGTCGCCGGCATCGATCATTCAGATCGATGCCGGCGACCTATTTCAATCAATTTCCAAGATCCTGTACCGCGTTGCGGGTATCCTTCGCATCGTCGGTCACTCCGGAAACAGTGGATGATACCGAGTTCACGATGTCAAGGAACTTGACCAGTTCAACAGAGTCCGAATTGGAAATATAGATAATATCCTTGTCTTCCATCTTGAACTGCTGAACAGCAAACAAGGTTGCCGGGTCGCGCATATTCGCACGGATGATCACCGGAACCATTTCACCCGCAAATCTCGTCGTGTCCACGTGCATCGCTTGAACCGTTTTCTTCGGGACAAGACGATATAGCAGGACCTGAGCCGGATCGGCGCGGTCGTCACGCAGGCCGCCCGCCTTGGCGATTGCCTCTCCAAGGGTCAGGTTGGACTCTTCGAAATCGAAGCGGCCACTGGTGCCTGCGGCGCCGAGCATAAGAAAAGTACGGCGCTCATGATCGATCGAGATCGTATCATCCGGTGCGACATAGATATTTTCGGCCGGGTTCTTCAACAGCGTAGTGTAGGCGACGGTTGCCGTCTTGCCGCGGCGCTGCAGCGTCACATTCGTTTCGATATTGTTGGTCGTCAAACCGCCCGCGGCGGAAATGACATCGAGAACACGCTCACCCGCCGGGCTGATCTCAACGCGCTGCGGATTGTTGACATCGCCGAGGATGGCAACCTGACTGGAGCGGCTTGTCGTTGTCGTAATAACGACCTGCGGTTCGATCGCGCGGCTCGCCAGGCGATCCTCGACGTCCTGCTCTACGGTCTCCTTCAGGCGACCGGCAGCCGGAACCCGACCCGCATAGGGAATTGTGATCGTTCCGTTTCTATCGATGGTCTGCTCTGGCAGCGAGATGTAATTACCGGGTCGGCTACCTGCGTCCGATGGAATGAAGAGACCGCCGGACTGAGCTTCGAAGATGGCAACCGAAACGACATCGCCGTAACCGAGCGGAATTTCGGGCGCCCCGCCTCGACCACCACCAAAACCTTTGAACGAGGTCGGCTGGGGAGCGGTAAAATACGACAGGACGTTCTTGCTGAGATCAACCAGGGCGTAGTCGATACCGACGCGACGCTCCTTCGTTGTCACTTTCACCGCCGCATCTCGATCAACGTCTTTGTGATCGGGACCGGATCTTGGCAACGATGTGCAGCTTGCCAATATAGTCGTCAGCGCTACAACAATGGCTACACGTGTACTACCGATACGAGAACAACCCATAGAATACCCTGTGTTGACGCCCCTGAAGCTACTGCCCCGCGATCTGACAAAATACAAGACAATCCCCGATCAATAACACTGAAAGCCGATTAACATTCCCCTAACTGTGGCAGGCTGGCAACGCCGAGCCCCTTAGGAAGCGAAAAACGACTTCGGCCCGACTTTTCTTGCGTCGCAACAATCCCAACGCTGCACCCGCTATAAAATTTCTTGGGTTTCAGAGTCAACCGTTCGCACCTGCACAATGGACTTTAAATCGCTCTTTTCCGAAAATCTTATTAAAATCCATCCATTTAAACTTTACGTGGTTAACGGCCGCTCATATGCCATGTCCGCCTCTCCATTGCTGCGTCCGAGGCATATCGCGACAACCGCACTCAGGAAGGCGGAGTAAAACACAGCAAAACCCGGTATCTGCAGCGAAAAATCGACCGCCGCATGAAGGGCGACCAAAACGGTCGCCGCTAGGCCAAGAAGTACATAGTGCCTCAGACGCCGCCTTTGGGCGAGCCCGTACCAGAACGCTCTGGCAAGCACCGAGAAGGCAAGGACTGTCGCAATCGGGAACAATATTCCAAGGCCCAGAAATCCTTCGAGATAGAAATTATGCGCACGGTCGAAGACCCCGAAAATTCCGCAAGCCGGATCGCGGTAAGCGGAAAACACGGTCCGGAAGGTTCCGAGCCCCGTTCCCGTCAACCAATGATCCGATATGGCACGCCATATGCCGGGCAGGATGCAGAACCGATCATCATCCTCGAGCCGCCGCTCTTGCGCGCGCAAAATCGCCTGACCCGCAAACACCGTCAGCAGCACGACCACGAAAGCAATCGCCGAGAGGAGCTTCAGCATCGAACGCCATCTTGGCGCCGGTCTCAGATGACGCCTCGAGCCGTTCCAGTTGATGACAAGCCAGGGAAAATAGATGAGAGCGGCAACAAAGGTCGCAAATATCCCGGCGCGCGAGCGGCTCAGCATCAGCGCGGTGAAGCATGCGCATAAGAGCAAGATATAGATCCACGATCTCAAGAGAAGAGCGTTTCGACCCGGCTCGCCGGGCGGATACTTCGAATAGGCTCGGGTAATGTCCCTGACGAGGGTCAACATCAGCAGCGTTCCAAGCCCGAGGAAGGTCGCGGCGGTATTGCGGTTGACGAAGACCGCAGTCAGGCTGTCGAGGTAGGCGTGTTTTTCGACGACGATCAAAATTTTGGGAAACAGCAAAAACTGCATCAGGCCGAAAACAGCGACGATACCCGCCGTAAGCCCGAGCCCGGTGAGCACTTTCCTCGCGCGCTGATCGGTATCGCATAAGAGAAGCCCGGTCAGAAACGTGACGAAAGGCAGCGCGACCCAGAGGATCGACGCGAGCGTGTCGGCCGGTTCGACCGAAATCGCCGCGGACTGGGCACCCGCAAGGTCACGCGCAGCATTCCAGGCGGGATTCGCCAACCAATTGGCGGGCAGTTCGATGGTTTGGATGAACGCCCAGCCCGCCAGGACGACGAGTAGAAACAAAGCGATACTGAAAACCCATCTGCTTTGTCTCGGCTCTCTAAACAACAGTCCCGAAATGATGGCGAGGGCAAACATCCCGATCGCGGCGAAGGCGAAGGGAAAGGGTGTAACGCTCCCAAACGGTATGAGCGTCAATATAACGAGGCCGATGAAGGCAAAAAGCAAAACCTCTCGCAAGACCCGCTTATTGATGAGGTTGGAGAACATGTGAATTCGTTTACCAGAGTAGACGGCGACCAAAGCCATTGCAACCAGAGAGATTAATTTACTCGTACTAACATAAGTTGAACATCAAGCACTTGCGTGCTAAAGTGTAACAGAATTCCACATCGTTTAAAATTGTCGCGAAAGGTTTAAGCCAATCGAGACAAGGCCCGGCTATGCTCCTTCCAAGCAGCAGAAACGGGACAGATATTCTGTGCCCAATACTTGGCAGATTATCAGATCGCCATGCCATTGACCGAGAAGAAAGGCAAGCCTGATCTCAATCGGTTGTCCTGACGGGGATTTAAGAGATGAAGAAAACAGTCGTTACACTTCTGGCACTGGCCCTTACAGCAGGCAATGCGTGCTCGGCATTTGCCGCCGGTCCCGCGGGTTTTGCCCGCGGTCTGACCGGTAATTCGGCGGTCAGTTATATCTCTGAAAAAGGCAAGATCATTCCGCCTTTCGCCCAGGTACTGTTCTGTGCCCAGAATCCGACCGAATGCCGCGACAACAATGGTTTGGCGATCGTTGCGCTGACGGACAAGCAAATGCTGCAACTGAAGGATGTCAACACAGCCGTCAATCGTACGATGATCGGCCGGAACGACTCCCGCAACGAACTGAATGGCGACGTCTGGAAGGTGAATGTGCGTAGCGGCGACTGCGAAGATTTCGCGTTGACCAAGCGCAGCCGGCTGATCGCGATGGGCTGGTCGTCGCGCGCTTTGCGGATCGCAACGGCCTATACGCCCTCCGGTGAAGGACATGCGGTCCTCGTCGTCAGAACCGACAAGGGCGATCTCGTCCTCGACAACCGGAAAAGCAGCATCAAGAACTGGCGCGATACCGATCTGCGCTGGGACAAGATTCAATCGGGAACAGACCCCTACGTCTGGTACCGGCTATAACAGCCGAGCCAGCGACATAGACTGATTGATGCTGTTTCCGGATTGAAGTCGAGCCTGCTCTGACGAGCGGCTCGACTTGTCATATCGCCCACACAAACCTATGTTTTGGCTATCGACGGGACAGCGCGCGGTAAGCTGCGGTGCCCGGAGTTCGATTTCCGATATGGGTACCAGGCGATCTTCGGTATTGTCTTTTCGTCCAGATTAACTATGACGAACTCATGCTGCGACGCAGCATGACGTTCTACTCTAATGATTTGAGGGAAATATGCGCATCACGATGATTGGATCAGGCTATGTCGGCCTCGTTTCAGGCGTTTGCTTTGCGGATTTCGGCCACGACGTCATCTGCGTCGACAAGGATCTGAGTAAGATCGAAGCCCTTCGCGAAGGCCGCATTCCGATCTACGAGCCGGGTCTGGAACAATTGGTCGCCGAAAATACCAGCACCGGCCGGCTGTCGTTTTCGACGGATGTCGGCGAAAGTGTCCGCAGCGCCGATGTCGTGTTCATCGCAGTCGGCACGCCGTCCCGGCGCGGCGACGGCCACGCGGATCTCTCCTATGTCTACGCCGCTGCTCGCGAGATTGCCACCTATGTGGAAGGCTTCACGGTTATCGTCACCAAGTCGACGGTGCCGGTCGGCACGGGAGACGAGGTCGAGCGCATCATGCGCGAAACCAATCCTGCGGCGGATGTCGCCGTCGTTTCCAATCCGGAATTCCTGCGTGAAGGTGCGGCGATCGAAGACTTCAAGCGTCCAGACCGTATCGTCATCGGGCTGAACGACGACCGGGCGCGCGAAACCATGACCGAGGTCTACCGCCCGCTCTATCTCAACCAGGCCCCCTTGGTATTCACCACCCGCCGCACCTCGGAACTGATCAAATATGCGGCCAATGCCTTCCTCGCAATGAAGATCACCTTCATCAACGAGATCGCCGATCTCTGCGAACGGGTCGACGCAAACGTCCAGGACGTTTCGCGCGGAATCGGTCTCGACGGCCGTATCGGCTCCAAGTTCCTGCATGCCGGCCCGGGTTACGGCGGTTCGTGCTTCCCCAAGGATACGCTTGCTCTTGCCAAGACGGCGCAGGATTACGACGCGCCGATGCGTCTCATCGAGACGACGATCTCGATCAATGACAACCGCAAGCGGGCAATGGGACGCAAAGTCATTTCGGCCGTCGGCGGAGACATTCGCGGCAAGAAGATCGCGATCCTCGGCCTGACCTTCAAGCCGAACACCGACGATATGCGCGACAGCCCGGCGATCGCAGTCATCCAGACCCTGCAGGACAACGGCGCACAAGTGGTCGGCTACGATCCGGAGGGCATGGAAAATGCCCGCAAGGTAATCGACAACATCGAATATGCAAGCGGCCCTTATGAAGCGGCCGCTGATGCGGATGCGCTTGTTATCGTCACCGAATGGAACCAGTTCCGCGCGCTCGATTTCAATCGCTTGAAGCAGTCGATGCGCGCTCCCATCCTGGTCGATCTGCGCAATATCTACCGCAGCGACGAGGTGCGCAAACACGGCTTTACCTATACCGGCATCGGCACCAACCTTTACCAGGACGTCACCGGCGCCTGAGATCGTCTCCTGATATCTGATCGTCCTGACGCCGCGGAGCATAATCCGCGGCGTTTGGTTTTGAGCATGATGCCGAAAAGTGGAAGCGTTTTCGGACGACACTATGCTCGCCGATTTAAAGAATTCCGACCCGCGTCCCCTTTATCGTCAGCACGGTCAGCCGGCCCGTCGCCGAAACTGCGGTGTCGATGCCGATGCGTTGCGGACCGAATGTCGGGATTCGCGCCGGGGTGTGCCCATGGATCACCAGGACAGGAAGCTGCGGCCCTTCATCCAGGAAGGGCTGACGGATCCACATAAGGTCGCTGTCTTTCTGCCTCTTGAGGTCGATGCCCGGCTTGATGCCCGCATGAACAAAGAGGATCCTTCCCATCCGCAGCATGACCGGCAGCGATTCCAGAAATTGGATATGCCGTTCGGGTATCATGTTGCGAATGACGCGGGCGATTGTTTCGCTTCCAGCCGCCGACTGCAGCAGATGCTCGATGTCGATACCGTATGAGTGCAGCGTCTCCGTTCCGGCAAAGCCGAGCCATTCAAGAATGCGCGCCGGTTTGTGATAGAGATTCACCAACTCCGCGTCATGATTGCCGCACAGAACGAAACGCTGAAACCCCGGCGGCGGGGTCTTGCTCAGGAACTCCAGCACCGCGCTCGAATCGGGTCCGCGATCGACATAGTCGCCGAGCATGACGATGAGTTTCGGTCCCGGAATGCGCGCAGCATCCTGCTCGATGCGGCGATGTGCCTCGACGAGTTCATTATAACATCCGTGAACGTCGCTCATCGCGTAGACCGCAGCGAATTCGCCTTCGGAAAACGTTAGCCGAGCGCGTTTTTTACGGCCGCCAGCCAGTATCGGTATCTGTTGTCGCCATGGCCTTAGATAGTTAAACATGAAACCCATTTATGAGACCCGACGGAATGGCGGGTTGCCGGAAATAATCCATCTCTTATACACCGTTGTAACGGCATGAGGCTCAGTGTTCATAAGAATTTGACCTGATCGCGGCCCCCGCGAAGTTGTAACCGGAACCAGCGCTACCCGCTTGTTTTGTGAACGACGGCGAAATCGAACCACTGAGAGTGATGCTCGGATAAAGCTGCGACTCGGCAACGCCGATGTTGGCCGTTGCAGCGGCGAAGTCACGCTCCGCCTTGCGGATGTAATCATTCATACTTGGGAGGGTGCTGCGGTTAATATTACGCTATATTTTGCTGTACGATGGTTAATCCGGCGTTAAACCGGCGATTATTGCGTCTCTCGCAACCTTATCGGCTAATATTCCCCAAATGGAGCAGCCACAGGTATCGGATTTTCCACAGGCGAGACCTTCGAAAAAGCTGCAAAAATCAACCATAACGAGAGCAATCGGAAAAAAATAAACGTTAAAGAAGATGATGCTTGACGCCCCCGCGGCGCAGCATAATGATGGCGCGTTGCGAGTGTGAATGACATTTCTTGATCAGGAATCTCAGATCCAAAACTGCGGGGTGCAAAGTGGAAACTGCGGTTGATTCGAAACTTATCGAGGCGATCACCTACGACGAAGACAGCCGGCATCTACGGGTCTATCTGACCAACGGTCAGAGGCGAGAATATGAAGGCGTTCCCAAGGGCGTCGTCGTCGGGTTGACGATGGCGGAATCACCGGGAAATTTCTATATGAAGGCAATCAGGGGCAAATATCCTCCTCGCCCCTAATGTCCTATCGATCACGACGATAGGATCCTTGTTCCAGCAAAGATGCGGGACCGGCATTCCCGGTCCCGCAATCATTTTCCCGCCGAGCGGCGGTGCACACGTCAATAACGGCCGAGAAAATCGCGGACCGCATCGATTTCGAGCGGCGCAATCTCGTGACCGCCGGGATGCCAGACCGTCCTGACCTCCGCCCCTCGGTTTTTCAGATGTTCGGACAGCGCCTCGGTCATGGAGACAGGCGCAATCGGGTCTCGCTGCCCTGCCGTCATGAGCACCTTTCTTCCCGCCAGCGGCGACTGGGCTTCGGGTTGAAACGGAATGAGCGGGTGCATCAGAACCGCGGCATCGAAGATACCCTTCTCGATCAGGACATTGGCAAGAATATTTGCGCCATTCGAAAAACCCAGGCCGAGAATATCGGAAGCCTGGTACTCGTCCGCGAATTCCTTGACGTAGGCGGCCATCTTCTCCGTCGCCCGGGAAAGGTCGGGCATGTCGTAGACCCCCTCCCCGGTGCGGCGAAAGAACCGCGCCGCGCCGTGTTCGGAAACATCGCCGCGCGGCGAGAGGATCGTCGCTTCGGGCAGCAGGTGCCGACCGAAGTCGAAAAACTGGTTCTCGTCGCCACCCGTGCCGTGCAGCACCAGCAGGATGGGTTTATCAGGTGCACCGGCATGCAGCCGGTGCACATATCCTGTTTCGGTCATATCGCCTCTCCTTAGGCTTCGAGCGGCTGCAGGTGCTGCTCGAGCAGCGCGCGAAGATGGGCGTGCTGCTGCGGCAGTTTCAGGGCTTCGCCGAGATGAGCCGTATCCTCGTCGCGGTCGAAGCCAGGCTCATTGGTCGCGACCTCGAACAGCACGCCGCCCGGCGTGCGGAAATAGATCGCCCAGAAATAGTCGCGGTCGATCACCGGCGTGACCTGATAGCCGGTGTCCATCAGTGCCTTGCGCACTTCGAGCTGCTTCTCGCGGTTTTCGACGGCGAAGGCGACATGGTGGACGGAGCCGGCGCCGGGAAGCGCGCGGGCAATGTTCGGCATGGTCTCGAGATCGATGAGGTGCGCGCCATTGCCGGAGGGCATGATCAGTCGCCTGACGCCGTCCCTTTCCTCGGCAACCTCATAGCCCATGAACTTCAGGAGTTCGGCTGTGGCGCCCTCGTCCCTCAGCCGCATGGCGACGGAGTGGAAGCCGCGAATGGCATGGTCCTCGCTGATGCCGCCATGTGTCCAGGACTGGCGGGCATCATCCTCGACCTCGACGAGGGCAAAGCCATCGCCATCGGGGCCGGAGAAGTTCAGCCGCTTTTCGCCGAAACTTTCCTCGGCCTTCAGGCCGCCGACACCTAGCGCGGCAAGGCGATCGCTCCAGAAGCCGAGCGAACCCTTGGGAACGGAAAACACCGTCGTGCCGACCTCACCGGTGCCGGGACGGCCCTGCGCCATCTTCGGGAACGGGAAATAGGTCATGACCGTGCCGGGCGCACCGGTCTCGTCACCATAATAGAGGTGATAGACATCCGGCGCGTCGAAGTTCACCGTCTTCTTAACGCGGCGCAGGCCGAGCGCATGGGTGAAAAAATGGTTGTTGGTGCGGGCGTCCTGCGCCATCGACGTGACGTGGTGCAGACCCTTGATCTGATCGAGCATGTCAAACCCCTTTCATGCCCGCCGTTGCGGGCTTTCGATGAGGCTAAGATGCGCGCTGAAGCGCCCACAGAACAGACCCGCAGAGCAAAACGCATTGTCTTCTTTTAGTGAACGAACATCAACTTGCGTTCACACCTATGCACTATGGGGATCAGCCGGCAATTGCCAGTCGATCGGTGCACGGCCGCGCGACTGCAGGAAGGCATTCGCCTTCGAAAAATGCCCGCAGCCGAAAAACCCGTTATGGGCCGAAAGCGGCGAGGGATGCGGTGCTCTGAGCACGAGATGCCGCGTCGTATCGACGAAGGCGGCCTTGCGTTGGGCATAGGAACCCCAGAGCATGAAGACGACGGATTCGCATTCATCGTTGACCTTGCGGATGACGGCGTCGGTGAAGCGTTCCCACCCCTTGCCCTGATGAGCAGCCGCCTGCCCTTCCTCGACGGTCAGCACGCTGTTCAGCAGGAGCACGCCCTGCTTTGCCCAATGTTCGAGAAAACCGTGACGTGCCGGCGCTATGCCGAGATCCGTCTCCATTTCCTTGTAGATATTGACCAGGGAGGGCGGTATGCGCACGCCCGGCCGGACACTGAAACACAGTCCATGGGCTTGCCCAAGTCCATGATACGGGTCCTGGCCGAGGATGACGGCCTTGACGTTGGAGATCGGCGTAAGATCGAGGGCGCGGAAATATTCGCTGCCCTTGGGGAAAATCCGCTTGCCGACCTCTTTCTGCGCGACGAGGAAGGATTTGAGCTGTTGCATGTAGGGGCTTGAAAACTCCCCCTCCAGCGCGGCCTTCCAGCTCCCCTCGAGACTGACGGATGTATCGCTCATCTAGGAAAATCCTTCGCATAGGACGAAACAACGGACACACGGTTCTAACAAAATCGATCTACGCTGCAATGCCTGTCGGCTCGGCAATGGGTCTACACCTCCAGAATTCGGTGAGAGAAGATTGCGAGAGGCTGTCCGAGGCATCGTCGTCCGTATTTAACTATATGATGGCTTTGGTATTTACGCCGGCAGGCGGCCTGAGTAGAACCTTGATGGTGAAATCGGAGCCATGTCTTCCCATGAAATTCGGCACGAGCGGCCTTCGCGGACTTTCAGTCGACCTCAAGGGACGCGCCTCTGCCCTCTACGCCACCGCGTTCGGCAAGTATCTGCTGCAGACCGGCAAGGCGCGGGCCGGCGACGTCATTCTGATCGGCCGCGATTTTCGCGATTCAAGCCCTGAAATCTCGGGAAATTGTGCCGGTGCGCTTGCCGCGCTCGGCTTCCGGATTTTCGACTGTGGCACCGTCCCCACACCCGCCCTTGCCCTCTATGGCCTCGAGAGCAACGCCGCATGCCTGATGGTTACGGGCTCGCATATTCCGGCGGACCGCAACGGCATCAAATTCTATCGCCCGGATGGTGAGATCGACAAATCGGACGAGGCTGCCATCACCGCATTGGCCGCCGAGATCGAGCGAACCGGTGAAGCGGTGGCGCAGGCGCCAGCCGAGACGGAGGAGCATGAAGCGATCTGCCGGCAGCTCTTTTTCGAACGCAATGCAGCCCTGCTTCCGCAGGGCGCGCTGTCCGACATGAAGATCGGTGTCTACCAGCACAGCAGCGTCGCCCGCGACCTGCTGGTGGACGTTCTCGCCCATTACGGCGCCGAGATCACCGCTCTCGGACGTTCGGAGAGTTTCATTCCCGTCGACACCGAAGCCGTTTCAGACGAGACGATCACGCGGATGAAGCGCTGGGTGTCCGAGCACAAGATCGATGCGATCGTCTCGACCGATGGCGACGGCGACCGTCCGCTGGTCGCAGACGAAACCGGCACGCCGTTGCGCGGTGACCTTCTCGGCCTTGTGGCAGCCAATTTCCTCGGCGCCGGCACGGTGGTGACACCTGTTACCTCCAATTCCGGCATCGAGGCCGCGGGCTCTTTCGCCGTCCGGCGTACCCGCGTCGGCTCACCCTTCGTCATTTCAGCCATGGAAGAGGCCGTGGCGGCTGGCAAGGGTCATGTCATGGGCTTTGAAGCCAATGGCGGGCTGCTGACCGCAACCGCCTTTGATATCAACGGCCGGAACGTGCGTGCCTTGCCGACACGCGATTGTTTTATCCCGATACTCGCGATCCTGTCGCTCGCGGCCATCCGCAGGCAGCCTCTTTCTGCCGTTGCCGCCTCCTACCATCTGCCCTTTGCCGCCGCCGACCGCCTGGAGAATTTTCCGCTGGAGACGAGTGCCGCGCTGATGGAGCATCTGCGCGCTTCGGACGAAAATCTCTCGGCTTTCCTGCAGCCGATCGGCGAGGTGGCGACGAAATCCGACATTGACGGACTTCGGGTGACGCTGAGAGATGGCGGCATCATTCATTTCCGCCCGTCCGGCAATGCCCCGGAAATGCGCTGCTACACAGAGGCCGGCAGCGAAGCTGCAGCCCTGGAGCTGCTGAATACAGGGCTCAACCGAATAACAGACTGGGCAGGCGCCCGGTAACATGCGACGAACAAGCCGTTTACTTCAAGGAACCCGCCTATGACGCAGAAAATCGTTCCCGTGATCATGGCCGGCGGCAAAGGCACGCGGCTCTGGCCGCTTTCCCGTGCCACCGCACCGAAACAATTCATCCAGTTCGTCGGCGACAAGACGTTGTTTCAGGAAACTCTTGAGCGCGTTTCCGATCCCGAGCTCTATGAAGCCCCGATCGTCGTCACCAATGAGGAATTCCGCTTCCTGGTCGCCGAGCAGGCACGCGAGCTTGCCATCCCGCTCGCCGCCGTCCTGCTCGAACCGGTCGCCCGCAACACAGCCGCAGCAGTGGCCGCCGCCGCAACGCTCGCTGGCGAGCTGTTCGGCAAGGGCACCATCATCCAGATGCTCGCCTCGGATCACGAAATTCTCGCCGACAAGAGCTATTTCGATTGCATCCGCATCGCCCGCGATGCCGCCGCCGACGGCAACCTCGTAACTTTCGGCATCAACCCGACGGAGCCGGCGACAGGCTACGGCTATATCGAGATCGGCGATGCCCTCAAAAACGGTGCGCACAAGGTCAAGCGCTTTGTCGAAAAGCCGGCACTTGAGAAGGCCGAGCAGATGCTCGCCGACGGCGGCTTCTACTGGAACTCGGGCATCTTCATGTTCCCGGTGACGGAACTCATCGCCGAACTGCAGGAATATGCACCCGATGTGCTGAAGGCGGCCAGCAAGGCCGTTTCGAAGGCGAGCCGCGACCTTGATTTCACCCGTCTCGACGCCGACCATTTCGCCAAGAGCCCCGATATCTCCATCGATTATGCGATCATGGAAAAGACCTCCAAGGCAGCAGTCGTCCCCTCGCCGTTCAAATGGTCGGACATGGGCAGCTGGGATTCTGTCTGGAAATCAGGCGCCCGCGACGACAACGGCAATGTTGCCGCCGCAAACACCACCGTCGTCAATACCCGCAATTCGCTCGTCATGACCCGTGGTGTGCATCTTGCGGTCCAGGGCATGGAGGATGTCGCCGTCATCGCCAGCGAGGACGCTGTCTATGTCGGACCGCTCAAAGACAGCCAGAATGTCGGACAATTGGTCAAGATGCTGGCGTCTTCTTCCACTACCGCGAAATTCACCGAAACCCATCCGACATCTTATCGACCCTGGGGCGGTTATACCTCGATCTTCAACGGCGACCGCTTCCAGGTGAAGCGTATCTTCGTCACGCCGGGCAAGAAGCTCTCGCTGCAAAAACACCATCATCGTTCCGAACACTGGATCGTCGTCAAGGGAACGGCTGAGGTGACGGTCGGCGAGAACGTGCGTATGCTGCGCGAGAACGAAAGCGTCTACATTCCGCTTGGCGAAGTCCACCGCCTCGCCAACCCCGGCAAGATTCTTCTCGAGCTCATCGAGGTTCAGACGGGCTCCTATCTCGGCGAGGACGACATCATCCGTATCGTCGATGAGTTTGGAAGAACGTAAAATCGCAGCCGGAGCGATGGTCGGGCCTTTTCCGGCGCGACCATCCTCGCTGTTGAATTTCCTCTTGGGGTTCTCGTAGAATGGATGTACCGACAGACATGACCGGAGATATCCCCCTGATGCGTACCTTGCCCGTCCTTGCCGGATTTGTTGCAATCATGGTGCCGGGAATGGCGTTTGCCGAAACGGCAAGCATGCGAACCGCAAACGAGTCGGAAATTCGCCAGCACCTGCCCGGTACGTCCGAACTGAAAGAAGCCAAGAACGGCTACGAATATCGCGACGGCAATAAGAATGGCTACAAGATAACCAATGGCCAGGTGTGCGTCCTGTTCCCCAGCAAGAAGACCGATTGCGTCAACGTGAAAACCGACGGCAAGACCTTTCAGATGATCGACAAAAAAGGCGGCCGAACCCGATTCTGATTTGTCGCCCGGCAAGATTTCCGTGCCCAGGCAAAATCATTTTGCCGGTGAAGTTTCGCCGTCCTTGTCGAGAACGAAGTCGGCGACCAGGCCCAAGTGATTCGAGCCGAGATTATCATCGAGACGTTCCAGCGATGTCAGATGAAGCGGCGCGCGCGCAAATATGTGGTCGATGGCGATCCCGAGCGCGCCGGCGCCGATCGGCCATGTTGCCGGTTCTGGCGTGATCGTTTTCAGCTTCTGCTCGCGCAGGAAAGCTTGGATGCTCGGGGCGATCGCCGAGGAGTTGAAATCACCTGAAAGCACCACAGGGCCGTCGATCGAGCCAAGCGCTTTGCCGAGATCTTCCAATTCAGCCATCTGGAAATCGTCGAAATATGGTTTGGTCAGGTGCGCGGAAACCAGATTGATAGTTTCGCCGCCGAAGTCGACGCTTGCTATAACAAGCCTGTTTTTTCGAAGACTGCCCATGCTTGCGACCTGCCGGCTGACGAACGGGCGTTTGGAGAGCACCAGCGTATCGCATGTATCCTTCCCGGCATCGCAACCGATATGATAGGGATAGGCCTTGAACAATTGCTGCAGGTGAAACGTCAGCGGCTTGGCTTCGAGCAGATTGACGACGTCGGCATTCGACGCGATCACCATGTCCGTGATTTCAGTCGAGTTTTTCCAGTTGTCGATCGCGATGTTGAACGACATCAGACGAAAAAGCGGCTGCCTGTCGGTGCCTCTGTCGCCCTCCGAGAACTCGCGCAGCATGACGACGCCGTGAACGACGAGAAGAAGCGAGGCAAGCAAAAGGATGAAGCCGTAAATCTGTCTCTTGATGGCCAGAATGATCAGGCTGGCGGCGACAAACACGACGCCGAGGTGAACCTGAAAGCTGTAGACGAAGGACAGAAGCCAGAAGTTCGTGACATAGCGTAACGACACGATCGCGATGGCAACGGTCAGAAACGCGCAGAGAATCCAATAAATTATATCTCTCATCGATCCTGACCTGCCTGCAGACGACCGGCCGGCCATAACATGCAAGCAATCATGTTGCAACGCAGCATGACGGCCGAGAGTTGCGGCTAACCGGCAGACGATATCGATGGTCTCGCCCTCATCAAGCAAGGCAGCGGCGGGCAGGCCGCCGACAGTAGAGACAGCGCTGTGACCTTCTCTTTCAAAGACCTATCGACTCGGCCTCTTTTTATCTTGTAAGTGGGGTCACTTGATACGGAATCGGCTCTTTGCCGTCGGCAGCGAGCCGAGAAAAGGTGGGAATGCGCTACTTCATTACAGGGACTGCCGGCTTTATCGGTTTTCATCTGGCCAGGCGCCTGCTGCAAGAAGGGCATGACGTCACAGGCTTCGATGGCCTCACTCCCTATTACAACGTCAAGCTCAAGGAGATGCGCCATGCGGCACTCTCCCAGTTTCCGACCTTCAAACCCGTTATCGCGATGCTCGAGGACCGCCCAGCGCTAGAAGCGGCTGTTCTGGCGGCTAAGCCCGACATTCTGATCCACTTGGCCGCACAGGCCGGCGTGCGCTACAGCCTGGAAAATCCAGAGGCCTATCTCCGTTCGAACGTCGAAGGCTCGTGGAACATCATGGAAATCGCGCGGCGCGTCGAAATTCGCCATCTGATGCTGGCCTCGACATCATCGATCTATGGCGCCAATGCGACCGTCCCCTTTCGCGAGACCGATCGCGCCGACGAGCCGCTGACCATCTATGCGGCGACCAAGAAATCGATGGAACTGATGGCGCACAGTTATGCCCATCTTCACAAGATTCCAACCACGGCTTTTCGCTTTTTCACCGTTTATGGCCCATGGGGCCGGCCCGACATGGCGCTGTTCAAATTCACCAAAAACATGCTTGAAGGCCAGCCGATCGAGATCTACGGCGAAGGCAACATGAGCCGTGACTTCACTTATATAGACGATCTCATCGAGGCGATCGTCAGGCTATCGGCGGTCGTCCCGTCCGAGGAAAATCGCCTCGAAAACACGGCTGTCGAAACGCTCTCGCGCCAGGCGCCCTTCCGTGTCGTCAATATTGGCGGAGGCCAGCCGGTCAGCCTGATGGATTTCGTCGAAACGGTGGAAAAGGCGCTCGGCCGTCCTGCCATTCGCAAGATGCTGGCAATGCAGAAGGGTGACGTGCCGCGCACCTTCGCAGCCCCGGATCTGCTGGTCGCGCTGACCGGATACAAGCCGGATACGACCTTGGATGTCGGCGTCAAGGCCTTCGTCGACTGGTATCTCGACGTACGCAGCGAACTCGACGCCTAGATCAGGATGATTCGAGGCCGGATCGACCTAGAATCTAGCCAGGTGTCAGCGGAGAAACGCAACCGCTTGTACGGCCTCGACCGCCGTCGAAAACACGTAGTCGACAACAACGGTCAGGCTCTGCGAATAGGTCTTGAGCCGGTAACCCTCGCCTTCGATCTCGGCCGGGCTGCGCAGGACGAACGGAACGCCAGGGCGCACGAAACCGGCGCGGGTCGTCAACGGAACCTCGGGCGAATGGCCGATGGCGGAGGTGTACATCAGGTCGCGGGCAAGGCTGGCTGGGCCGATGGCGAATGCCGGCTCGGCAGCGGCAGTGATGGTCAGGCTCAAGGCGATGGCGGCAAAAGTTCTGTGCATGTCGAAGTCCCCGTTTGCGGATCGGCGGGCTTTCGGTTTGCCCGGCTCCAAACGATCGATGCGTCTGTCCACGCTTCGGTCGCTTTGATGAGACCACTCTACACATCAGTATTTTCAGGGCTTTTAAGCGGATCGGTCAAATTTTACGAAATTTGATTTTCTGTCCGGAAGGGCTCGGAACGCACAAGGAAATAGGTCCCGGCCGCTGGCCGGGAATGCAACATCGGCAATGACCTGGACGGTGTATCGCAGTCTACAAAATGCGATCCAGCTTCTTGTTGATATGCAGGTTCGGCATCACTCCCGCGCTTTGCGCCGCATGATAGGATTCGCGGGCCGCATCGAACGAGATCGACCACATGATGGCGCTGAGCAGCAGCGCGATGATATAAATCTGAATACGCATCGAACCGGGGATACGGAACGAGCAAGGCAGTTTTGTGTCAAAACATGGTCACAAGAATCACGAAAAAGTGGCGGGCTTTTTGTTTCGCAGTCGGTTGACGCCGGACACATTAGTGTCGTGAAAATTAGCGATATTGTATCGCTACCTGTTAGCAGCCGACCCCGAGGCTTGGTACCCTGAGAGACCCGTTCCCACGGGTCTCTTTGCCTTGTTTCCGAACGTTTTCCAGAACAACTGAGATCGCCCTGATCCGAATTGGCGCTGAACCGCTGAACGGCACATCTCGCCCCCAATCAGACCACGCGTCCAACCGTGAGCGATGTCGCGTTCTTGCCTTTGCCTCAGCAATGGCATCGGCCGATAACATCTGTTCTAAAATATATCAATCGATTGACTTATTTTCCTGTCAATGTTATAAAATTGTCATGATCCTAGAACACGACAACCAGCCAGCGGCCTCCGCCCGTGCAGAGATCGCACGCCAGAAGATGTTGTCCGCCGCCCTCGACGTCTTCGGCCGTTATGGCTTCGACGGCGCCTCGACGCGCCAGCTCACGGAAGCGGCCGGCGTCAACCTGCAGGCCATCCCCTATTACTTCGGCAGCAAGGAAGGCCTCTACATCGCCACGGCCGAATATCTGATGATGCGGATCAATACGCATGTCGGTGACATCAGGGCCCGCGTCGGCGCGCATCTGCTGGCGCTTGATGCTGCGGGCAAACAGCTGAGCGAAGCTGAGGCCCGCCATTTCCTGACGGAGATTTTGCAGACCATGGTGACGCTATTTGTCGGCAGGGAATCCGAATCCTGGGCGCGCTTCCTGATCCGCGAGCAGATGGAGCCGACAGAAGCCTTCACACGGGTCTATCAGGGCCTCATGCGTCCGATGATCGAGATGGGCCGGCGGCTAATCGGCGCCATCCTTCGTGAGGATCCCGCCTCGGAACATGTGCGTCTGCGCACCTTCACCCTTCTCGGCAGCATCCTCGTCTTTCGCGTCGCCCATGCAGCCGTGCTCGCCCAGATGGAGTGGGATGGCGTCGGCCCGGAACAGGTGGAAACGGTGCGCGGCCTGGCCGCAGAGCTGGTCGATGCCATCGGCCCGCTGAAAGGAAGTGCCGCATGAAGCGCATCCTTCCCATCGCCATCCTTCTTCTCGTTGCGGCAGGGGCCGCCGCCTGGTGGTACGCCCTGCCCGAAAAGCTCGGCTGGTGGCCTGAGGCTAGCCGCGAATTCGTCCTTTATGGCAATGTCGATATCCGCCAGGTCTCGCTCGGCTTCCGCGTCAGCGGCCGCCTCGCCGAACTCCATGCCGACGAGGGCGACGTCATCAAGAGCGGAGACGTTCTCGCAAAGCTCGATGCAGCTCCTTATGAATTCGCGGTCCGCTCGGGCGAAGCCAATGTCGCAGCCCTCCAGGCAACGCTCGACAAGCTGAAGGCCGGTCCGCGACCGACAGAGATTGCCCAGGCGCGCGCCGCCTATGACGAAAGTATCGCCGATCTCCGCAATGCCAACCTCGCCTATGACCGCGCCCGCCAGCTGCGCCCGCAGGGCACGATCTCCGAGGCAAGCCTTGATCAGGCGACCGCTGCGAGGGCGATGGCCGCCGCACGCTCCGATTCCGCCAACGAGGCACTGAAACTGCTGCTGGAAGGCTCCCGTGTCGAGGATATCGCCGCCGCCGACGCCCAGCTGAAGGCGGCTGAGGCAACACTCGCCTCCGCCCGCACTTCGCTTGATGATACCGAGCTGCGCGCCCCGAACGACGGCGTCATCCTCTCGCGCGTGCGGGAAAATGGCGCGATCGTCTCGCCGGCGGACACCGTCTTCGTGTTGTCTCTGACCGAGCCTGTCTGGGTGCGAAGCTATGTCGCCGAGCCTGATCTCGGCCGCATCCATCCCGGCATGAAGGTTTCTGTCGCCTCCGATACGGCGCCCGACAAGCCCTATGAAGGTACGATCGGCTTCATCTCGCCGGTCGCCG
Organism: Rhizobium brockwellii; assembly: GCF_000769405.2. Classification (NCBI taxonomy): domain Bacteria; kingdom Pseudomonadati; phylum Pseudomonadota; class Alphaproteobacteria; order Hyphomicrobiales; family Rhizobiaceae; genus Rhizobium; species Rhizobium brockwellii. The sequence continues at coordinate 3,341,394 of NZ_CP053439.1, forward strand.
AATTCACCCCGAAGTCGGTGGAGACGCCGGAACTGAGGACCGACCTCGTCTATCGCCTGCGTGTTGTCATCGACAAGCCCGGCCCGGATCTGCGCCAGGGCATGCCAGTCACCGTGCGCTTTTCTACGCCGACGGCGAGCGGACAATGACCGCCGCCGAGACCGGCCGCGACGACAAGCCGCTCGTCCGGATCGACGGCGTCACCAAGCGCTTCGGCGATGCGCCAGCCGCCCTGGACGCCGTCTCCGGCATGATCGGCGGCGGCGCAATCACCGGTCTCGTCGGCCCTGACGGCGCCGGCAAGACGACGCTGATCCGCCTGATGACCGGCCTGATGCTGCCCGACACGGGAACGATGGAGGTTCTCGGCTTCGACACGCGCAAGAACCCCGCCGGCATCCAGGCGGCGATCGGCTACATGCCGCAGCGCTTCGGTCTCTATGAGGACCTTTCGGTGCAGGAAAACCTCGATCTCTATGCCGATCTGCGGGGCCTGCCGAAGAGCGAACGCGCCAGCGCCTTCGACGAGCTGCTCACCTTCACCGATCTCAAGCGTTTCACCGGCAGGCTCGCCGGAAAGCTCTCCGGCGGCATGAAGCAAAAGCTTGGCCTTGCCTGCGCGCTTTTGAAGAAACCGCGGCTGCTGCTGCTCGACGAGCCTGGCGTCGGCGTCGATCCGATCTCGCGCCGCGATCTCTGGAAGATGGTCGAGAACCTGACCAAGGAAGGCATCGGCGTCCTTTGGTCGACCGCCTATCTCGACGAGGCTGAAGCCTGCGACCATGTGCTGCTCTTGAACCAGGGAAAGCTGCTCTTTTCGGGAAAACCTGATGACATGACCGGCCGCGTCAGCGACCGGGTTTTCCGCGTCTCGGGCATGACAGGGCGCCGCCGGCAGGTGCTCGCCGGGCTTCTGCAAGCCGATGGCGTCATCGACGGCGTGATCCAGGGGGAAGCGATCCGCCTCGTCGCCGCCAAGGACAAGAAACCGGATATCGGCTCGGTCGGCAATGGCGCGACGCTCACCCCTGCCCCGCCGCGTTTCGAGGATGCCTTCATCGACATGCTGGGCGGTGGTCCTGGCGGCCGCTCGAGGCTGGCCGAAGCGCAAGAACCGACGAAGGGCGATGACGACCGGCCGGTGATCAAGGCCAAGGGACTGACCAAGCGCTTCGGTGATTTCACCGCAGCCGATAATATCAGCTTCGAAATCCGCCGCGGCGAGATCTTCGGCCTGCTTGGCCCAAACGGTGCCGGCAAGTCCACCACCTTCAAGATGCTCTGCGGCCTGCTGAAGCCGACCGGCGGCGAAGGCCGTGTTGCTGGCTTCGATCTTCGCCGAGATGCCGCCGAAGCCCGCAACCAGCTCGGCTACATGGCGCAGAAATTCTCGCTCTACGGCGATCTGACCGTCATGCAGAACCTCGAATTCTTCTCTGGTGTCTATGGGCTTCGCGGAAAACACCGGCGCGAACGCATCGATCTCATGGCCGGCATCTTCGATTTCGGCCGCCATATCGGCCAACCGGCCAAGGACCTGCCGCTCGGCCTGAAGCAGCGCCTGGCGCTTGCCTGCGCCGTCATGCACGAGCCGCGCGCCCTTTTCCTCGACGAACCGACCTCTGGCGTCGATCCGATCACCCGGCGCGAATTCTGGACGCATATCAATGCGCTGGTCGAAAAAGGCGTCACCGTGCTCGTCACCACCCATTTCATGGACGAGGCGGAATATTGCGACCGCATCTCGCTGATCTACCGCGGCCGCTCGATTGCGCTCGGCTCGCCCGATGAATTGAAGGCCCGGGTCGCGACCAAGGAGCAGCCGGACCCAACGATGGAGGACGCCTTCATCGCCCTCGTGCAGCAATCGGAAGCGGAGGATGCCGCATGAGCGCCTCTTCCGGCAGGCTTCGGCGCCTTTCAGCCCTGGTGCGCAAGGAAAGCTTCCAGGCGATCCGCGATCCGAGCAGCATCCTCATCGCCTTCGTGCTGCCGCTGATCCTGCTCTTTCTCTTCGGCTACGGCGTCTCGCTCGATACCACCCGCACGCGCATCGGCCTGGTGACCGAGGAGATGACGCCGCTGACGCAGGATCTGTCGGCCAGTTTCCAGGCCTCGCGCTATTTCGATGTCGCCATCGGACGCGACCGCCGTCTGTTCGAGGAAGACCTCGTGCTCGGCAAGGTGCGCGGCATCGTCGTCATTCCGGCCGACTTCACCACGCGCTACACCGCCGGCAACCGCCCCGATATCCAGGTGATCGTCGACGGCTCCGATCCGAACACCGCGAATTTCGTGCAGAATTATGCCCAAGGCACTGTTGCCAACTGGGAGCGGCGGAGGCAGGCGGACGTCGCCTTGCATAGTCCTGCCATCTCGGTCGAGCAGCGCTTCTGGTTCAATCCCGAGCTGACCAGCCGCAATTTTCTCGTGCCCGGCTCGATCGCCATCGTCATGACACTGGTCGGCACGCTTCTGACCTCGCTCGTCGTCGCCCGCGAATGGGAGCGCGGCACGATGGAGGCGATGATGGCGACACCAGTGACGGCGGTCGAACTGCTCGCCGGCAAGATCCTGCCCTATTTCCTGCTCGGCCTCACCTCGATGACGCTCTGCGTGCTGCTTGCGGTCTTCCTCTTCGGCGTGCCGTTCCGCGGCTCCGTCGCAGCCCTCTATGCACTGTCGGCCGCCTTCCTGGTCCCGGCGCTCGGCCAGGGCCTGTTGATCTCGACGGCAACGAAGAACCAGTTCCTCGCCTCGCAGCTGGCTCTGATCTCGGCCTTCCTGCCTGCTTTCCTGCTGTCTGGCTTCCTCTTCGAGATCAATTCCATGCCGACCGTGATCCAGTGGATCACCTTTATCGTGCCGGCGCGCTACCTGATCCCCAGCCTGCAGACGGTATTCCTCGCCGGCGACATCTGGCCGATGTTTCTGCAGGCGATCGGCATGATGCTGACCATCGGCGCCATCATGTTCGTGCTGGCGGCCCGCAGCACCAGAAAGAGGATCGGTTGAGATGTGGACAAGGCTCTACGCCCTGATCGTCAAGGAACTGCTTGCTGTGCTGCGTGATCCGAAAGGCCGCGCCATCCTGATCGGCCCGCCGATCGTCCAGCTTCTCGTCTTCTCCTATGCGGCGACGCTCGAAGTCCGCAATGTCGACGTGATGATCCTCAACCGCGACAGCGGCCACTGGGGCCAGGAACTGATCGAGCGCATCGACGGCTCGCCGACCTTCCGGAAAATCGAGATTGCAGGAAGCCAGGCGGAGGTCCGGATGGCGATCGACAACCAGACGGCCATTGCCGCCGTTGAGATCGGCCCGGACTTTTCGCGCAATATTGAGGCGGGAACGCCGGCCGACCTGCAGGTGGTGCTCGACGGCCGCCGCTCCAACGCCTCGCAGATCGTCGCGGGCTATCTCTCACAAATCGGGGCGGCGCTTGCCGCCGAGACGCCGGCCGGCAAACGTACCGGCGCCGAGATCGTCTCCACAGTGCCGCGCAACTGGTTCAACCCGAACCTCACCTATCAGTGGTTCATGGTGCCGAACCTGATCGCCAGCATCGCGCTGCTGATCGGCCTGATCGTCACGGCGCTGTCGATCGCCCGCGAGCGCGAGCTCGGCACCTTCGACCAACTGATGGTCTCGCCGCTGCGCATCCATGAGATCCTGATCGGCAAACTGATCCCGCCGATGATGATCGGCCTCTTCCACATCACCGTCTATATCCTGGCCGCCGTCTTCCTCTTCGACGTGCCGCTGCGCGGCTCGCTATTACTGCTGTACGGCAGCGCAATTTTCTATCTCGGTTCGGTCGCCGGCCTCGGCCTGTTCATCTCGGCGCTGTCGATGACACAGCAGCAGGCGATCCTCGGCGCCTTCCTTTTCATGGTTCCGGCCATGCTGCTCTCAGGCTTTGCGACGCCGATCGAGAACATGCCAGGGTGGCTGCAGCCGGTCACATTGATCAATCCGCTGCGCTATTTCCTGGTGATCGTCAAAGGCGTCTTCCTCAAGGATATTCCGCTGAGCGAGGTAGTGAACCAGACGATTCCGCTGGCGCTGATCGCCACTGTTACGCTCAGCGCCGCCGCCTGGCTTTTCCGCCGGCGGCTGGAATAATGCCTTCGGACCCATGCTTCAGCCGCCTCACATAATGTGAACCGGCCGTCCAAAGCGTGACTCTCTCCTGCTGGAACCTAGGATTGGCGTGGTCGTTACCCCAGTGCAATCCAAGAAAAGGAGAAGCAAAATGTACAAGATTCTCGTTGTCTCCAGCGCCCTTGCGCTGTCGTCACTTGCAACCAATGCGCTCGCTGATGGAGCCGTGACCGGTGCAGCCGGTGGCGCCATCACCGGCGCAATCGTCGGCGGCCCTGTGGGTGCTGCCATCGGCGGTGTGGCCGGCGGTGTCGCCGGTGCCGTTGTCGATCCGCCGCCGCGCGAGGTCGTCACCTATGTCGAGCAGCAGCCAGCCCCGACCGCCTCCGTGGTGGTCGAGCAACCGATCGTCGTCGGCAAGCCGCTTCCGGCGGACGTCGTCGTGACGCCGGTGCCTGACAATCCGAAATATGCTTATACGGTCATCAACAATCAACACGTGATTGTCGAACCCCGTACCCACCGCGTGGTGCAGGTCATCGAATAATCAGGCGACCGAAGCCGCCTGTTGCGGCTCGGCAACTTCCGGCCCCGCTTCGGCGGGGCCGTTTTTCGTGCGCCTGCGCCGGGCGCCGATCAGCGCAAACAGGCGAAGAAGGCGACGTGGCAGCGTAAACCCCTGCGGCAGCGCCTCTATCGGAATTCGCTCACCGTAAAGCTTGCCCTGTTTGAGCGATAGAATATGCATGCTCGAAAGCATGAACCGATCCTCCATCCTGATTGATGGGATCAGCGTGGCCGAAGCGACGGGGCTGGGTCCTTAAAGTCCGACTAAAAGCTGCAAAAACTTGCAAAAGCCTATGGCCGCGGCCGCATCCCGGCGCGCGCCAGCCCTTCCAGAACAGGTGCAAAACGCTGTGGATCCTTGGCCGGTTGACCCGCCAGAATGCCTTCCAGCGTCACCTCAGGTGCAATCGCCTCGAGCATATGCAGGAACTGGCGCGCCTGCTCCATATTGCCGAGATGCGCGTGTGCGGCGATCAGCATCCAATAGGTCGGGTCGAAATGGGCGTTGAGCGCCAGCGAACGTGACGCGTGTGATATTGCAGCCTCGTAATTGCCGCGGAAGATTTCGGCCATGGCGATGCCCGTCAGCGAAAAACGCGCATCGGGATCGCGGGGTCCGAGCCTCACGGCGCGATGCAGGCGCTCGAGCGCGTCATCGATATCGCCGCAGTGCAAGGCCGCAATGCCCGAGCAGGCCGCAACCAGAAGATCGTTGGGATTGGCAGCCGCAGCAGCCTCCAGCACGGCCACGCCGCCTTCATAATCCTTGCCTGTCTGCAGCAGCGCCATGCCGCAATGAGCCATCACCCGGGGATCGCCGGCCGAATGCTGAAGCCCGCGACGGGCAAGACTGATGCATTCCGCCTTGTCGTCCTTCCCGAGCCGCGGCCAACCCATGGTCATGCGATGTTCGAGCGCCCAGGCAGCATGCGAAAGCAGCATCGCATTTTCCGGCTCCATGGCCAGAGCCTCCTGCAGCAAGGCATAGGCGACGGCGTTGTTTTCGATCGACTCGTCGATGATCGCAGCAAGGGCACGCAGATAGAGATCGTAAACTGCCGGACTGTTCGGCCTGTCGCGTCGTGACCTATGGATCTCGGCGATCTCGATCGCCGGCTCGACGATCGAGGCGACGCGTTCAGTGATACGGTCCTGGAAGGCGAAGATGTGGCTTATGCCGTCTTCAAAATGATCGGCCCAGAGATTGGTCGCCGTCACGCCGTCGACCAGTTGCGCATTGATACGCACCTGCGCGCCTTCCCGCCGGATGCTGCCTTCGAGCACGTAGCGTACTCCCAGCTCCGCCGCCACCTGTCGCACATCGATGCTGCGCCCCTTGTAAATGAAGGCGGAATGGCGCGAGACGACCGAAAAGGAGCGGAAACGCGCAAGAGCCGTGATGATCTCCGCCACCACGCCATCGGCAAAATAATCCTGGTCGACATCGCCGCCGAGATTGACGAAGGGAAGAACCGCGACGGAAGGCGGCTGCGGTGCCACAGGCACCATCCCGGCAGCCTCCTGGCGCGGCAGGCGATAACCGACCCTGGGAACGGTGACGATCCAGTCCGTGCCATCGGGGCTTGCACCGAGAAGCTTCCTGAGCGTGGCAATCTGAACCGTGAGATTGCCTTCTTCCACGGCAAGCCCCGGCCAGGCCCGGTCCATCAGATCCGCCTTGGTGACGACGCGGCCCTCAGCCTCCAGCAGCATGCCGAGCAGTGCTGCCGGCCGTGGTCCCGTCGCAACGGACTTCCCTTCCCGCCACAGGCTTCCTGTCACGGGATCGTAAACGAACGGACCAAAGGAGAGCCTCAAGCTGCCCATGCTGAAGCATAGCGTCAAAATCTCGCAAACGAAAAGCGGATGACGCGCCGATACGCCACAAAAGCCGCCGTCGGATGAACTGACCCTGGAAAGTTGGGCATCCACTTTCGGGGGTAGTTCACCGGCGGCAGCTTGTCAGTAAAGCACGTTCAGACCTTCAGCTCGCGCCGCTCGCGTTCGGTCACCATCGCAAGGTCGAGCACCTTCTGCAGGTTGGCGGCGTGGCGGAAGTTCGGGTCCGGCTGAACGCCGCTTGCCACGGCCTCGGCAAAACGCTCGTAGTTGGTCGCCACCGGTTCAACCTCGATCTTCGTCCAGGTGGCAGTCTCGACATCCTCGCCGAGGCAGCCGTGCAGCTCGGAACCGCTGGGACGATGGATGACCTCAAGGCTGCCCCTCTCGCCATAAATACGCAGCTTCAACTCGTTCAGATGTCCTGTCGCCCAGCGGCTGGCATGGATGACGCCGAGCGCGCCATTGGCAAAGTCGACAGACATGGTGAAGCTGTCATTGGCATCGAGCAGATATTCGCCGATCTGGCCGCCTGGCGCCTTGTTAAAGGTCTTCAACCGCGCAAAGACGTGGTCGATGTCGGTCGCCGCGCCATAGGCGGCGAAATCCAGAATATGGATGCCGACGTCACCGAGCACGCCATTCGAACCATGACCGGTGGAAAGCCGCCACAGCCAGGTGGATTCCGTGCGCCAGTCGCCCCAGGCGCGCGACACCAGCCAGCTCTGGAGATAAGAGGCTTCCACATGTCTGATCGTGCCGAGCTCGCCGGCGAGCACCATCTCACGGGCGCGTTGCAGCGGCGCGACGTTGCGATAGGTGAGGTTGACCATGTTGATGACGCCGGCCTTTTCGGCCGCCTCCGTCATCTCCAGCGCCTTCGCATAGTTCTCCGCCAGCGGCTTTTCGCAGAAGACGTGCTTGCCCGCGGCAATCAGCGCCATCGTCGTCGGGTGATGGATGCGGTCGGGCGTGACATTTGTTGCCGCATCGAATTCACCCCAGGCGATCGCCTCCTCCAATGAAAGAAATCGCTTTTCGATGTTGAACTTGTCGGCGAAGGCCGAAAGCCGCTCGGGATCGGTGTCGACGGCGCCGACCACCGTCACGCCGTCGATGAGGGGGAAGCGGGCGAGCTGGTTTTTCGCCATCACCCCCGTGCCAAGAACGAGTAGTCGCATGGGTGCTCCTCAGCGGTAACCGGCTTCGCCGGCCTGGTGCAGTCTCGGGCCGCGTTCAACGATCGGCTCCAGTGCTTTTTCTACCGGCACATTTGGGGCGTCGGTGATACCAGTCAACGACCCCTCAGGGTTATAGGCCCACTTCACGCCGTTGATCAGCACCTTCTGCACATTGGCATCGTGGTAGGTCGGATAGGTCTCGTGGCCGGGGCGGAAATAGAAGATATTGCCGGCGCCACGGCGCCAGGTCAGGCCCGAGCGGAACACTTCGCCGCCCTGGAACCAGGAGATGAACACCGTTTCGAGCGGTTCCGGCACCGAAAACTGCTCGCCGTACATTTCCTCGTTCTCAAGCTCGAAATGTTCACCGATGCCGGCGGCGATCGGATGGCGCTGGTTGATCGTCCACAGACGCTCGCGCTCACCCGCCTCGCGCCATTTCAGCGCGCAGGGCGTGCCCATCAACCGCTTGAAGATCTTGGAGAAATGGCCGGAATGCAGCACGAGCAGGCCCATGCCTTCCCAGACGCGTTTGGCGACCCGCTCGACAACGACGTCGGAGACCGCGCCGTGATCCTTGTGGCCCCACCAGGTCAGCACGTCGGTCTCAGTAAGACGGGCTTCGCTGAGGCCGTGTTCCGGCTCCTGCAGCGTCGCTGTCGTCGCCGAAATACTGGGATCGGTGTTCAGCGCATTGGCGATCGTCGTGTGCATGCCCTCGGGATAGATGCCCCGGACGATCTCATTGGTAGTCTCGTGGATATTCTCTCCCCAGACGACGGTGCGAATGGCCATGATGTGCTCCTGTAGAACCTGGAAGTATCGATAGGCGGGAAGGCAGGATTCAAAGCGCTTTGGAAAACGGCGCCGGCTGCGCCTCGTCTCCTCCACGTCCAAGGAACACATAGACCTTTGTCAGTATTTTGACAAAGGGGAAAATTTACCGGCCGAAGACGGACAAAACGCCTGGCAATATCGCAGCAATATCAATGTGAAACGGATTTCGAGAACAGATTGACGACCATAACGCCCGATATGATCAGCCCAAGGCCGACGATTGCCGGCAGGTCGAGGCGCTGCTTGAAGAAGACCAGGCCGACCGAGGAAATCAGCACGATTCCCAAAGCGCTCCAAATCGCATAGGCGATACCGACCGGGATGCTTTTCAGAGTCAACGACAGGCAATAAAAGGCGGCCGCATAACAGGCGACGACGAGTGCCGTCGGTCCGATGCGGGTAAACTGCTGTGACAGCTGCAGCGCGGTCGTGCCGATGACTTCGAGCACGATGGCTGCAAACAGCAGCCCGTAGACGGCGGCCTGGCTCATGGCGAATTCCTTTTCGAATCACTTGCCGGTCAGTTCAACAAGGCGATCGATAAGATCCCGCCTCAGAACGCCGTTGATATCATGGCTTTCCAACGTATCTGCGAACCAAAGTCCGTCGGCGGCGAAGCGCACGACTTGTGCGTCGAGGGAGGAATCGGTGCCGATATATTCCTCGGCCCGCGCCTGCACCCATTGGCGCCAGCGAAGACGCAGCCGGGGTTCGGCAAGAAGCGCGATCGTCACCTGCGTCCAACTCCTGGAATCGTCGGGACGCTCCTTGAGACCGGACACCGCCCTGAGATAGGCGCGGGTGAAGCGCCCCTGCGGCAGCGGATCGCCGCGCATCAGTTCCTCTATATCGGTGTCGAACTTTTCGAGCAGGCTCTCGAACAGGGCATCGAGCAGCGCATTCTTCGTCGGGAAGTGATGCAGCAGCCCGCCCTTGCTGACGTTGGACGCGGCCGAAACCGCATCGAGCGTGACGCCCGCCATGCCGTCGCTGGCAGCAAGGCGCGCGGCGACCTCCAGCAACTGCTGGCGCACGAGCACGGGCTGTTTCTTGCGATGATGAGCGTTCGACATGCAGATTAAAAGATACCGTCCGGACGGTTTTGTCAAGCAGAATCGGGCGCAACCCCCGCCATCCCGGCATTATGCGCGAAATGCCGCGGCGCTTTGATGACAGTTGCGATCATTTTCCGCCCGGTGCATGAAGAGGCCGGGGAATGGTTGAGGCAATGGGGATGGTTTCGTGACGGAGAAGGTCACCACCTTATATCAAGCGATCGGCGGCGACCCCGTCGTGCGGGCACTGACGCACCGCTTCTACAAATTGATGGACAGGCTTCCGGAGGCGAGAAACGTGCGGGCCGTGCACCCGCCGAGCCTTACGGGCAGCGAAGAAAAATTCTACGAATATATGACCGGCTATCTCGGCGGCCCGCCGCTCTATACCGACAAGCGCGGCCATCCACGCCTGCGCAGCCGCCATTTCGTCGCCGAGATCGGCCCTGTCGAGCGCGACGAATGGCTGCTCTGCTTCCGCCGCGCCCTGGACGAGACGATCGCAAGCCAGGCGCTGCGCGATCTCATCTGGGCGCCGGTGGAACGGCTCGCCTATCACATGCAGAACAAGGTCCCTGACAACAAGGAACAATCATGAGCTTGAACGCGCGTCTGGAACCGGTGTTTTATCTCTTTGCCGGCCTGTTTGGCGTAGCCGGCGTGGCGCTCGCCGCCCTTGCTGCCCATGGCGGCGGCGAGGCCAATCTTGCGGCATCCGCATCTGCCATGTGCCTTGCCCACGCCCCTGCCCTGCTGGCATTGGCTCTCGGCAACGTCAGGCTCAGAACCGCCTGGCTGGCCGGTTTGCTGATGATTGTCGGAACGCTGCTCTTTGCGGGCGATCTCGTCACCCTGCGCTTTGCCGGCTCCAGCCTCTTCCCCTATGCCGCGCCGACCGGCGGCTGGGCGATGATGCTTGGCTGGCTGGCCGTTGCGGCAGGCGCTATCTTCCACGTCAGGAATTGAGAGAGCTTTTACTGACCGCTCAAGCCCTCTCCTCCCTCATTCCTGTGCCAGTCACAGGAATCCCGTGCGCCCAAGTCCTTGGGCGCGAAAGACTTTTCCCCCGCGGTGTTGGTTCATTCACGGCGCAGACGCGCCGTGGCTGGATTCCTGTGACGATCACAGGAATGAGGGTGGTGGGCCAGGACGAGTACAAAATCAAGATTTTAGCCAAGAGCCAAGTCGCTCTGCATCAACCACAATCAAATCCCGTCGACCACATTGAAACCCTCGAAAACAGGCGGCCCCTTGTAGATCGCCTTGTGATCGCCAGCATTGCGGTGCGCCGCGCGAAAGCTCTCGGACTTCGTCCAGTTCTGAAAATCCGCTTCGCTTTTCCAGACCGTGTGCGAGGAATAGAGCGTATAGCCCTCCTCTTCGTTGGCCTTGCCGCGCAGCAGCCGGAATTCGACGAAACCGGGCACCTCGGGCAAGCTGGAATCGCGATTGCGCCAGACCGTCTCGAAATCGCCTTCGCTCCCGGTTGCAACCTTGAAGCGGTTCATTGCGATATACATGAATCTCCTTACGCCTTCCTCTTGCCCGCCCTTGCAGAACGCAAGGGAAAGGCGAGAACATTATCACCGTTTGCCGCTGCCGGGCCAAGCGGTCTTGTTGTCGCTTCCCCGGGCATGCGCGCTTCCCAGGTCGGGAACAGCGTCACATTCTGGTAGATCTGCTGGCGTTCGGCATGCTGCTGGAAAAGTTCGTAGAGTTCGGGCACGAGGCCCTCGCCTGTCTGCGCGGCGAGCTTGTGCAGGCCGATCATGGTGAAGCCGTCGGGGCGCTGGTCGTTCATCGGGAATTGTCTCGTTCGTTCATCGTCTGCAGCGCACGCTCCAGACTGGACTTGCTGCCGTTGCGAAGCGGGATGAAGGTCTTGCTGAACTTCTTGCAGCCGGTCTTCACACGCAGGCAGGCATCGTGGCTGATACAGTCGATCGGGCAGAACACGCAGTCGACCGAGGGAAGCAGAGTATCGATGCGGGAAACCGCTTCGCGCAGACCGCCATCATGGTGGATGAGCTCAGCGCCGAAATTGCTGCAGATCTGGCGAAGATGCGCCACCTGGCAGTCACGGCCACCGACATAGAGGAAACTGCGGCCATCCAGTTTGGATCGCCCGAGGGATGCTTGACCGGCGTCCTCGCCCGCGCTATCGCGGACCTCCCGGTTCGAACCCTTCTTGCCCTTGCGAGCCATATGCCACCCGTTCGCTCGTTGATCGTCACACGATTCCTGCGTGTGCGGGTGGACCTTATTAAACTTGATTTTTAGAGTAAAGTATAAAGTTGATTATTTTTATCATATTAATTCACTGTGATTGGCAAGGAGGTGAAGTTTCTCCCGTTACCACCAGGCGTCGGGCCAAATGGTGCGGCGCGCCGAACAGCCTCAACGGCGAGTTGGTCGATTTCAGGCACGCCGGAACCGCGTGTGACGCGAACCGAAGTCAAGCCGCCGCTACCATTCACTGAAAACGAGACGACCACGGTTCCCTCGACGCCACGAGGTGTTCTGATTGAACGACGAATGCGACTACGAACCTTTCCGTCGTAATTGGCATTGGCTGCCGTTCCGATCCCGTCGTTATTGCCGGCCGAACGCGAATTGCTATCCGATTGAGCCGTCGCGTTACCTTCGGCGACACCTCGTTCAGAATCCTGCTGCGCCTCACCCTCCGAACCAGCAGCCTTTTTCGGCGGGCGCTTCTTCTCGACCGGCTTCGGCTTTTCCTGCGCCACCACCTTCGGCTTCTGCGTCGGCGTCACGATCTCCTGCGGCACCTCCGGCTCCGGCTGGATTTCCGCCGTTTCGACTGGCTTCACCTCTTCGGGTTCGGCAGCAGCGACAGGCGGCACCTCCGATGGCTGAACTTCCGGGGAGATCTCTTCAGCAGGTTTCGGCTCTTCCGGAACGACGGTCGACATCGGCTGCGCTACAGCAGTTTCAGCCGGCACTTCGGAAACGATAATCTCCGGCTCCGCAGCGGTGACGGTTTCGGGCGAGACGCGCGTCACCTCGGGAGGAGGAGCCTGCTGGACGGTATCCTGGGTCTCGACCGGCGCGACTTCGGTCGGCTGAACGGTTTCCAGTTGAAGTTCCGCCGCTTCGGTCGGCTGGATCTTATCCGGCTCGACGGCTTCCGGAATGATTTCTTCCTGCACCGTGACTTCGGTCTCGCCGGCAGCAGTCTGGTCGACATCCGAGTTGCCGTACATCACCACGCTCACGGCTTCGCCCGCTTCCTCGATCGCCTCTTCCGGAGCATTTGGGAAGGCAATGAGCAACACCGCAGCCAAGGTCATATGGAAAATCAGCGAACAAACACAAGTCAGCGCCACCCGTCTCCGCACCGGTGCCTTCTCGTCCTCCTGCTTTTCCACCGCCGCATCCATCGGCGGCGGAGGAACAGAGGCTATCGGCTCGGCTTCCGGATGGTCGGGAAAGGAAGGGATCTGCGCGAAGCGCGCGTAGTGGACCACCGCCTCGCCGGCCGGCTGCCGCTGCACATTGCGCAGGTCGGAAAGCTCGTGGCCGGGATGCATGTTGTTGTCGTTCAGACCGCCGTCAGCGTCCGGCTCCCCGATGAGCACCTGTCTCGATCTGGTTTTCGCTGAAATTGTCATTTGTATGCCTCGGACAGCCTGAAACAGGTCCGCCGGGACCCCGGCGTATTCTCAAAGCAATTCCAGGAAAAGCGCGAAGCGGTTTTCCGTCCGGAACTGCGTAAAAACAAAAGGTTAGAGCGGTTCTGCGCTTCCTTCAAAAGCTGAACCGCTCTAGCCCTCGAAGGGAACGGAAATCTGCGAGCGGGTGACGAGACCCTTCATGCATTCGCCCGCCGCCGGGCCGTCGCAGACCGGCGTATCGTTGATGATGATGCGGGTGACCGTCTCGCACTTCACATTCGGCATATCGAACTGGCGCACGCGCTTCTTGCCCTTCGGCAGATCGCGGAAGTCGAGCACGGTGATGCGGTCGACGGCATTCTTGTCGTTGAAAAAGGCGAGCTCGAAGGAGATCTTGTTGATCGGGGTCTGGAGATTGTTCTCGGCGACGAAAGTCATCATGCAGCCCTTTTGCGATGGCGCCAGAGCGTTGAGTTCGACATCGAGCTTGGTGGTTGCCGCATCCTGCGCCTGGCATATGCTTGAAACCGCCATCACCATGCCGGCTGCAACAGCCGCAAACCTAACCGTCATCATCTTCTCCGCCATTGTCGCGAACCGCCGCCAGGCGGCCTCATATCAGCAATCTCAAAAACTTGACTGCAATAGTCTCCTATTGCGTCTTTAAAAAACTATGAGTAAGAAAGTCAAGATAATTGTCATCACAACCGGGGACCCTGATCGCCGGCCTCATGGAATTGCCAACCGAAATGATGGTTGAAAAGCCAGATAACTTTAAGCACGTGCCGCTGCAGAGCGAGCCTGCGGCGCAGCACCGGATAGTCGAAAGCGCGGATCTTTTCCGCGGCACGAACGAGATCATGATTAGACACGACGGCTTGGTCTATCGCCTGAAGATCACCCGTCAGGGCAAGCTCATTCTCAATAAGTAGGGTAGGATATGACTGAACAGACAAGACCGGCGCCAGCCGAAATCCGCGCGTTTCGCGCCGACAATCCGAAGATGCGCGAGCGCGATATCGCCGCCCAGCTGAAGATTTCCGAGGCCGCCCTCGTCGCCGCCGAAACCGGCATAAGCGTGACACGCATCGATGGCAGTGCGCTGAAGCTTCTCGAACACGTGGCCGGCCTCGGCGAAGTGATGGCGCTGTCGCGCAACGAAAGTGCCGTGCACGAGAAGATCGGCGTCTACGAAAACATCAAGAGCGGCGCGCAGGCCGCGATCGTTCTCGGCGAGAATATCGATCTGCGCATCTTCCCGAGCCGCTGGGAGCATGGTTTCGCCGTATCCAAGAAGGATGGCGATCAGGAGCGCCTCAGCCTGCAATATTTCGACAAGGCCGGCAACGCCGTGCACAAGGTGCACCTGCGCCCGAGCTCGAATATCGCGGCCTATCACGCGATCGTCGCCGAGCTGAAGCTGGAAGACCAATCGCAGGAATTTGTCGAGGCTGAAACCTCGAACGCCGCCGATGAGACCACTGACGTCAGCCGCGACGAGCTGCGCGACAACTGGAGCAAGCTCACCGATACGCATCAGTTCTTCGGCATGCTGAAGCGCCTGAAGATCGGCCGCCAGGCGGCCGTGCGGACCGTCGGCGACGACTATGCCTGGAAGCTCGACAACAGCGCGACGGCAGAGATGATGCATGCCTCGGTGAAATCCGGCCTGCCGATCATGTGCTTCGTCGCCAATGACGGCATCGTCCAGATCCATTCCGGCCCGATCTTCAACGTGCAGCCGATGGGACCGTGGATCAATATCATGGATCCGACCTTCCACCTGCATCTGCGCCAGGATCACATCGCCGAGACCTGGGCCGTGCGCAAGCCGACCACGGACGGCCACGTCACCTCGCTGGAAGCTTACAATGCCGAAGGCGAGATGATCATCCAGTTCTTCGGCAAGCGGCAGGAAGGTTCCGACGAACGCGCCGAGTGGCGCAAGATCATCGAAAACCTGCCGCGGGCAGCAAGTGTGGCCGCATAAGGATCGCAACGATGACGATGCGTAACAATCTCCGCCGGATCCGCCCTTGGGAACTGGCCCTGACGGCGGCCGTCATGGCGCTGCCGCTGATCCCGATGGCGCGGGCGGTCGACGGCTTTGCCTTCGTCCGCGCAGCCCATGCTGAGGAAAAGAAGTTCGACACGTCGCGCCTGGTTTCGGTCGGTGGCGACATCACCGAAATCGTCTATGCGCTCGGCGAGGAAAACCGGCTGATCGCCCGCGACACGACGAGCATCTATCCGGAGGCGGCGCTGAAGCTGCCCAATGTCGGTTACATGCGCGCACTCTCGCCGGAAGGCATCCTCGCCATGAACCCGACGGCGATCATCGCCGTCGAAGGTTCGGGCCCGCAGGAGGCGCTGGCCGTGCTGAAAAATACCAGCGTGCCCTTCGAGTCCGTGCCGAGCGCCTTTACCCGCGACGGCATCATCGCCAAGATCGACCGTGTCGGCACATTGCTCGGCGTGCCCGACAAGGCGAAGGCGCTTGAAGAAAAGGTCTCAGCCGATCTCGACGCGGCGATCGCCGATGCCGAAAAGCGCCCGGAGGCCGAGCGCAAGCGCGTTCTCTTCATCCTCAGCGCCCAGAACGGCCGGATCATGGCATCGGGCACCGGCACGGCCGCCGATGGCATCGTCAAGCTCGCCGGCGCCATCAATGCCGTCGGCGCATTCCCGGGCTACAAGCCGCTGACGGACGAGGCGATCATCGAAGCCAAGCCCGACATCATCCTGATGATGAACCGCGGCGATGGCGCCGGCACCAAGAACGAGGACCTGCTGGCTCAGCCGGCGATCGCGCTGACACCGGCAGGTGAGAAAAAAGCGATCATCCGAATGGATGGCGTTTACCTGCTCGGCTTCGGCCCGCGCACTGCCGCCGCCGCGCGTGAGCTCAACACGGCGATCTACGGGGGCTGATCATGGCCCTGCCGCAAGCCATGATGGAACGAAGGCGATCATTCCCGATCGCGGACATCCGCGAAATCAGGCAGGCCGGCGACAGGACGCGGCTCGCCTTGCTGGCGCTCGCTCTGCTCGTCGCCGGCTCGGTCTTCTCAATGCTGTTTTCGGTGACGACAGGCGCCTCGGATGTCTCGATCCTCGACGTGATCAGCAACATCGCCGGCTCCGAGGCGGCGCTCAGCACGCGTGACCGGATCATCATCTTCGATATCCGCCTGCCGAGAGCGATCCTTGGTTTCCTGATCGGCGCCTCGCTGGCCGTCTCCGGTACGGTGATGCAGGGCCTGTTCCGCAATCCGCTAGCCGATCCCGGCCTCGTCGGCGTCTCCTCCGGCGCAAGCTTCGGCGCAGTCGCGATGATCGTGCTCGGCGGCGGCATCGCAGCTCCACTAGAGGCTCTTCTCGGCATCTACGCTCTGCCGGCAGCTGCTTTCGGCGGCGGCCTCGTCACGACGCTGCTGCTCTACAGGATCGCCACCCGTCATGGCCAGACCTCGGTGGCGACGATGCTGCTTGCCGGCATCGCGCTCGGCGCGCTCGCCCTCGCCACAACAGGACTGCTGATCTACATGGCCAACGACCAGCAGCTGCGCGACCTGACCTTCTGGAGCATGGGCTCGCTTGCCGGCGCCACATGGACGAAGATCGCCGCCGCCACTCCGATCATCCTGTTGTCCTTCACCGCCCTGCCCTTCATGGCCCGCGGCCTCAATGCCATCACGCTCGGCGAGGCGGCCGCCTTTCATATGGGCGTGCCGGTGCAGCGGCTGAAGAATGTCGCGATCGTCGGCGTCGCTGCGGCGACCGGCGCGTCCGTTGCCGTCAGCGGCGGCATCGGTTTCGTCGGGATCGTCGTGCCGCATATCCTGCGCATGGCGATCGGTCCCGACCATCGTTTTCTGCTGCCGGCCGCAGCTCTTCTCGGCGGCTCCCTGCTGATCTTCGCGGATGTCCTGGCGCGCACCCTGGTTGCCCCGGCCGAGCTGCCGATCGGCATCATCACCGCGGCGGTCGGCGGACCGTTCTTCCTGTGGATCCTGCTGAGGCAGCGTTCGCGCCTTGCCCTGTGAGCGATGTCGTGAGTGACCCCCGTGAGTGACATTGCGATGATCGAAGTTTCCGGCGTCTCCGTGCGCCTTTCCGGCAAAACCATCATTAGCGACGTCACTTTTACGGCAAATGCCGGCGAGCTGACGGCGATTGCCGGGCCGAACGGCTCCGGCAAGACGACGACGATGAAAGCCATTTCCGGCGAACTTGCCTATGGCGGCTCGGTGCGCATCGGCGACGACGAAGTAAAGGCGCTGAAACCCTGGCAGCTTGCCGCCATTCGTGGCGTGCTGCCGCAGGCAAGCACCATCTCCTTTCCCTTCACCGTGCGCGAGATCGTCCGCATGGGCCTGACGTCAGGCCTCAACCTGCATCCCGACAAGGCCGAGCAGACGGCAGCGGCAGCGCTTGCCTCCGTCGACTTGACCGGCTTCGAAGGCCGTTTCTATCAGGAACTCTCCGGCGGCGAGCAGCAGCGTGTGCAGCTTGCCCGCGTGCTCTGCCAGATCGCCGAGCCCATCGTCGACGGCAAGCCCTGCTGGCTGCTGCTCGACGAGCCGGTCTCAAGCCTCGACATCAGCCACCAGCTGACCATCATGACGCTCGCCCGCAATTTCTGCGAACGCGGCGGCGGTGTCATCGCCGTCATGCACGATCTCAACCTGACGGCGCTCTTTGCCGACCGCATCGTGCTGATGAAATCCGGCCGCCTCGCCGCCGCCGGCAACATCGGCGAAGTGCTGACGAACAAAACGATGCTCTCGGTGTTCGGCTGCGCGCTGCGCATCAACCAGGTGCCGGTCGATGGCACGCCCTTCGTGCTCGCCCACAGCGCCATTTCCCGCCCCTGAACACCGCGCGAGCGGAACTTTTGATCGCCCGGCACGTTGTCGGCAGTGATCTGGGTCAATGCCGGGCGATATCATTCATGCAACGGACGGTGGTGACCCTCGTGCCAAATAGGCGGGCTTGCGCGCGCCCCAGCCAATGGAGACAGCCATGAGCTATTCTATCTTCCAGTCCGGCCGCAGCCGCCGCAACGGGACCTTCCACAATTTGGAATCCGGCATCGAGGAGCAGGTCGAGGCGCTGCGCGGCGAGCTCGCGGAACTGACGCGTCTCGTCGGCAAGAGCTCACGCCACCAGAGCGAAAAAATCCGCAGCCAGGCCGGTGCCGGCTATGAGGAACTGCTCGGCCGCAGCGAGGATCTGCTGCGCGAATTGCAGCACGGCTATGAGCGCGGCGCGACGGAAATGCGCGATACCGTGCGCAAGCATCCGCTGGCAACCATCGGCGCTGCAGCCGCTTTCGGCCTTGCCATCGCCTTCCTCGCCCGGCGCTGAGGAAGCGCGATGCTATTTTCGATCCTCAGCCTGCTGACGGGGGCAAGCGTGCACCGGACCGTTGCGCGCGCAAAGCGCAATGGCATCTTCATTGCGCTTGCCGTGCTCTTACTTCTCACCGCCTACGCGCTGGCCGTCACCGCCGGCGCCGTCTGGCTCGCCGGCATCTACGGCCCGGTCGGAGCTGCCCTCTTCCTGGCCGCCTGCGCGCTGCTGATCGCAATCATCGCCCTGGTGGCGATGTCAATCATCAACGCCCGGGAAGCACGCCGCGCCCGTGAACGCCGTGCGTCGCTCGAATCGCTGGCAACGGTGGGGCTCGGTCTTATCCGCGCCCAGCCGCTGCTGACCGCCGGTGTTCTGGCAGCAATCGTCGCCGCCAATCTGGTGGGGTCAAAGCGCGAGGATTGATGCCTGGGACAAGGCCGCCCCGCACCAAAACCAGGGAGAAGGCCACTCAATTGGTATGGGATGGATGCTTTAACGGCTCATCCCATCTCTCCAGCCTTCAGTTCCTGGTGTCCGGAGCGGCGCGCGAAGTCCACTCATGCTTCGGCCGTTGAGCATCAAGCCAGAGGAGTCTGGGGCAGGCCAGAGCGGGATAGCTGCTCTCCAGACCGATTGCCAGCCCCTCGGGAGAGTTTTATCTTGGGTGGGTATAGGCTATGCAACGTTGTCTACGGTTTGAGAGTTCGTGGACAACCGCTCATGAACGCCGGTGCTGGCAGCGATCATCGCAACCACCTCCTCGTGCGCCAATGAAAAATTAGGCAAGGACGGTCAGCCCATCCTCGCTCATTCGTGTGCCCGTCACAGTAATCCAGCCACGGCGCGTCCGCGCCGTGAGTGAACCAATACCAAGTGGAAAGAGTCTTTCGCGCCCAAGGACTTGGGCGCACTGGATTCCTGCGACAAGCACAGGAATGAGGATGAGAGGTAGTGCCTCGAATGGCCGTCCCATCCCGTGGAGCCCGTCCTTCTCCCCACCCTTCAACGCAAAAAAAAGCCGGCTCCCCGAAGGTAGCCGGCTTTCCTCCCAAATATAACTCTTGTCAGAACGCGAAAGCCTTCGATGTCAGTGGCGCCGAAGTGGCGTCGGGGCCGAAATCGGCCTCGCCTGAAATCTGCAGCAACTCCTGCAGCCGCTGACGGGCCCGGTTGACGCGGCTCTTGATCGTGCCCACGGCGCAGCCGCAGATTTCGGCCGCCTCCTCGTAGGAGAAACCCGAGGCGCCGACGAGGATGATCGCCTCGCGTTGATCCGGCGGCAACTGGTCGAGTGCTTTCTTGAAGTCCTGCAGATCGAGCGCGCCATATTGCGAGGGGTGCATCGCCATCGATTCGGTGAACAGCCCGTCGCTGTCCTGCACTTCGCGGCCGCTCTTGCGCATCTGGCTGTAGAGTTCGTTGCGCAGGATCGTAAAGAGCCAGGCCTTCATATTGGTGCCCATCTCGAAATGATCCTGTTTGGCCCAGGCTTTCATGATGGTGTCCTGGACGAGATCGTCGGCACGGTCGTGCCGTCCGATAAGCGAGATCGCGAAGGCGCGAAGGCTTGGGAGTGCCGCCAGCAGTTCCCGCTTGAAGCTGGGTTGCGATTTGTCTTCCATGCGGGCGATCCTATTCGGCCATCTTGGCAGAAGCCATCATTTCAGCATGGTCGAGCTTTTCGAGAAGGTCGAGAAAACGATCGGGAATCGCCTCATCCTGTGCGGCCGAATAGAGCGACCGTAGCCTGACGCCGATCTGGTTGTTCGGGTCCAGGATGTCGCTTGCCCGCAGCTCCAGCTTTCGCTGATCGGCTGCTTCTTTCTTGCGTGTAGTCATCAATTCGTCTTCTCGCCGGTTGTCTGTTCCAGAGCATGATGCCGAAAAGTGTGAGCGGTTTTCGGATGACATCATGCTCTAACTTTTTAATTTAGAACAGGATTCAGATTTTAGGCCGGCCCGGCCTAAAATCATCCTGTTCTAGGGGGCGTGGATGGGATCGAACACGATTTCAACCATCGACATCGAACGTTCCGTTGTCGATGTCTATGGTATTTGTCGCTGGATGGGTCAAAACGCTTCGCCCTTTCTTCGTCGGCTGGAATAATGCGGGGCAACGAAAAAAGTTCCTGCCGATCCGGAACTTTTTTATCAAGGCGGCGTTAACCGCTCATTGAAGCCAATGCCGGCCTGTATGCAGGAGCCATGAATGACACTTTCTACTCGGATTGCGCCGCACCTTCCTTATCTGCGCCGCTATTCTCGCGCCCTTACCGGCACTCAGACTTCGGGCGACGCCTATGTCGCCGCCGTTCTCGAAGCCATCATCGCCGATCTGTCGATTTTCCCGGATACGGCGAATGACCGGGTCGCACTCTACAAACTGTTCACGCAACTGTTTGGTTCCACCGCAGTCCAGATTCCAGAGCCGACCTCGCCCTATGCCTGGGAGCAACGCGCCACGCTGAACCTTTCCAAGGTATCGCCGCGCGCCCGTCAGGCCTTCCTGCTCGCCTCCGTGGAGAACTTCCGCGTCGCTGAAATCGCCGAAATCCTGGCAACCGAGGAACAGGATGTCATGCGTCTGCTCGACGTGGCGTCGCAGGAGATTTCCCGTCAGGTCGCAACCGATATCATGATCATCGAGGACGAACCGCTGATCGCCATGGATATCGAGCAGATGGTCGAGAGCCTCGGCCATCGCGTCACCGGCATTGCCCGGACGCATGCCGAGGCCGTGGCGCTCTACAATAAGACCAAGCCGAGCATGGTGCTGGCCGACATCCAGCTTGCCGACGGCAGCTCCGGTATCGACGCAGTCAACGACATCCTCAAGACGTCGAGTGTGCCGGTGATCTTCATCACCGCTTTCCCGGAACGGCTTCTGACCGGCGAGCGCCCGGAACCGACTTTCCTTGTCACCAAGCCCTTCAATCCCGACATGGTCAAGGCACTGATCAGCCAGGCTCTTTTCTTCAATGAATCGACCAGAGTAGCTGCCTGAGACGCAATTTTCCGGCCTTCGGAACCAAATCGCCAAAGCAGGCGTTCCGGTGCTACCGGGACGCTTCGGTAGCTTTAACGGTTTTTTGCAGCGCTTTGTTCTAGAGTTGGCAGGCGGTGTCTGTAAGGGCGCTCCCTTCAGCGACGTTCAAGATGTCACAAGGAAAGGCGGCCGCGTGAATACGACTGAACCATTGTCCGGCATGCCATTCACCTTCGAAGGCAAAGCCGTAATGATGGAACGCGCGCTTGGCAGCGCCGGGATTTCGATCCTCTGCCAGGACGCCCGACTGTCTATCTTCTACGCCGAAAATCTGCCACCGCATTTCGCAGCGCTCTTTATGCCCGGCGGCAGCGACGCCGCCCTTTTCGGCGACGCCCATGGGCGATATCTGACGGCACTGAAACACAAGGTGCTGGAAACCGGCATCCCTAACAATGCCGAGGTTGAGATCGACGTTGACGGCGAAAGGCGCACGTATGAACTGAAGATCCAGCGCACCGGCGAACGCGGCGCACATGGACTTCTGTCCGTCATGACTGAAGTCACCGAAAGCCGGCATCGCGAAAAAGTTCTGAAATCTCTGCTGCGCGAACTCTCTCACCGCTCGAAGAACCTTCTCGCCATCATCCAGGGCATTGCCACGCAGACGGCGCGCAATACGCTCTCTCTCGACAGCTTCCTCCTCAAGTTCCGCGGACGGCTGCAATCGCTTTCCAATTCGCAGGACCTGATCACGGATTCGAGCTGGCGCGGCGCCTACCTCTTCGAACTCGCCGAAAAGCAGTTCGCCCCCTATTGGCCGGAGACGGCCGGCTCCATGCCGATCTATGGCATCAACGCTCACCTGACACCGAATGCCGCCGTGCACCTCGGGCTCGCCCTCCACGAACTCATCGTCAACTCCGCCTCCTTTGGCGCGATATCAGGCGGCGCCGCCTCCATCACGCTGAATTGCCGCGAAGCCATGATCAACGACAGGAAGGCGATCGAAGTCGCCTGGGCGGAAGTTCTGCATGATCAGTCGGAAGTCCACGAATTCAGCGACAACAGCTTCGGCCGCACAGTGCTGGAGCGTGTCGTGCCTTCGTCGGTCAACGGCAAGGCGGAGTTGAACCTCGTTCCCGGCCGAATTGAATATCGTCTGACCATTCCGGAAACCGAATTCGAGATCTTCAAGCGAGTGTGAAAGCCCTGGAGACAGCCCCGAACGAAAAACAGCCGGTGCGAGGGCGGCGCACCGGCTGTCTTCACTCACCGGGAGGGGACCGTGAGTACGTCCGGATAGTGGGTTGGGGGCGCGCATGTTGGGTCGATGCGATCACCATCCGGATATCGCATTAACGACGACATCAAACTTTGGTTCCCTGCCATCTAAAAAAAATTCGACTTTTTTGAATCTTTTTGCGGATGCCCTTGCCTCGTCGCGTGCTCAGCCATTTCACCGACGCAGGCAGAATAAATTCTTCCAGCAAAAACAGTGGATTACTTACGAAGCAGCCAAAGAAAATCGTCAAAATTTTACCGTTTGATAAATTTTTAAACCTGAGTTACGCTTTCCCTCACAGGCCGTTTACCAATAATGAGGGAACTTCAATGGAACGACTGGAAACGGGGATTCATGCCGGCCGGCTTTCGCCCGCCGAGTATGAGGCTAATTTTTCCGATCTTCATCCGCGCCTCGACAATCATGAGGCGCTGGTCGCCGCCGACCGCTGTTATTTCTGTTATGACGCGCCGTGCATGACGGCCTGTCCCACCTCGATCGACATTCCACTGTTCATCCGCCAGATTTCGACCGGCAATCCGATCGGCTCGGCAAAGACGATCTTCGACCAGAACATCCTCGGCGGCATGTGCGCCCGCGTCTGTCCCACCGAAGAACTCTGTGAACAGGCCTGCGTGCGCAACACGGCTGAAGAGCGGCCCGTTGAGATCGGCCGCCTGCAGCGTTACGCCACCGATGCCGCCATGCAGGCCGACAAGCAATTCTATGCCAGGGCCGAACCGACTGACAAGACGATCGCCGTCATCGGCGCCGGTCCTGCCGGCCTTGCCGCCGCCCATCGCCTAGCCGTCAAGGGCCATTCGGTCGTCATCTATGACGCCAAGGAAAAATCCGGCGGCCTCAACGAATACGGCATCGCCACCTACAAGACGGTCGACGACTTCGCCCAGAAGGAAGTCGATTACGTCCTCTCGATCGGCGGCATCAAGGTTCGGCATGGACAGCGTCTCGGCCACGATTTCTCGCTTTCCGATCTGCAGGCCCAATATGACGGCGTCTTCCTCGGTATCGGCCTTGCCGGCGTCAACGCGCTGCGCATCGAGGGCGAGAACCTCGCAGGCGTCGACGACGCCGTCGATTTCATCGCGGCACTCCGCCAGGCCGAAGACAAGAGCGAAATCGCCGTCGGCCGCCGCGTCGTCGTCCTTGGCGGCGGCATGACCGCGATCGACGCTGCCGTACAGGCAAAGCTGCTCGGCGCCGAGGAGGTGACGATCTGTTACCGCCGTGGCAAGGAGCACATGAACGCGTCGGAATTCGAGCAGGATCTGGCAAGCTCCAAGGGCGTCATCATTCGCCACTGGCTGGCGCCGAAATCGATCCTGTCGCAGGACGGCAAAGTCGCCGCCATCGAGGTGGAATATACGAGGATTGTCGAAGGCCGCCTGGTCGGCACCGGCGAAACCGGTGTCATTGCCGCCGACCAGATCTTCAAGGCGATCGGCCAGAGCTTCGACGCCTCTGGTCTCGGTTCGCTGCGCATGGAATCCGGCCGCATCGCTGTCGATGGCGAAGGCCATACCTCGCTCGACGGCGTCTGGGCCGGCGGCGACTGCGTCTTCGGCGGCGACGACCTCACGGTTTCCGCCGTCGCCCACGGTCGCGACGCGGCTGAATCCATCCATCGTGCCCTCGCCGCAGCAGCCGCTCCGGCTGTCGCGGTTGCTTGAAGGGGAGAATGAACAATGGCTGATCTCCGTAATAATTTCGTCGGTATCAAGTCCCCGAACCCGTTCTGGCTGGCGTCTGCGCCGCCGACCGACAAGGCATACAATGTCGAGCGCGCCTTCAAGGCCGGCTGGGGCGGCGTGGTCTGGAAGACGCTGGGCGAGGAAGGCCCGCCCGTCGTCAACGTCAACGGCCCACGCTACGGTGCGATCTGGGGCGCCGACCGCCGCCTGCTCGGTTTGAACAATATCGAGCTCATCACCGACCGCGACCTCTACACCAACCTGCGGGAAATGAAGCAGGTGAAGATGAACTGGCCGGATCGGGCGCTGATCGCCTCGATCATGGTTCCCTGCGAGGAAGAAGCCTGGAAGGCGATCCTACCCTTGGTCGAAGAGACCGGCGCCGACGGCATCGAGCTCAACTTCGGCTGTCCGCATGGCATGTCCGAGCGCGGCATGGGCTCCGCGGTCGGCCAGGTGCCTGAGTATATCGAGATGGTCGTGCGCTGGTGCAAGCAGTATACCCGCATGCCTGTCATCACCAAACTGACCCCCAACATTAGCGATATCCGCCGTCCCGCCCGTGCCGCCAAGGCCGGCGGCACCGATGCCGTCTCGCTGATCAACACGATCAATTCGATCGTCTCCGTCGATCTCGACAACTTCGCCCCCAACCCGACGGTCGGCGGCAAGGGCAGCCATGGCGGTTATTGCGGCCCGGCGGTAAAGCCGATCGCGCTCAACATGGTGGCCGAGATCGCCCGCGATCCGGAAACCTACGGCCTGCCGATCTCGGGCATCGGCGGCATCACCACCTGGCGCGACGCGGCCGAATTCCTCGTGCTCGGCGCCGGCAACGTCCAGGTCTGCACGGCGGCGATGACATACGGCTTCAAGATCGTCCAGGAGATGATCACTGGCCTCTCCGACTGGATGGACGAAAAAGGCCACCGCAGCCTCGACGACATTACCGGCCGCGCCGTGCCCAACGTCACCGACTGGCAATATCTCAACCTCAACTATATCGCCAAGGCGAAGATCGACCAGGACGCCTGCATCAAATGCGGCCGCTGCTACATCGCCTGCGAGGATACTTCGCACCAGGCGATCACCAACTTCGTCGATGGCGCGCGTCATTTCGAGGTGATGGACGAGGAATGCGTCGGCTGCAATCTCTGCGTCAGTGTCTGTCCGGTCGAGAACTGCATCACCATGGAGCAGCTTCCCGCCGGCGCCCTCGACAAGCGCACCGGCCGCGTCGTCGACCCGAACTATGCCAACTGGACCACGCACCCGAACAATCCGATGGCGCGCCAGGCGGCGGAGTAAGGATCTGCAACGCCGCGGGAAGATCGATCCGCGGCGTTGCGATCTTGCCAGCCACGTTCGAAGCACCTGGCCAGTCTAACCGCCGAATGACTTCCGATAGGCACTCGGGCTCGTCCCGAGCCTCCTGCGGAAATGATGGCGCATCGTCGCCAGCGTTCCAAAGCCGCTGGCGGCGGCGATGTCATCGAGCGAAACAGCAAGTTCCTTCTCCAGCAGATCGCGGGCATGCCGCAGCCGCTCCTTCAGCAGCCATTCGCCGACGCTGAGGCCCGTCGTCGCTTCGAAGCGCCGCTGGAAGGTGCGCATGCTCATGCCCGCTCTTTTCGCAAGCTGGCTGATCGGCTGCTCCTCAGAAAGGCTTTCGCGCATCCATTCGATCAGCGGCCCCAGGCGGATGCCCTCGCGTTCCTCGGGAACAGGCGCGTGAATGAACTGCGCCTGTCCGCCTTCGCGGTGCGGCGGCACGACGAGGCGGCGGGCGACGCTGTTTGCGGCTTCCGAACCGAAATCGCCGCGCACCACATGCAGGCAGAGATCGATGCCGGCCGCACTGCCCGCCGCCGTCAGCAGGCTGCCTTCGTCCATGTAGAGAACGTCGGCATCGAGCGTGATGTCGGGATAACGTGCGGCGATCGAGACGACATAGCGCCAATGTGTCGTCGCCCTGCGGTTGGCAAGCAGCCCCGATCCGGCAAGAACCGCAACGCCGGAGCAGAGCGACATGATGCGCGCGCCGCGTTGATGCGCTGCCCTGAGCGCTGAAACCAACGGCTCGGGAACGGCCGCATCGATCGACCGCCAACCCGGCACGACGATCAGGTCCGCTTCGTCAAGCACTTCCAGTCCCTTGTCAACTGCGACCGTCAGCCCTCCCGCAGCGCGAAGCGGACCCGGTTCGATGCCGCAGACCGAGAAGCGATACCAGCCTTCGCCCATCTCCGGGCGTGGCAGGCCGAAGACCTCGTAGGCGATGCCGAATTCGAAGGTGCAGAGCCCATCATAGGCAAGCGCGGCGACCAGCGGTCCTTTGCTCTGCTGCGGCGATGAGTTTGGCATGATCTTTACGCTGTCGGTCATGTTGGCCAATTTCGCACAGCTTTAGCATCGGCGATACCAGGCGGCAACTTCAGAAAAAAGGAAAGACCGATGCCAAGTCCCGTTTCCCAAATACCTGCTGCGGCTCCGGATGCCGCTGTCGCTCACTTTGCCGCCAAGCTCGCTTTCGAAACCGATTGCTCGGACGTGCATGCCGCCTTTGTGGCCGGCAAAGTCGATTTCGTTCTCCTCGACGTGCGCTCGCCGCAGCTCTTCACAGAGTCCCATATTCCAGGAGCGATCAACCTGCCGCACGGCAAGATGACGGCGCACCGTATGTCGACATGGGCAAGCGATATGCTGTTCGTCGTCTATTGCGCCGGCCCGCACTGCAACGGCGCCGACAAGGCTGCCTTCCGCCTCGCCAGTCTCGGCCTCCAGGCCAAGCTGTTGATCGGCGGCATGACCGGCTGGGCCGATGAAGGCTTCGCCTTCGAGCAGGGCGTCCCCGCTGCCGCCTGAACGGCCCCCGTCTCCCCCTTACAATTATACGGCGGGGAGACGGGAAATTCGCCGCCGTCAGAACTCGACGACCACCTTGCCGAAGGGCCCGCGATAGAGATGATCGAGCGCCTCAGGGAATTCGTCGAAGGCATAACGCTTGTCGATCACAGGCTTCAGCCCGGTCTGGTCGATTGCCCGCACGAAGTCCTCCAGCGCACGGCGATGGCCGACGGATATGCCCTGCACAACCGGCGCCTTGAGCAGCAGCGGGCCGGCCGGGCCGGAAACCTCGAACCCCTCGAACACGCCGATCACGGAAATGCGACCATTGATCGCCACCGCCTTCAGCGCCTGACCGAGATGCGGGCCGCCGACGATCTCGAGCACGTGATCGGCGCCATAGCCGCCGGTCAACTGATAGAGTTGCTCCACCCAGTCGCCCTCATGGCGGTTGATCGCGTGATCGGCGCCCAGCGCAGCCGCGCGGCCGAGCTTCTCGGCGCTGCCTGACGTGATGAAGACCTCCGCACCATGCGCCTTGGCGATCTGCAGACCGAAGAGCGCCACGCCGCCGGTGCCTTGCACCAGCACCTTGTCGCCGGCCTTCAGACCGCCGCGTTCGATCAGGGCGAACCAGGCAGTCAGCCCGGCACAGGGCAAGGTGCTCGCCTGCGCCGCATCGAGCGTATCAGGCGCGTGTGAATACCACTCCTCGGACAGCACGGTGTATTGGGAGAGGACGCCGGGATAAAAGCCGCCGCGCGTCTTGTAAGGTGGCGTGCGCGCATCACCCAAGCCGCGTCCGTCGATCCAGTCGGGAGAAAAGGTCGAAATGACCCGATCGCCCGGCCTGAACCGGCTGACCTCAGGCCCGACTGCTTCGACGACCCCAGCCATGTCGGAAGCCGGCACGAAGGGAAATTGCAGCGGCAACCCCATGCCGCTCTCCATCACCAACCGATCGCGGAAATTGAGCGAGACGGCTTCCGTCCGGACCAGAATCCTGTTTCCCGAAACCGGTTCGAGCTTCCGCTCGCCGATCGTCAGCTGGCGCTCCGGTCCAACCGCGTCGATCTGCCATTGCCGTGTTGTCTGCATTGTCTTGCTCCTTGTTCCTTGCAGGGATGACAAGGATATCGTTGAATATTTCGCACCAGTTGCGATATTAATTCTCCAGAATGGTTCCAAAGAGGAAACAAATGGAACAGCTGAAGGGTATCTCGATCTTTGTCGAAGCCGTCGAGGCAGGTGGCTTTTCGGCTGCCGCCGAACGGCTCCATCTCACGCGTTCGGCGGTCGGCAAGACGATCGCACGTCTTGAACAGCGTCTCGGCGTGCGCCTCTTCAACCGTACGACACGCATGCAGAGCCTCACCGAGGAAGGCCGCTTCTTCTACGAGCGCTGCCTGCGGGCGGTTGAGGAAATCCGCCTCGGGGAAGCCATGCTGGAATCCGGCCGGCGTGACGTGCGCGGCCGCCTGCGCATCTCGATGCCGGTGCTTTTCGGCCGCCACTGCATCGCGCCGATCCTGGCACGCCTGCTCGATGAACATCCGAACCTCGAACTCGACCTTTCCTTCAACGACCGTATCGTCGACCTGCTGGAGGACGGGTTCGATCTTGTCATCCGCAACGGGCCGCTGAAGGACAATCCGGATCTGATGGCCCGCGCGATCGCCCGACAACGCATGACCGTCTGCGCATCGCCCGCCTATCTGGAAAAACATGGCGCGCCGCAAACGGTGTTCGATATTCCGCAGCATGAAGGCATCGTCTACAGGCGGGGCGATGACGACAAAGGTTGGATCTTTCCGACTGCAACCGATCCCGGGCGGCGGATGCCGCCAAAGGCGCGACTGCGGCTCGACGACCTCGCTTCGATTTCCGATGCGGCCGTCGCCGGACGCGGTCTTGCCTGGCTCCCCTGCTGGCTGGTCCGCGAGGAGGTGCTTGCAGGCCGGCTCATTCAGGTGCTGAAGCAGGAACCGGCCAATGTCTTCGATGCTCATGCCGTTTGGCTGCGCTCCCCGGTCATGCTGCCGAAGGTGCGGCTCGCGATCGATACGCTCGCCGCCGGACTGCCGGCAATGATGGGCTGAAGCGATCGCCGCGCATCGAGCGACGAGAAACCCATGTTATTCCTGGGCGTTTCTCTGGAAATAACCCGATGCCGCAGTATATCCGCTAGTTCGTCGTCTCTTTAGGGCGACCGCCATATCACTCGGAAAAACGTCAGCATGTCACTTCGCAGCGCCCTCCGCGCACAAACTGCAGATTGCCACGCCGCGGTCGACACCCTCTTCGGCAGTTTCAACCTCTCACGCACCCAGGATTATAAGGCTTTCTTGCGCGCGCATGCGCGGGTCGTACCGGCTATCGAACATGCGCTTGAGAATGGAGGAATCGGCCGTCTGCTGCCGGACTGGCCGGACCGAAGGCGCGCACATCTATTGGCTGCCGACATAAGGGAACTCGATGATCGATTGCCGGTGCTGCTTCCGCAACCGGTATTGCGCTGCGAAGCAGCGGTCTGGGGTGCCGCCTATGTTCTTGAAGGCTCCAAGCTCGGCGGCGCGCTGCTCGCCAAGGCTGTGCCCGACCACTTGCCCAACAGCTATCTGAAGCCGCAAGGCCCGAAGGGCGCCATGCGGCTTTTCATGGATCGTCTTGACGCGAGCAAGGTGGAGGATCCCCATGCGGCGGTCGCCGCCGCCCGCGATATTTTCGATCTCTTCCTCAAAGCCGGGGAAGTCGAACTGGAAGCCGTCCCATGAGCGGCACGCACGAACCGGTCGATCTCACCAATTGCGACCGTGAGCCGATCCACCAGCTCGGCTCGGTCCAGCCCTTCGGCTTTCTGTTGGCGGTATCCTCAGACTGGATCGTCATGCGCGCCTCCGCAAATCTGGCGGAGTTTCTCGGAGTGACAGAGGTCAACGCGATCGGCCGTCCTGTTCTCTCTCTGATTACACCCGAAGCACTCCACACAATCCGCAACAAGCTTACCACGTTGCGCGGTTCGGACGTCGTCGAGCGCATTTTCGGCATTGCCCTGATGCACGATCAAAACAGGTTCGACCTTGCCGTGCACCTGAACGGAGGTCAGGTCATCATCGAAGGCGAGCGCTGCCAGGAAGACAGGCACGACGCCGCGTCACTCTCGATGCGCAGCATGATGTCCCGCCTCGACCACACGGAAACACTGGAAGCTTTCTTCCGTGAGGGTGCAAGACAGGCGCGCGCGCTCACCGGTTTCGATCGGGTCATGGTCTATCGTTTCGACGAAAGCGGTTCCGGCGAGGTCGTGGCGGAAGCCGCCCGGGCCGGCATCGGATCGTTCCTCGGGCTGCACTATCCGGCTTCCGACATTCCGGTACAGGCGCGCGCCCTTTATCTGCGCAACCTGTTCCGTATCATTGCTGATGTCGACGCCGTCCCGGTCCCGATCCTGCCGCCGCTCGATGAGCACGGTCAGCCGCTTGACCTCTCCATGTCGGTCTTGCGTTCGATCTCGCCGATACACATCGAATATTTGAAAAACATGGGCGTTGGCGCTTCGCTCTCCATATCGATCGTTGTCGACGGTAGGCTCTGGGGCCTGTTTGCCTGCCATCATTACGGCCCGCGGCTGCCTTCGGCCCAAAGCCGCTCTACTGCCGAACTCTTCGGCCAGATGTTTGCGTCGCGCCTTGAAAGCCGCGAACGGCGACTGGCTCTCGACTACGAGACCAAGGCGCGGCGCATTGCCGACCGGCTTCTCACCTCCGTCGCAGACAATGCGAGCCTGCTCGACGATCCGGCCTGGCTGATCGAGGCGCTCGCCGACGCCATTCCTGCCGACGGGATCGGCGTCTGGATCAACGGCCGGCTGGCACTTGCCGGCATCGGGCCGGATGAGAGAAGTTTCGCAGCCCTCGTCCGTCACCTCAACCGCAACGCCGCCGGCCGCATCTATGCCGTGGACAGGCTCGCGGAAGCCTATCCGGATCTTGAGGTCGACGATGCGGTGGCAGGCATGCTCGCCATCCCGATCTCGCGTTCGCCGCGCGATTATGTCGTGCTTTTCCGTCAGGAATTGGTGCGAACAGTTCGCTGGGGCGGCGATCCCCACAAGCCGGTGGAATACGGTCCGAATGGCCCGCGGCTGACGCCGCGCAAGAGTTTCGAAGCCTGGTCGGAACTGGTGCGCGGCCGCTCCCTCCCCTTCACCGAGGCCGAGCGCCGTGTCGCCGAAACGATCCGCGTCACATTGATCGAGGTGGTGTTGCGCCTCACCGACGAGGTCAGCATGGCGCGCCAGACGGCAAACGAGCGCCAGGAACTGCTGATCGCCGAGCTGAACCACCGCGTCCGCAACATACTGAGCCTTATCACCGGCATCATCCGGCAGTCGCAGGCAACGTCGGTCGGCCTTGGCGACTACATCCGCCAGCTCGAGGGCCGCATCCAGTCGCTCGCCCGCGCCCATGACCAGATCACCCGCGATCACTGGGCGCCCGCTTCGCTCCGGCAATTGCTGCTGGCAGAGACCGCCGCCTATCTCGGGAAAAATGCGCAACGCATCCAGATGGGCGGCGAGGACGTGCTGCTGGAACCGCAGGCCTTTTCCACCGCCGCCCTTGTCTTCCACGAGCTGATGACCAACAGCGCCAAATATGGCAGCCTTTCCGGCACCGGCAGCGGCACGGTCCAACTTGGCTGGCACCGCGACGACGAGGGCAATCTGCGTATCGGCTGGCGCGAAAAGCATGGTCCGCCCGTCGTCGAACCCAAACGCCACGGCTTCGGTTCGACCATCATCCGCCGCTCGATCCCCTATGACCTCGGCGGCAAGGCGGAGGTCCGCTACCTCAGGGATGGGCTCGAGGCGGATTTCTGCATTCCGGCGCGACATGTCGTCGGCCCGGCGAGCGAACGGTCAAATCCGGCTCCGGTCGGAACGACCGAACCCAGGACCAATCCCGACGATCAGCCGCTCTCCGGCCTGAACGTGCTGTTGGTGGAAAACAATCTGATCATCGCCATGGATGGGGAGGACATCCTGCGCCGCCTGGGCGCCGACGTCGCTACGGCGCCAAGTGTC
The DNA here is from genome assembly GCF_000769405.2 of Rhizobium brockwellii. Lineage (NCBI taxonomy): Bacteria > Pseudomonadati > Pseudomonadota > Alphaproteobacteria > Hyphomicrobiales > Rhizobiaceae > Rhizobium > Rhizobium brockwellii. The sequence goes on from NZ_CP053439.1 coordinate 3,373,884, forward strand.
ACTGAGGCGATCGAAATTCTGGCAGGCCAGTCCTTCGATCTGGCGCTTCTCGATGTCAATCTTGGCGATGAGACGAGTTTCGGAATTGCCGACCGGCTGGCAGCCGAAGGCGTGCCCTTCGTTTTTGCCACGGGCTATGGGGAGGGCATCGCTCAGGCAAACAGCCACTCGGACGCGCCCGTGCTACAGAAACCTTATACGATGGAAGGCGTGACGAATATTCTTGCCCGGGTGCCGCTTCGCAGGAGCGGGTAAAACCCTCACCCTCCGAGAGGATCCGGTCGCAGCCCGCCGATGAAGAGCTGTTCCAGAAACCGCGCCGCATCCTCGAAGCGCCCTTCGCCCGAATGTTCCTGCCCCAGCACGGCACGCACCTGAACGTCGAAATCGGCGTAATGCTGCGTCGTCGACCAGATGGAGAAGATCAGGTGGTAGGGATCGCATTTGACGATCTTGCCTGATTTCGCCCAGGCCCGGATGACCTCCGCCTTCTCGTCGACCAGTTCCTTCAGCGGCCCCTTCAACTCGTCCTCGATATGCGGCGCACCCTGCAGCACCTCATTGGCGAAGAGCCGGCTCTCGCGGGGAAAATCGCGGGCCATCTCCAGCTTGCGGCGGATGTAGCTGCGGATTTCCGACTCCGGATTGCCCTCGGCGTTAAAGGCCCGCAACGGCTCCAGCCAGGTGTAGAGCACCCGGTCGATCAGTGCCCGGTGCATGGCTTCCTTGGTGCGGAAATAATAGAGCAGGTTGGGTTTCGACATGCCGGCCACTTCGGCGATCTGGTCGATGGTCGAACCGCGAAAGCCGCTTGCCGAAAACACGTCGAGGGCCGCTTCCAGGATCTGCTCTTCCTTCTCCTCCTGGATTCGCGTCCGCCTCAGGGTTTTCGCTGCTCTCGGTATGGTCACAGGCTGTTATTTCCCCTTGAAATTCAACTTCTTCGCTCAAGTTTAGACCGGAAACGTTCCCCGCCCCTTTCTTGAGCAACTGCCCGTATTTTTATCGGCAATTTTCGTGTTTTTCGTCTTGAGCCCGGCGGTGGAAGTTGTAATGTTTACCAATCGGTCAAATTATCCGCCAGATGCAAAACAAAGGCAACTGACGATTTTCCGGCGCTCGACAAAACCAATAAGGGAGCGCAGGAAAGGACCACGGGAACAGGCGGGCATGCCCTTTGCATGACTGCCGCAAACAGGTGAGGGCATACAAAATGGTGGCAGCACCAGGCGAGAACATGCGCGTCAATGGCGACCGTCTCTGGGACAGCCTCATGGACATGGCGAAGATCGGCCCCGGCATCGCGGGCGGCAACAATCGCCAGACACTGACGGATGCCGATGCGCAGGGCCGCAGCCTTTTCAAAAAATGGTGTGACGATGCCGGATTGACCATGGGTGTCGACCGCATGGGCACGATGTTCGCCACCCGCCCCGGCACCGATCCCGATGCCCTGCCCGTCTATGTCGGCTCGCATCTCGACACCCAGCCGACCGGCGGCAAATATGACGGCGTGCTCGGCGTCCTTGCAGCTCTCGAAGTCGTGCGCACGATGAACGATCTCGGCATCAAGACCAAACATCCAATCGTCGTTACCAATTGGACGAATGAGGAAGGCGCGCGTTTTGCCCCTGCCATGCTGGCGTCAGGCGTCTTCGCCGGCGTGCACAGCCTGGACTTTGCCTATAATCGCAGGGACCCCGAGGGCAATCTGTTCGGCGACGAACTGAAGCGCATCGGCTGGGTCGGCGACGAAGAGGTCGGCGCTCGCAAGATGCACGCCTATTTCGAATATCACATCGAGCAGGGGCCGATTCTCGAAGCCGAGGAAAAGCAGATCGGCGTCGTCACCCATTGCCAGGGCCTCTGGTGGCTGGAATTCACGCTGACCGGCAAGGAAGCCCATACCGGTTCGACGCCGATGAACCTGCGCGTCAATGCCGGCCTCGCCATGGCCCGCATCCTGGAGATGGTCCAGGGCGTGGCGATGGGCGAACAGCCGGGCGCCGTCGGCGGCGTCGGCCAGGTATTCTTCTCGCCAAACTCCCGCAATGTGCTGCCCGGCAAGGTGGTCTTCACCGTCGACATCCGCTCGCCCGACAAGGAGAAGCTCGACCGCATGCGGGCAAAGATCGAGGCGAAAGCGCCTGAGATCACCGATGCACTCGGTGTCGGCTGTTCCATCGAGGCGATCGGCCATTTCGAGCCGATCACCTTCGATCCGAAATTGGTCACGTCGGTGCGCGACGCCGCCGAGCGGCTCGGCTACAGCCACATGAACATCATCTCCGGCGCCGGCCACGACGCCTGCTGGGCCGCCCAGGTCGCCCCCGCGACGATGGTCATGTGCCCTTGCGTCGGCGGGCTTTCGCACAATGAGGCGGAAGAGATCTCCAAGGAGTGGGCGACGGCCGGAGCCGATGTGCTGTTTCATGCGGTAGTGGAAACGGCGGAGATTGTGGTGTGATGGCGCCAGACCTGCCAACGACTTATCTCGATTATGCTGATATCTTTAAGTTCGAAACTCAGCGAACAGCCGACGACCTTGCATGGGCTAATGCCAATGCGACGCCGGTGAACGAAGGTCCGTGGGACGATATACCCGGCGTGCAGATCTTCTACATTGGCATCAACACGGCAGGCGAGCGGATCAAGCTTCCGCAAATATCGAGCTTTTGGCGCTATAAACCTTCTAGCATTCAGCTGGCCGATCCAGATGACCGGGACTCGCCCCACCAAACCTATTATGTCACTGGGCGGCCTGGCTCCATTGATATCGTTCGGATCGAACTCGGTCCTTCCATGCCCGGCATACTGATCGAACGTCCCAAGGGCAGCCAACCCGTACAATCAACCGGGCTGATCGACGGCAAGGATTTTTACTTTCGCGAAAGCGATGGTTTTTGGTCTTTGTCTGTCGGTGGCATCGACGTCGTTGAACAGCCCGACTGGTATTGCGAGGAAAAGCACGACAAGCCGGATGAGTTGAGTGAGGAGGCCGTCTACAGCCTTATCGCCAAGGGTGCGGCGCTCTTTAGAAACGGCACGCCCACGATGGCAGTGGAGCCGTAAGACAATAAGACCGCTGGGAAAAGGAACAGCAGCCATGACCACAGTCATCAAGAACGGCACCATCGTCACCGCCGACCTGACCTATAAGGCGGATGTCAAAATCGACGGCGGCAAGATCGTAGAGATTGGTCCGAACCTCTCCGGCGACGAAACACTCGACGCCTCCGGCTGTTATATCATGCCCGGCGGCATCGATCCGCACACCCATCTCGAAATGCCCTTCATGGGCACTTACTCCTCCGACGATTTCGAGAGCGGCACGCGCGCCGCCCTTTCCGGCGGCACGACCATGGTGGTCGATTTCGCCCTGCCCGCCCCCGGCCAGTCGCTGCTCGAGGCGCTGACCATGTGGGACAACAAATCGACCCGCGCCAACTGCGATTATTCCTTCCACATGGCGGTCACCTGGTGGAGCGAGCAGGTCTTCAAGGAGATGGAGACCATCGTCCGCGACAAGGGCATCAACACCTTCAAACACTTCATGGCCTACAAGGGCGCGCTGATGGTGGACGATGACGAGATGTTCGCGTCGTTCCAACGCTGCGCCGAACTCGGCGCCCTGCCGCTGGTGCACGCTGAAAACGGCGACGTCGTCGCCTCGATGTCGTCAAAGCTGCTGGCCGAGGGCAATAACGGCCCCGAGGCGCATGCCTATTCCCGGCCCGCCGAAGTGGAAGGTGAGGCCACCAACCGCGCCATCATGATCGCCGACATGGCCGGCTGCCCGGTCTATATCGTCCACACCTCCTGCGAACAGGCGCACGAGGCGATCCGCCGCGCCCGCGCCAAAGGCATGCGCGTCTATGGCGAACCGCTGATCCAGCACCTGACGCTCGACGAGAGCGAATATTCCAACCCCGACTGGGATCATGCGGCCCGCCGGGTGATGTCGCCGCCCTTCCGCAACAAACAGCATCAGGATTCACTCTGGGCAGGGCTTGCCTCCGGTTCGCTGCAGGTGGTCGCCACCGATCATTGCGCCTTCACCACGGCGCAGAAGCGCTTCGGCGTCGGCGATTTCACCAAGATCCCGAACGGCACCGGCGGCCTCGAAGACCGCATGCCGATGCTCTGGACGCATGGCGTCAACACTGGCCGACTGACGATGAACGAATTCGTCGCCGTCACCTCGACCAACATCGCCAAGATCCTCAACATCTATCCGAAGAAGGGCGCGATCCTTGTCGGCGCCGATGCCGACATCGTCGTCTGGGACCCGCAACGTTCCAAGACCATCTCGTCCAAGGCCCAGCAGTCGGCGATCGACTACAACGTCTTCGAAGGCAAGGAAGTGACCGGCCTGCCGCGCTATACGCTGACGCGCGGCGTTGTCGCGATCGAGGAAAACACCATCAAGACCCGCGAGGGTCACGGCGAATTTGTCAGGCGCGAGCCGGTCACGGCTGTCAGCAAGGCGCTTTCCCAGTGGAAGGACATCACCGCGCCGCGCAAGGTGACGCGTAGCGGCATTCCGGCAAGCGGCGTATGACGATGGCGCAAGACGATACGGCCATCAACCGGGGACCGCTGCCTCTATGCCGATAACCTCACGCCGGCACCAAAGCGTCCAACTCCGGCAGAAGCACGACGCTTTCCTGCTCGTTCGGATCGGTGCGGGCGATGATCGCCGTGCACGGCGTGCTGCTGAGGTTTGCCGGCAGGTGTGGCACGCCGGCCGGGATATAGAAAAGTTCGCCGGCATGGACGATGACGTGATGCTCCAGCCGGTCTCCGTACCAGGTATGGGCCTCGCCGGAGAGCATGTAGATCGCCGTCTCGTGCGCCTCGTGCAGATGCGCCTTGGCGCGTACACCCGGCGGGATTGTCAGGAGGTGCATGCAGATGCCCTTGGCGCCGACCGTCTCGGCCGCGACCCCCTGGAAATAGCTGAGCCCCTGCTTGCCGTCATAGGCATGATTGGGGCGAACGATGTGGCAGGTGGGCTTTGATGTCACGTCCATCCTCATCCTCCATGGAGTGTGTCGTCGATAAAACCGGCGATATTGATAGCACGCAAACCGCGTTCCCGCGGCGAAAACAAGACTGGTCGCATTGATGCAAGCACCCTCCGTCGTATCCGCCAAGGATCTCTGTCTCACTTACCAGGCGAATGACGGCCCGGTGCGTGCACTGAGCAATGTCAATCTCGATGTCCGCAAGGGCGATTTCGTCTCTTTCATCGGTCCCTCGGGCTGCGGCAAGACCACTTTCCTGCGTGTCATCGCCGATCTCGAGAAGAGCACCTCAGGCGAGATCTCGATCAACGGCATGACACCGGAAGAGGCTCGCAAGGCCCGCGCCTACGGCTATGTCTTCCAGGCGCCAGCGCTCTATCCCTGGCGCACCATCGAAAACAACATCGCCCTGCCCTTGGAGATCATGGGCTATTCCGGCGCCGAGCGGACGCGGCGCATCGCCGAAGCGCTCGATCTCGTCAGTCTTTCGGGCTTCGAGAAGAAATTCCCCTGGCAGCTTTCCGGCGGCATGCAGCAGCGCGCCTCGATCGCCCGTGCGCTCGCCTTCGACGCCGACCTGCTGCTGATGGATGAGCCCTTCGGCGCCCTGGACGAGATCGTCCGCGACCATCTGAACGAAGAGCTGCTGAAACTCTGGACCCGCACCAACAAGACGATCTGCTTCGTCACCCACTCCATCCCCGAGGCGGTCTACCTCTCGACCAAGATCGTGGTGATGTCTCCGCGCCCGGGTCGCGTGACCGATGTGATCGACTCGACCCTGCCGGCCGAACGCCCGCTCGACATCCGCGAAACCCCCGAGTTCCTGGAGATTGCCCATCGCGTCCGCGAAGGGCTGAGGACTGGGCACGCATGAGGAGCGGGAGCGTGCGCCCTGGGACCACCCCCCTTTGCCCTGCCGGGCATCTCCCCCACAAGGGTGGAGATCGATATGCCGCGCCGGCTTCCCCAAACAAGGATCGCCGTTCCGTTCGCTGCAGAGCTAACAAGGAGCGAGGCGCTACCCTCCTGCCGATCTCCCCCCTTGTGGGGGAGATCGGCAGGGCAGAGGGGGGTGGCTGCGCGTTCGACGCCAACCAATGGGGGCAGTCGCTGTGAAACCCGACACCTTCAAGGACAAGATCGTCCCCGTCACCACAATCCTGCTGGCGCTCGTCGTCATCTGGTATGTCGCCGCCATCCTCATGAACGCGCCGTTCCAGCGCGACATGGACGGCCGCGCCGGTGTTACACCTACGACCCTCGAATTCATCGGCAAGACGCTGGCGCAGCCGAAGCCGATTTTGCCGGCGCCGCATCAGGTGGCGCAGAACGTCTACGAGAACACCTTCATGCGCAGCCTTTCGAGCAACCGCAGCCTCGTCTATCACAGCTGGGTAACGCTCTCCTCCACCCTTCTCGGCTTCGGCTTCGGCATGCTGCTCGGCATCCTTCTCGCCGTGCTCATCGTCCACAACCGCGCCATGGACCGCTCGCTGATGCCCTGGCTGGTGGCGAGCCAGACCATACCGATCCTCGCCATCGCGCCGATGATCGTCATCATCTCCTATAACGTGCTGACCGGCGACAATGCCGTTGCACACCTCCTCAATCTCGATTCCGACGCCTCCCGTCTTGTCTCGAAGGCGCTGATCTCCACCTATCTCTCCTTCTTTCCGGTCGCCGTCGGCATGGTGAAGGGGCTGCGTTCGCCTGAAATCATGCATCTCGACCTGATGCGCACCTATTATGCCAGCCCGATGCAGACTTTCTGGAAGCTGCGCGTTCCAGCCTCGATCCCATTCCTCTTCACCTCGATGAAGGTCGCGATCGCCGCCAGCCTCGTCGGCGCCATCGTCGGCGAGCTGCCGACGGGTGCTGTCGCCGGCATCGGCTCGAAGCTGCTCGCCGGCTCCTATTACAGCCAGACCATCGATATCTGGGCCGCCCTCGTCGCCGGATCGCTGCTCGCGGGCATCCTGGTTGCGATTGTCGGCGTCGCGGCGAAAATCGTCGACCGCGCCATGGGCGGGAGACCGGCATGAGACATCTGACCTTCTCCTGGCAAGGCGTGCTCGCCCTACTCCTCTGCGTCGGAGCGCTGACGTCCCTCCCGCTCCTGGCCGACGGCGCGACGCGCCCCCTTACCGATGGCACGGCAAGCCTCATTTTCATCATCGTCATCGCGGCTGCCCTGCTGTCTCTAGCACCGCAGCCGCCGGCCTATCGGGCCACCGTGCTGTTTATCGGCGCGCATGGCGCCGCCTGGATGCTGCTTTCGGCTCTTTCCGGCAACGAGGGCGCGGCGACGCGGGCATTCTTCCTGCTGCTCTTTGCGTGCTGGCTGCTTGCCTGGCGATGCGTCACCGAACTGTCGAAACTGCAGCCCGTCACCACTTCCGGCAAGTCGGCGCTCCAGCTCCTGATCCCGGCGATCTTCGGCGCCTGGATCCTCATTCTCTGGGAGGCGGTCACGCGCGGCGCCGGCGTTCCCTTCATCCTGCTGCCGCCGCCGAGCGCCATCGGGGCGCGGTTCATGGCGTCGCTGCCGATCCTCGGCGCGGACGTCAGGCAGACGATTTTCAAGGCGGTGCTGATCGGTTATATCGTCGGCTGCCTCAGTGGCTTCGTCGTTGCGGTGCTGGCCGACCGCATCGCCTTCCTGCGCCGCGGCCTTCTGCCGATCGGCAACATGGTTTCAGCGCTGCCGATCATCGGCGTCGCCCCTGTCATGGTCATGTGGTTCGGCTTCGACTGGCCGTCGAAGGCCGCCGTCGTCATCATCATGACCTTCTTCCCGATGCTGGTGAATACCGTCGCCGGCCTTGCCGCCTCCGGCAGCATGGAGCGCGACCTGATGCGCACCTATGCTTCCGGCTATTGGCAGACGCTGCTGAAGCTCAGGCTTCCGGCGGCAATGCCCTTCATTTTCAACGCACTGAAGATCAACTCGACGCTGGCGCTGATTGGTGCCATCGTTGCGGAATTCTTCGGGACGCCGATCGTCGGCATGGGCTTCCGTATCTCCACCGAGATCGGCCGCATGAATGTCGACATGGTCTGGGCGGAAATCGCCGTCGCGGCGCTGGCCGGCTCGATCTTCTATGGCATCATCGCCCTGACCGAACGGGCGGTGACGTTCTGGCATCCGTCTATCCGTGGTGGCTAGGCGCGCACGGGCTCCAGAAACGGGTCCGGGCATAACTTCAGAGGGTAAGGATAAGAAAATGAGAAAGTTGATGGTTGCAATGATGGCGAGCGCGATGTCGCTTGCATCGGCCCATGCGATGGCCGCCGACAAGGTGGTGCTGCAGCTGAAATGGGTCACGCAGAGCCAGTTCGGCGGCTACTACGTCGCCAAGGAAAAGGGCTTCTATAAGGAAGAAGGCCTCGACGTCGACATCAAGCCGGGTGGCCCTGATATCGCCCCCGAGCAGGTGATTGCCGGCGGCGGCGCCGATGTCATCGTCGACTGGATGGGCGGTGCCCTGGTTGCCCGCGAAAAGGGCGTTCCGCTCGTCAACATCGCCCAGCCCTACCAGAAGGCGGGCCTGGAAATGGTCTGCCGCAAGGACGGCCCGATCAAGACCGAAGCCGACTTCAAGGGCCACACGCTCGGCGTCTGGTTCTTCGGCAACGAATATCCCTTCTTCGCCTGGATGAACAAGCTCGGCCTGTCCACAGAAGGCGGTCCGAACGGCGTCACCGTGCTGAAGCAGAGCTTCGATGTGCAGCCGCTTGTCCAGAAGCAGGCCGACTGCATCTCCGTCATGACCTATAACGAATACTGGCAGGCGATCGATGCCGGCTTCAAGCCGGAAGAACTCACGGTCTTCAACTACACGGAAATGGGCAACGACCTTCTTGAAGACGGCCTCTATGCGATGGAAGACAAGCTGAAAGACCCGGCCTTCAAGGAGAAGATGGTCAAGTTCGTCCGCGCATCGATGAAGGGCTGGAAATATGCCACCGAGAATCCCGACGAAGCCGCCGAGATCGTCATGGACAATGGCGGCCAAGACGACAACCATCAGAAGCGCATGATGGGTGAAGTCGCCAAGCTGGTCGGCGACAGCTCCGGCAAGCTGGACGAGGCGCTCTATGCCCGCACGGCAAAGGCGCTGCTCGATCAGAAGATCATCAGCAAGGAGCCGTCGGGCGCCTGGACGCACGACATCACCGACGCCGCTTCCAAGTAGTTTCGGCAGGATTGCGAAGCGAAACGCGCGGGAATTTTCCCGCGCGTTTTGTCTTTTTGTGGAACGTGATGCCAAAAACTGTCCGCGGTATTCGGACGACATTCTCTATCTATTTGATTTGGATGCTGATTCAGATTTCCGGTCAGTCGGCCTAAATCATCTGCATCCAGCAACCGAAAAAAATGCCTTGCAACTGTCGCATTTATCGGGCGTCAAACGTCTTAGGGATGAGGCGCGATCAATCTTCGTAATGTTGACATAACCTTGCGGTGATTGATTGACGTCGGAATGGTAATTATTATCGCCTAATGGGGAATTGTTTTCTGCCGGACTTGTAGATCGAGCAAATCGATACCACCTACAAGCCGAATTTGCCGGCGAGGGATGAAGACGGCAAAGGATCGGCGGATACCTCTGAGAATGCAGGAAGGGCAGTGGCCTGATCGCGCGCTGAGTGGCAGACGCTCGAGTTCGGCCAACCTTATCATAAGATTGGACGAAGACGCATGGCACGCAAGCCGACTGGAATTCTAGGCGCCTCTACTCTTTTTGCAGCGGCACTTGCTGCATCCACCGCATTTTCGCAGGAAGCGCCGGTCGCAAAACCGCAGCAGAACCTGCCGGCGATCGTCGTCACCACGGCGGTGAACCGCACCCTCGTTGACCGTGTCATCGGCACCGGAACGGTCAAGCCCGTCGAAGAAGTCTATATCCAGCCGCAGGTCGAGGGCCTCTCGATCCGCACGCTGAAAGCCGATATCGGCGATAAGGTTCAGGCCGAAAGCACGTTGGCGACGCTCAACGATGACGCAGTGGTCCTGGAAAAGAGCCAGATGATGGCGACGAAGGCCAAGGGCGAGGCAAGCCTCGCCCAGCTGCGCGCCCAGCTCATCGAGGCGCAGGCCAATGCCGAACAGGCAAGGCAGCAGCAGGCCCGCGCCCAGGAAATGGTCAAGAAGGGCACGGTTTCCACGGCCCAGGTCGAACAGGCCGAGGCGACTGCCGCCGCAGCCAATGCCCGCGTCGTCTCAGCCGAACAGGCGATCGAGGTCTCCGAAGCGGATCTCAAGGTCTTCGACAGCCAGATCGCCGATGCGGATTTGAAGCTGGCGCGCACCGACGTGAAGACGCCAGTCGCCGGTACGGTCTCGGCGAAGAACGCCAAGGTCGGCGCCATTGCCGCCGGCAACGGCGATCCGCTGTTCACCATCATCCGCGACGGCGATATCGAGCTTGTCGCTGAGGTCGCCGAAAGCGATGTCGTCAGGATCATGGCCGGCCAAAAGGCAACGATTTCGCTTTCCGGCAGCCGTGAGAAGCTTTCCGGCGCCGTACGCCTGGTTTCGCCGACTGTCGATCCGGTCACCCGCCTTGGCCTCGTCCATATCTCCATCGATGACGACAGCAAGGCGCGTTCCGGCATGTATGGCAGCGCCGAGATCATCGTGCGCGAGACTGAAGGCGTAGCGCTTCCCCTGACCGCAGTACTTACCGCCAACGAAGGCTCCTCCGCCCGCAAAGTCGAGGACGGCGTGGTGAAATTCGCCAAGATCGAGACCGGCATCCAGGACGGCGCCTATGTCGAGGTGATCGATGGATTGAAGACCGGCGACGAGGTCGTGGCCAAGGCGGGCGCTTACGTCCGCGACGGCGACCACATCACGCCGGTGCGTGAACAGCTCCCGGCTTCCAACTAAAGAGACCATCCGATGAATTTTTCAGCCTGGTCCATCCGAAATCCCATTGCACCGCTGCTGGCCTTCTGCCTGCTGGTGTTCATCGGCATGCAGTCCTTCAACGCGCTGCCGATCACGCGCTTTCCGAACATCGACGTGCCGCTCGTTTCGATCAATGTGACGCAGAGCGGCGCTTCGCCGGCCGAGCTCGAAATGCAGGTGACGAAGGAGATCGAAGACGCGGTGGCCTCCATCACCGGCATCGACGAAATCCAGTCGACGGTGACCGACGGCAGCTCGCAGACCGTCGTCATGTTCCGGATGGAAGTGCCGACCGAACAAGCCGTGCAGGACACCAAGGATGCGATCGACCGCATCCGCAGCGATCTGCCGACTACGGCCGAAGCACCGATCGTCTCCAAGGTCGATGTCGAGGGACAGGCGATCCAGACCTTCGCCGTTTCCTCGCCTGCCATGTCGCTGGAAGAACTTTCGTGGTTCGTCGACGATACGATCAAGCGTTCGCTGCAGGGCCAGGCCGGCATCGGCCGTGTCGACCGTTACGGCGGCGCCGAGCGCGAAGTGCGCATCGAACTTACCCCTGACAAGCTCAATGCCTACGGCATCACCGCCGCGAGCGTGAACCAGCAGCTGCGCGGCACCAACATCGACCTCGGCTCAGGCCGCGGCCAGGTGGCGGGAAGCGAACAGGCGATCCGTGTTCTCGGCGACGCCCGCAACGTCGCCGACCTCGCCAACACGACGATCGGCCTGCCAAACGGCCGCTTCGTCAAACTATCCGATCTCGGCGTCATCAAGGACACCTATGAGGAGCCGAAATCCTTCTCGCGCTTCAACGATACGCCAGTCGTTACCTTCGGCGTTTTCCGCTCCAAGGGCGCCAGCGAGGTCAGCGTCGCCGAAACCGTGGCGCAGAACCTCGACAAGGTGCGGACCGAAAATCCGAATGTGAAGATCGAACTGATCGACGATTCGGTCTATTTCACCTACGGCAACTACGAAGCCGCCATCCATACGCTTCTCGAAGGCGCGCTACTCGCCGTCATTGTCGTCTTCCTGTTCCTGAGGAACTGGCGCGCGACGCTAATTTCGGCAATCGCCCTACCCTTGTCCGCGATCCCGACCTTCTGGATCATGGACATGATGGGTTTCTCACTGAACCTCGTCAGCTTCCTCGCTCTGACGCTCGCCACAGGTATCCTTGTCGACGATGCGATCGTCGAAATCGAAAACATCGCCCGCCACATCAAGATGGGCAAGACGCCCTATCGAGCGGCGATCGAGGCGGCTGATGAAATCGGCCTTGCCGTCATCGCCACCACCTTCACCATCATCGCCGTTTTCGTGCCCGTTTCCTTCATGCCGGGCATTCCGGGCCAGTACTTCATCCAGTTCGGCCTGACCGTCGCCTTCTCCGTCTTCTTCTCGCTGATGGTCGCGCGACTGATCACCCCGATGATGGCCGCCTATCTGATGCGCGCCGAAGACGGCATGGAAGACCATCACGACAATGATGGCCTGCTGATGCGGGGATACACCCGTCTCATACGTGGCACGACCGGACGCTGGTACACGCGTTATGCGACGCTGATTGTCGCGTTCGCTTTCCTGGTCGGCTCCGTTTTGCTGCTGATGCAGGTTCCCGGCAGCTTCCTGCCGCCGGAAGATGCCTCACGCATCGTTCTCTCCGTCGAACTGCCGCCCAATGCGCGCCTTGACGACACCGAGAAGACGACGGATGCGATCTATGACAGGGTCAAGGATATCAATGGCGTCGATAGCGTCTTCGTCCTCGGTGGCGCATCGCCGAAGGGCGATCTCGAACTGCGCCGTGCGACCATTACACTGGCACTCGATAAGCTCGACCAATCGCTGGTCAAGAAGATGGTCAACGACGTGATCGGCCGTATCCCCGTCATTGGCCCGAAACTGCCGAAGGTGGAGGTCCACGGCCGTGAACGCCCGCAGTGGGATATCGAAAAGGAAGTCTTCGCCAAGCTGCGTGACATTCCCGACGTCCGGATCCTGAAGCTCAATGACCGCGGCGAACGCGACCTCTCCTTCAACTTCCTTTCCAAGAACGACAAGGACCTGAACGACGCCGTGGGCATTCTGGAATCCAAGCTGCGCGCCGATCCGCTGCTTGCCAATGTCAGCGCCGACGGCTCCCTGCCCCGTCCGGAACTGCAGGTTCACCCGCGCATGGATGAGGCGGCCCGCCTCGGCATTACGCCGCAGCAGATCTCCGAGACGATCCGCGTCGCCACCATCGGCGATGTCGATGCCGCCCTTGCCAAGATCTCGCTCGACGATCGCCAGATCCCGATCCGCGTTCAGGCCGCACTCGACATGCGTCGCGATCTCGCGGCCATCCGGACATTGAAGATCCAGACCGCCAGCGGCGGCACCGTTCCGCTCGCGAGCGTCGCCAATATCGACTATTCGGAAGGGGTAAGCTCGATCAAGCGCAACAACCGCTACCGCGTCGTCTCGATCGGTTCCGACCTGCCGCAGGGCGTAGCACTCGACACTGCTTCGGCCCGCTTCCGTCAGATCGTCAACGACGCCAATATCCCGGCCACGGTGCACCTTGCCGAAAGCGGCGACACCAAGGTGCAGAGCGAGATGCAGCAGAGTTTCGTCAACGCCATGTTGATGGGCCTGCTGCTGGTGCTGACGGTGCTTATCCTGCTCTTCAAGGACGTGATCCAGCCCTTCACCATCCTGTTCTCACTGCCGCTCGCCATTGGCGGCGTCGCAGCCGGCCTGATCCTCACCAGCAATCCGCTGTCGATGCCTGTCATGATCGGCATCCTGATGCTGATGGGTGTCGTCACCAAGAACGCGATCCTGCTCGTCGATTTCGCAATCGAGATGCGCCATCAGGGCATGCCTCGTGTCGAGGCCATGGTCGAAGCCGGCCGCAAGCGCGCCCGGCCGATCATCATGACCTCGATCGCCATGTCCGCGGGCATGCTGCCTTCCGCGCTTGGTGTCGGCGAAGGCGGCTCGTTCCGCGCGCCGATGGCAATCGCGGTGATCGGCGGCATCATCGTTTCGACCGTGCTCTCGCTCGTCGTCGTGCCCTCCTTCTTCCTGATCATGGACGATCTGTCCCGCCTGCTTGGCTGGGCTTTCGGTCGCCTGGTCGGCAGGAAGGACAACGAGGAACTGCCGCTGTCGCGCGAGGATCTCACCCGCGTCACCCGGGAGAACCGCGACGACATCGACTCGCTGGAGGAGCGCCTGACCGCGATCGAAAAGCCGGAAAGCAAACGCAAGAACGCCAAGGGCAACGACACCAACGTGCTGCGCTTGCCGCCCTTCGCGGCGGAATAAGCAAAACCCAGGAAATGAACGGGCCGGGAGCGATCTCCCGGCCCGTTTCGTTTTTTTGGTCATGTCTGACGGTTGACCAAAATCAATTCCGTCGCCGTCTCCCTCCCGTATTTTGCCCGGCATGCACATGGAATTGGAAAGACCGGCCATATCAGGAGACCGGGAGATGAACAGCACGCTGACATTCAACGGCCATGAGACCGCTGTGCTCGCCAAGGCCGACTTCATGGCCGGGCTCGACCACAACGAGGCTGAAGCCCTGCGCGCCTGCGCCACCGTTCTCTTCTGCGACCCGCACGACGTTCTCTTCGAGGAGGGCGACGAGGCGGCCTATTTCTATTGCGTGCTCAGCGGTTATGTCAGGCTCTATCGCCACAACAGTGACGGCAGGCAGGCCGACATCCGCATCTGCGAGCCTGGCGACAGCTTCGCTGAATGCCTGATCCATACCGACGAAACCTATCGCACCGGCGCGCAGGCGATGGATCATGCCGTGCTGGCGCGCTTCCACATTCCCAAGGTTCGGCTATTGCTCGAGGAACGGCCGCGGATCGGCAAGGCGATCATGCGCAGCCTGTCGCTGCATCTGATCTCGACGATGGAATGCCTGGCAAGCGATCGCATGCAGACCGCACCGCAGCGCGTGGCGCACTATCTGCTGACCCACTGCGCCGGGAACGGTGCAGCCGCTTCGCTGCGGCTGCCCTTTCCCAAAAATCTGCTTGCCCGCAAGCTCGGCCTCGCACCAGAGGCGCTCTCGCGCGCCTTTTCGACGCTGAAGACGAAAGGCGTCACCGTGCGCGGCCGGGCGATCGCCATCAGCGACGTCGACCTGCTGCGGCAGGTCTGACCGCCAAAATCATCCCGCTTTAGAGCCCGCCCTGCTCCCTGAGGAAGCTGACGATCGAGCTGACGCCGTCGCCGCGCTTCATGTCGGAGAACACGAAGGGGCGGCTCGCACGCATGCGTGTCGCATCCCGGTCCATCACCTCGAGATCGGCGCCGACATAGGGCGCCAGATCCTTCTTGTTGATGACGAGCAGGTCCGATCGGGTGATGCCGGGGCCTCCCTTGCGCGGGATTTCCTCACCCTGGCAAACCGAGATGACATAGATGGTGATATCGGCAAGATCGGGCGAAAAGGTCGCCGCCAGATTGTCGCCGCCGGATTCGATGAAGACGACGTCGAGATCGGGGATTCGCTGGTTGAGGCCGGCGATCGCCTGCAAATTGATCGTCGCATCCTCGCGGATGGCGGTATGCGGGCACCCACCCGTTTCGACACCGACGATGCGGTCCGAAGTCAATGCCTGCATCCGCACCAGCGCCTCGGCATCCTCTGTGGTGTAGATATCGTTGGTGACGACGGCGACGGAATAGTCGTCGCGCATCGCCTTGCAGAGCTTTTCGGTCAGCGCCGTCTTGCCCGAGCCGACCGGCCCGCCGATGCCGACACGCAAAGGTCCGTTTCTTGATTTCATGTGCCTTACTCCAATCGAACCCGGATGATAACGAACCCGCCCGCCCGCGCCACCGTCAAATGACTTAGAGCGCCTATTTTTCTTCGCATCACGGAAGCGCTCTATCTCTTTGTTTTCACGCAATTCCGGACGAAAAACCGCTGCGCACTTTTGCTGGAATTGCTCTCACCGCAGCGATAATTTCGGACAATCACGAACGGAACAGCCGCGTCGCCTGCGTCTCGTGACGCAGGCTGGTAATATCGGCCTGCACCGTCGCCGAACCCAGATCGTCAAGCGTCGAGGCTGCCGCCCGCCGGGCGACCTCCGCGATATGGTCTTCCAGACCGGCAAGCACGGCGACGCCATCCCTCTGCCCGGCGACACCGAGGCGGATGCCTGATGAAACCGCTTGTGAGACATAGGCATGCAGGAACGCGGCGAGCGCCTTCTCGGGCCTTATGCCATGAGCGCCCGTCACTGCCCCGACCGCAATGGGATACGCGACCTTGTCAGTTAGCCGCTCGAACACCGCGTCCGGCCAGGCCCGCGCCGCTGCGAGGAAAGCCTCACCGAGCAGCATCGTTTCCTGATGCCGCTCGCGTGATCCGGCCAGCGCCTCGGCGAGTGCAGCGACTTCGGCAAGACGTGCGGCTTCTGCCTGTTGCCTGTGGCTTTCGGCCAGCAGCACCGCATCGTTCCAGGCCGAACCATTGCCGACCAGCGTGCCGATCCAGGCCGCAAGCGAGGTCGCATCCGTAACGAGCCCGTCGGCCACCGCACGCTCCAGCCCGCCCGAATAGGCAAAGCTGCCGATCGGAAAAGCCGGCGAGAGCCATGCCGTCAGGCGCAACAATGCCTGCAGCTCGCGATCCCTGGTCATCAAGGCTCAGTCGTGCTTGTGGTCATGATCATGACCGCGATCGTGGCGGTGCTCATGCTCATGCTCGTAGCCATGTTCGTGATCATGGTCATGGCCGTGATTATGATCATGTGCGTGGTCATGCCCGTGGTCATGATTGTGATCGTGATCATGCCCATGCGAGTGCCCGCCTGGGGAATGATAGGCGCCGCGCGCCGGCTGGAACGGCTCGTCAATCTCGAGGACGACGGCGCCGAGGCCCTGCAGCATGGCGCGGATGACATGATCGCGGAGGATGACGATGCGGTCTTCCTCGATCTGCGCGGCAAGATGCCGGTTGCCGAGATGCCAGGCGAGCTCGACCAGATGGGTGCGGTCGCGACCGCGGATTTCGAAGAGTTTCTCATCAGCGGCGAGGATCTCGATCAGTTCGCCGTCGTCGCGCACCAAAAGGTCGCCATTGGAGAAAAGCACCGGATCCTTGAGATCGAGCATGACCATTTCGCCATTTTCCAGATGCAGCAGCTTGCGGCGCAGATGACGCAGATCATGCGGCAGCTTGACTTGGGCGATCGGGTGGGAGGAAGGGGTTCCGGCGGGAAGATAGGAGGTGACGCGCTGCATGACATGTCCGTTTTTCTGAGAGGACGACCATGCAAAATAGCTCTTCCCGATGCAAGCACCAATGGCCTTTCATCTAAATCAAAAAATAGAGCATGATGTCGTCCGAAAACCGCAAACACTTTTCGGCATCATGCTCCAGACCTGGCTTTTATATTCCGTAAGCCTGCATCACATTGTCGCTCTCCGGTCCTCTGTTCTCGCCATCGACGCCGTTATCGACGAGCCCGTGCCAAGCGTGATGCAGACCTTCCCGTTCGTGTACGACGCGATTGCGCCCAAGCGCCTTGGCGAGATAGAGCGCCCGGTCGGCGGAAGCATAGACCGCCTGCTTGTTGCGCCCGGCGACCAGATCGGCAACGCCGCCGGAAACGGTGATGCGGATATCGTGGCCCTCGGCCCTGATGGCGCCGCCGGCGATCCGGCATCGGACGCTTTCGATGCGCTCCATCCGCGCCTCCAGCGGTTCCCCGGAGACGATGACGCCGAACTCCTCCCCACCCAGCCGTGCGACGACGGACATCTCATTGAAGGCGGATGTGAGCATGGCCGAAACGGCGACGATGACGGCATCGCCGCAGCCATGGCCGAAGCGGTCGTTGATCGCCTTGAAACGGTCGACGTCAAAAATCACCAGCGACGCGTTGCCATCGGTATTCTCAAGCGCCTCGGTAAAGGCGCGCCGGTTGAGCAGCCCGGAAAGCGTATCCGTGCGGCTGAGCTTTTCGAACTCCGCCCGCGAGAGCGCGAGGTCGCGCATGGCAAAGCCGGCAAACAGCGACAGCATGCCGGAAACGGTACCGCCGATCAGCCAAGAAAAGATCGCGCTGAAGCCGATTGCATGGGCGAGCGTCACCGGTAGAAGCCCGAGAAGATCGAGCGACGGCATCGTCAATGCGATGATGACTCCTGAGAGAATAACCGCAAGAAAAGCCATCTTCAGGGCGAAGACGTAGACGTTCTTGCGGTATTGAAGATCGCCAAAATCGGCCTGCAGCGAAATCCAGTTTCTCATGAGAATCAACCTTCTGCTCGGCGTTTCCAGGCATTGATAAGAGCCCAATTGCTGCGGGTGTCTTAATTGACTCGTTAAAATTCGAACGGTTTTGGACGTTTCGGTGGACAGAATTTTTCTAGCAGGGGATGCAGTTTTCCAATCCCTGAATCGAACAGTGTGGAGAGAGAGATAAACAATTGATATGAAAGGGATTTATTGAGCTTCTAGGTGCGGCTGTTCCAGAATGACGTAGCTGAAGAAAATACCGGCTTTTCCACCGATTTTTACAACCAGATGGAGAGCGCTATTCACAATTCACTTTAAGAGCGGACTGGCCCGACAGCTGCTTCAATTGTAGACGGAAACAGACAATCGCAATGCTTGTGGAAGCGGGTTCCATATGCCGGTTCGAAGCCCGGCCGAGCGCAGGGCAGCGGCAGTCCAGGTGTTGCAGCCGAAGAGGGCGTTGAAGTATCCCCTGGCCTCGAAGAACCGATCGATCTCGCCGTATCCGGCATCCGGAATCGGCACCACCGCGCCCGCATCGCGGACGAAGCTCCGCGAGATAAAGTCGCGCAGTTGCGCCAATTGATCCTCACTGACATCGAATGCCGTCACAGTGGACTGTGGCTCGGTGATAGGACCGGCAAGATCCACATGCAGCACCGAACGGTCGATCGTCAGCGCGCGCAACACCGGCAGCGGCTTCAGTTCCGCCCATGTGGGAGTTTCCAGATAGAAGGCACGACCGCCCCAGCCGATAATGAGCCACTCCGCATTCGGATGGCCGAGCGGAAAACCGGTATCGTCGAGGAAGGAAAAGGCAGCCCGCGTTTCCGCGTCGAGCGGAATGGCAATATCGGTATGGATCGGTCCTGACAACAGGAGAATCCGATGCGTCACCGCCGCGGACGACGCCTTGACCGGCGCAATCAGCGGCCGGGGAATGAAGGTCCCGCAAGCCACCGAGAGCAGAAGCAGAAATACGATCCGCAACAACCAGCGGATACCTGTCCTCATCGCAGCCGTCCGTCACACATCGGACGTGGGCCTAGAACAGGAAATAGCGCTGCGCCATCGGCAGCACCGTCGCCGGCTCGCATGTCAGCAATTCGCCGTTCGCCCTGACCTCGTAGGTCTCGGGATCGACCTCGATCTCAGGTGTCAGGTCGTTATGGATCATCGATGCCTTGGAGATGCCGCCGCGCGTATTCTTTACTGCGACAAGTTCCTTGGCCACGCCGAGCCGGCCCTTCAGGCCGGCATCGAGCGACGCCTGGCTGACGAAGGTGACGGAGGAATTGGTGAGGCTCTTGCCGTAGGAGGCAAACATCGGCCGGTAGTGAACCGGCTGCGGCGTCGGGATCGAAGCGTTCGGATCGCCCATCGGCGCGGCCGCGATCGAGCCCCCGAGCAGCACCATATCGGGCTTCACCCCGAAGAAGGCCGGATTCCACAGCACCAGGTCGGCACGTTTGCCGACTTCGACCGAGCCGATCTCACGGCTGAGGCCATGGGCGATCGCCGGGTTGATCGTGTATTTGGCGATATAGCGGCGGACGCGGAAATTGTCGTTGTCGCCCTTTTCCTCCTTCAGCCGGCCGCGCTGGCGCTTCATCTTATCGGCCGTCTGCCAGGTGCGGATGGCCACTTCGCCGACGCGGCCCATGGCCTGACTGTCGGAGGAGATGATCGAGAAGGCGCCGATATCGTGCAGGATGTCTTCGGCAGCGATCGTTTCCTTGCGGATACGGCTTTCGGCAAAGGCGATGTCTTCGGGGATCGACGGCGACAGATGGTGGCAAACCATCAGCATGTCGAGATGCTCGGCGATCGTATTGACCGTATAGGGCCGTGTTGGATTGGTCGACGACGGAATGACGTTCGGCTGGCCGCAGATCTTGATGATGTCAGGCGCGTGGCCGCCGCCCGCCCCTTCCGTGTGGAAGGCATGGATGGTGCGGCCCTTGATGGCGCCGATCGTATCCTCGACGAAGCCGCTTTCGTTCAGCGTATCGGTGTGGATCATCACCTGCACGTCGTATTCGTCGGCAACCGACAGGCAGCAGTCGATGGCGCCTGGCGTCGTGCCCCAATCCTCGTGCAGCTTCAGCGAGGTGGCGCCGGCCAGCACCATTTCGGTCAGCGCCCCCGGCAGCGAGGCATTGCCCTTGCCAGCAAAGGCGAGGTTCATCGGAAAGGCGTCGGCCGCTTCGATCATGCGCGCCAGATGCCAGGGACCGGGCGTGCAGGTGGTGGCGAGCGTGCCGTGTGCAGGACCGGTGCCGCCGCCGAGCATGCAGGTCATGCCGCTCATCAGCGCTTCCTCGATCTGCTGCGGCGCAATGAAATGGATATGGCTGTCCATGCCGCCAGCGGTGACGATCTTGCCTTCGGCGGCGATCGCCTCCGTGCCGGGACCGACGATGATATTGACACCCGGCTGCATGTCGGGATTACCGGCCTTGCCGATCGCGACGATGCGCCCGTCCTTGAGGCCGATATCGGCCTTGTAGATGCCAGAATGATCAACGATCACCGCATTGGTGATGACGGTATCCACTGCGCCATCCGCCCGCGTCACCTGGCTCTGGCCCATGCCGTCGCGGATCACCTTGCCGCCGCCGAACTTCACCTCCTCGCCATAGGTGGTGAAATCCTTCTCGATCTCGATGAAGAGCTCCGTGTCGGCAAGGCGCACCTTGTCTCCAGTGGTCGGTCCGAACATGCCGGCATATGCGGCGCGCGAGATCTTGTAGGGCATATTCTGGTTCTACCTCTGGAGTTCCGAAAAATTGGGAGATTTCGATGCGGCCCTGTCGAAAGTCAGGGTCGTGCGGCAGCCGTTTCGCTTATTGATTTCGCCGATGAGATGGTCAGAAAAATCGCCCGGATATGCGATGAAGCCGCTCAACGATGCCTCCACGATCGCAGCGTCCTGGACCATTACATTTGACATGTGCAGCAGCCTTGTCATGACCCCGGCAATGATCACCTTGCTGTATTTCAGCTTCTGCCGAAGCACCCAGATCGTCTCGACAACGACCACATGGTTGACGAAGAACGGTTCGCGGCTCCCCACGACGGCATCGCGAACCAGGGCGAACTGGTCCGGCGTGTGGTCCCCCTCGGAAAGATCGGTGAGGAAGATCCTGAGAAGGATATTCGTATCAATCCCCAGCATTCCACGATCCCGTCGCCATTGCACCGCGCGCCTCGGCGATCCATTTTTCAATGTCGTCGCCCGAAACCGGTTCGTCGCTCTTCAGAACTCCTATCAAGTCGGCAAGACTTTCTCTCAGCACGCGAACCTCGAAAACGCCGTCGGAATTCGCGACGAAATCGATCCGGTCGCCGGCATGAATGTCCAACGACTTGCGCAACCCCGCAGGCAGCGTGATCTGATTTTTCGATGTGACCTTTGCCGATGTCGCCATAACAAATCTCCTTACCTTTTGTTCAAAATGTAAGGCGTCTTGCCGGATGCCGCAATGTCTGTCCCAAGCCGTCGAAGCCGTCCCTCGTCGATATACCGGTCCACCAGCTGCCGCTCGGCGGCGAACGGATGCCATTCCCAGCCGACATGGCCGAAGCCAGCGAGCGTCACCTCGGCCTCGTCATGTCTCTCCAGCACCTCACCGATCACGATCATGCCGCTGCTCGGCACCACGTATGGCTGAGGATCAAAAGCCGAAATCGCTGTATCGACGGCATCGTGAATCGACTTGCCGATGACGACGTGCCTTTTGCCGGTGTCTGTGCAGAAGGCGCTGAACTCAGCGGTATAGTCGTCGCAGAAATCGTCGAGTTCCGGATGAGAGACGGCAAGCGGCGCCCGCATCGCGGCGAATTTTTCCGGGTCGCGTACGCTCCAGATTTCTCCAGCCGAAACGACGCCCGGATGGGCGTGCCACTCACGCGAACCGAGCATCGCCTTTGCCGGCCTGCCGGTATTGCAGACCGCGACGGCATCCGTGCGGCTGCCGCCGGCGCCATAGGAGCGGCAATCATTGAAGCGGATGACAATATCGGCGGCATCGATGATGCCAGCCCCGCCCTCCTCAATGTCGCCATTGCCGACGATCATAATTTTCCTGATCACCTTAGTTGCTCATCGTATCTTCAAGCTCTTTCAGCTCTTTCGTGCGTTTGTCCGTGATGTTGGCGAGACACCCGGCGACCAGCATCGGCTCCATCGTGCCGCCACGGGCCTGAAATCCAAAGGCGTCGCATTCGGCGTCACGATAGTCGATCCAGGCGCGCTGCGCCTTGACCAGCGCCTGCTCTGCGCCCTTCATGTCGCCATCCAGGCCCTTGTCGATCGCCGCCAGGGCGGCGCGCGTCTTCTTATATTGCGCATTCAGCGCCTTGTCGGCAGTCTCGTGGCGCGCCGCCTCGCAGCCAGTCATGTCCGATTGCGTCTTGGGATTGTTGCAATCCATATCCTCAGCAGAGGCAGCACCTGCCGTCAGCAGCATCGCCGCCCCGACGAGGCAGATATTCAAGCGCATGCACTTCTCCCGTATTTTGTCCTTAAAGCTTGCCCATCACCAGCTGACGGAAACCGTAGACCTCGCGCTTGCCGGAAAGCGGGATCAGCGTCACCGAGCGCGTCTGCCCCGGCTCGAAGCGCACCGCCGTCCCCGCCGGGATATCGAGCCGCTTGCCGTGTGCTACCGCGCGATCGAAGGAAAGCCCAGCATTGGTCTCGGCGAAATGATAGTGGCTGCCGACCTGCACCGGCCGATCGCCGGTATTGGAAACCTCCAGCGTCACCGTCGGCGCGCCGGCATTCAGTTCGATGTCGCCGCTTGCGGCAATGATCTCGCCTGGAATCATCTCGTCCTCCTTAAGCCGCCTTGGGCGCGCAGCCCTCGGCCTTCAGTACGCGCTTCGTCGATGCCGGATTTTTGGCGAGCATGGCCGCCGGCCGAATAGGCCTCGCGACGAGATTGCCGCCGCAGTTCGGGCAGACACCCTTCAGCACGCCGTCCACGCAATCGGCGCAGAAGGTGCATTCGTAGGTGCAGATCCGTGCCTCAGCGCTGTCAGGCGACAGATCCTTGTCGCAGCATTCGCAATTGGGCCTGAGTTCCAACATTCCTATCTCCTCACCGGATCGGTTCGTGCACGGTGACGAGCTTGGTGCCATCGGGAAACGTTGCCTCCACCTGCACGTCATGGATCATCTCTGCAATCCCCTCCATCACCTGGTCGCGGCCGATCACATGGGCACCGGCTTCCATCAGCTCGGCAACCGGACGGCCGTCGCGGGCGCCTTCGACGACGAAGTCGCTGATCAGCGCGATCGCTTCGGGATAGTTCAGTTTGACGCCGCGCTCCAGCCGCCGCCGCGCCACCATCGCCGCCATCGAAATCAACAGCTTGTCTTTTTCTCTCGGAGTGAGGTTCATCGCTTGTCCATCTGCTTGATCGAATGCTGTAGTTCATAGATTCCAGACTTTCGGCACAGGCGCACCATTGCGCAAGGCGGAAATGACCGGGATCAGGATTTTTCTGAGTGAGAAGCCGTCGGCTGCGGCAAGGCGAATGACGAGCTTGCCATTCCAAGCGCTTGCACCGCCCATCGATCCTTCGACGAGCGGCCGGACTTTGCCAAGATAGGCTTCTGAAAGCGGCCCGGCATAAAGCAGGGTCGCAAAGGCCACCTGTCCGCCGAGCACCGCCTGTCGCGCCGTCAGCGCCGCCACACCTTCGGAAAGTCTGAGTTCCTCGGCGTGGATCAGTTGGCTCGAACGACGGATGCGCCAGCGGTCGCGGAACAGCCCTGATACCACCGCCTCACCCATCGCCTTGCGGCCGAGCAGCACGGCTTCCACAGCGAGAAATTCGGCGCTCTCGTCAAGATCGACATCCAACCGGCGGAAAAGTGCGGCCCGATCGAAGAGGATCGTTTCCTGCGGCAGCCAGTCGACGCGGGCTTGGGCTCCGACCTTGATGCTGGTCGCCACCTCGGCGATGCCGGCCGAAGCCTTGTAGATCTTCTCGCAAGCTTGAGTGGTGACGTCGATGCGCGTACCGGCACCGGCATCCACGCTCCAGGCCATGCGGTCACCGCCCGTCAGCCCGCCAGCGGTATTGATGATGACGGCTTCCATGGAGGCGTCGAAGGTATCGGGCAGGCGGATCTTCGCTGCCCCCTCCTGATAGAGTTCACGGATGCGCGTGCGGCCATCGAACAGCTTTGCCACCAGATGTCCGCGTCCTTCCGCTCTTTGAGGTCTCGTGCCTGCCGCCGCAATCGTCATATCGTCCCTTTCGGTCGCGCCCCTGGTTTTCATTCAAGCGCGCGGATAACGGAAAGCAAGCAATTCCTATGCCGCCCCGAGCAGACCTTTGGCAACGGCGGAAGGTTTTCCAGGCGCCGCGCCCTCTGCTGCAAAATGCGGCATCTGCCGGTCAGACAGTCAGGTGGCGGCGGGCCTCCGGCGTATCCAGCGTCTCGGCAAGCCCTTCATGCACGATTTCGCCACGGTCCATGATGTAGACATAGTCGGCAAGCTCGCGGCAGAAATCGAGATATTGTTCGACGAGCAGGATCGCCATGCCTGTGGAGTCACGCAAATAGCGGATCGCCCGGCCGATATCCTTGATGATCGATGGCTGAATGCCCTCGGTCGGCTCGTCGAGCACGAGAATCCTCGGCCGCGTCACCATGGCGCGCCCGATTGCCAGCTGCTGCTGCTGCCCGCCGGAAAGATCGCCGCCGCGACGTGACAACATCGACTTCAGCACCGGGAAGAGACTGAAGATGTCATCGGGGATGTTGCGGTCGCGGCGGCCAAGCGGCGCAAAGCCGGTTTCGAGATTTTCCTTGACTGTAAGTAGCGGGAAGATTTCGCGCCCTTGCGGCACATAGCCGATGCCCTGCTTGGCGCGGGCAAAGGGCGGCAGGCCGTTGAGCCTGGTATCGTTGAAGGTGACGGTGCCGGCCGACAGCGGATGCTGGCCGGTAACGGCGCGCAGAAGAGAACTCTTCCCCACGCCGTTACGCCCCAGCACGCAGGTGATCTTGCCCATCTCGGCCTTGATCGAGATGCCGCGCAGCGCCTGAGCGGCGCCATAATGCAGGTTTGCGTTTTCGACTGTCAGCATCGGTTTCCCTTTACATTCAAACTACTGTCGGAGCAGGCCGCTGCCCCTCATCCTGCTGCCGCCACCTTCTCCCCGCTTGCGGGGAGAAGGGAATATGCCGCGACCTATCCGTCCCTCGTCCACCTCTCGCATGGCACGTCCCCTCGCCCCGTTTACGGGGAGAGGGTTAGGGTGAGGGGCATCCGGCAAACACGACGCTCACCGCCCCAGATAATTCTCGATCACCTTCGGATCCGAACTCACAAAATCGATCGATCCCTCCGCCAGCACCGATCCTTCAGCAAGGCAGGTCACCTTGACGCCGAGGTCACGGATGAAGCCCATGTCGTGCTCGACGACGACGACCGACCGGGTTTTGGCGATATCCTTGAGCAGGATCGCGGTTTCCGCCGTCTCCGCATCGGTCATGCCGGCCACCGGTTCGTCGACGAGCAGAAGCTTCGGCTCCTGCGCCAGCAGCATGCCGATCTCCAGCCACTGCTTCTGCCCGTGCGAGAGATTGGCGGCGAATTCGTCGCGGCGATGCGTCAGCCGCACCGTTCCGAGGATCTCCTCGATGCGCGCCTTGTCCTCGCCGGAAAGCCGGTAGAGCAGCGTCGAGAACACACCACGACGTCGGTTCAGCGCCAACTCCAGATTGTCCCACACCGTATGGCTTTCGAAGACGGTCGGCTTCTGAAACTTGCGGCCGATGCCGAGCTGAGCGATATCGGCTTCGTCCTTCTTGGTGAGATCGATCGTGCCGTTGAAGAACACCTCGCCCTCATCGGGCCGGGTCTTGCCGGTGATGATATCCATCATCGTCGTCTTGCCGGCGCCGTTCGGGCCGATGATGGCACGGAGTTCACCGGGCTCGATGACGATCGACAGCGAGTTCAGCGCCTTGAAGCCGTCGAAGGAAACCGACACGCCGTTGAGATAAAGCACGCTGGTGGGTTTGACGTCGGGGATCATGGCGCTCACTCCGCTGCCTGGATTTTCGGCTCGATACCGTCTTCCTCAGCCGCCGGTGTACCCGCCTTGGAGACAGGCTTCCGCTTGCCGAGATATTGCGCAATCGTGCCGACGACACCCTTCGGCAGGAACAGCGTGACCGCGACGAAGAGACCGCCGAGTGCAAACAGCCAGAATTCCGGGAAGAGACCGGTGAAGATAGTCTTGCCGCCGTTGACGAGGATCGCGCCGATGATAGGCCCGATCAGCGTCGCCCGCCCGCCGACCGCGGTCCAGATGACGACTTCGATCGAGTTCGCAGGGGCGAATTCGCCCGGATTGATGATGCCCACCTGCGGCACGTAAAGCGCGCCGGCAATACCCGCCATCATCGCCGAGACGACGAAGGTGAAAAGCTTGAAATGCTCGACGCGGTAGCCGAGGAAGCGCGTGCGGCTTTCGGCATCGCGCACGCCGACCAGCACCTTGCCGAACTTAGAGCGCACGATCGCCGAGGCGATCATCAGCGATAGAGCGAGGAAGATCGCAGTTGCGGCAAAGAGGGCTGCACGCGTGCCGTCAGCCTGGACGTTGAAACCGATAATGTCCTTGAAATCAGTGAGGCCGTTATTGCCGCCGAAGCCCATGTCGTTGCGGAAGAAGGCCAGCAGCAGCGCGTAGGTCATCGCCTGGGTGATGATCGAGAGATAGACGCCGTTGACGCGTGAGCGGAAGGCAAACCAGCCGAAGACGAAGGCGAGCAGGCCGGGTACGACGAGCACCATCAGCGCCGCAAACCAGAAATGGTTGAAGCCGTACCAGAACCAGGGCAGATCCTTCCAGTTCAGGAACACCATGAAGTCGGGCAGAACAGGGTCTCCGTAGCTGCCGCGCGTGCCGATCTGGCGCATCAGATACATGCCCATCGCATAGCCGCCGAGCGCAAAGAAGGCACCGTGGCCGAGGGAGAGGATGCCGCAGAAGCCCCAGACGAGATCGAGCGCCAGCGCCAGCAGCGCATAGGTCAGATACTTGCCGAACAGCGACATGATATAAGTCGGCACGTGCAGCGGATTGGTCGGCCCCGTCATCAGGTTCATGACCGGCACGAGGACCGCGACCAGAAGCAGGAGGGCGATGGCAATAACGATCTTGCGATCGAGTGATCGGAGAAGGAAGGCCGTTATCATGCTTCCACCGCCCTTCCTTTGAGTGCGAAGAGCCCGCGCGGACGCTTCTGGATGAAGAGAATGATGAGGACGAGCACCAGGATCTTACCGAGCACGGCGCCGGCGAAGGGCTCGAGGAACTTGTTGACGACGCCGAGCGACAGTGCGCCGACCAGCGTCCCCCAGAGATTGCCGACACCGCCGAAGACGACGACCATGAAGCTGTCGATGATGTAGCTCTGGCCGAGGTTCGGCGAGACATTGTCGATCTGGCTGAGCGCCACGCCGGCGATGCCGGCAATGCCCGAGCCGAGCGCGAAGGTGAAGGCATCGACCCAGCCGGTGCGGATGCCCATCGACGACGCCATGCGCCGGTTCTGCGTAACGGCGCGCATCTGCAGGCCGAAGGCGGACCGCTTGAGCAGCAGGAGCAGCGCCACAAAGACCACCATCGAAAAGACGATGATCCACAGTCGGTTCCAGGTGATGGAGAGCCCGCCGAGATCGAAGACGCCGGACATCCAGCTCGGATTGCGGACCTCGCGGTTGGTCGGACCGAAGCTGCTGCGCACCGCCTGCTGCAGGATCAGCGACACGCCCCAGGTGGCGAGCAGCGTTTCCAGCGGCCGGCCGTAGAGATAGCGGATGACGGCGCGCTCGATTACCAGACCGACGAAGCCGGTAAAGACGAAGGCCGCAGGCACGGCAAAGGCCAGCGAATAATCGGCAAGTTTAGGAAAGGCGGAGGTGATGTACTCCTGCACCACATAGGTGGTGTAGGCACCGATCATCACCATTTCGCCATGCGCCATGTTGATGACGCCCATGACGCCGAAGGTGATGGCAAGGCCGATCGCTGCAAGCAGCAGTACCGAGCCGAGAGACAATCCGTACCAGATATTCTGGACGATATCCCACAGCGCCAGGCTGCGATTGATGGAGCTGATATCCGCCTGGATCACCGGCTTCAGGTCGTCAGGCGCGGTTTCGAGCGTCGCCGTGAGGATGGTCAGCGCATCGCGATTGCCGCGCGCCGCGATCGTATCGATCGCAGCCTTCTTGTCTTCGACGCTGGCATCCGTCTTGAGCAGCAGCACGGCGCGCGCCGCTTCCATCGTATTCTTGATCTCAGCGTCCTTTTCGGCCGCAAGCGCCGAGTTCAGCAGATCGAGATTGGCGGGATCGGCATCTTTCAGAAGGCCCTGCGCCGCGGCAAGCCGCGCGGAACGGTCCGTGCTCATCAGCGTCAACTGGCTGGTGGCAGCGCCGATGACGCCGCGAAGCGCGTTGTTGATCTTGACCTTCGTCATCAGATCCGGATCGACATCGGCAGCGGCTTCGCCGGTGATCGGATCGGAATAGGTCGGTTCGTCATCGGTACCGCCCTGGAGGAGAACCGGGCCGCCATCGGAATTGACGTAGAGAAGGCCGTCGCTCAACTGCTGCAGGATCTGGCTGACATGCTGGTCCTTGGAAGCGACCAGCGCTTTGATAGCCGCTTCGCGTTCCGGGAAGTCGCCGACGCCGAGCGCGTCGATCAGCACGTGGATATCGTCCTGGGCCTGGACTTCGCTCGAGATCGTCACGCCCGAAAATGTCAGGCCCGAAAATGTCAGGCAAACCGTGATGAGGAAAATCTTTATGGCGCGATACATCGGCTTTCTCGCCCTTGATAGTGTTGGCCTCGCGGCGCAATCGCTGGGACGGAGCTTCCGCCCGGGATCAACCCCGGACGGAATCCTTCAGGCAATCATCGGATCGGGTCGTACTCAGGAGCCCTTGCCACCGCACTTGCCCGTAGCGACGTTGAAGTTGCCGCAGGACATCGGCTTGCGCCAATCGGAGATCAGGTCCTTGGAATCAGGCAGGAAGTCGGACCATTCGTCGCCGACGACGGCAGGTGTCTGCTGGACGATTTCGAACTGGCCGTCGGCCTGGATTTCACCGATCAGCACCGGCTTGGTGATGTGGTGGTTCGGCATGACGGTTGCATAGCCGCCGGAGAGGTTCGGAACGCTGACGCCGATGATGGTATCGAGAACCTTGTCGGTATCGGTCGTGCCGGCAGCCTGGACGGCCTTAACCCATGCGTTGAAGCCGATATACGCAGCTTCCATCGGGTCGTTCGTCACGCGCTTGTCGTTCTTGGTGAAAGCGTGCCAGTCCTTGATGAACTTCTTGTTGGCAGGGCTTTCGACCGACTCGAAATAGTTCCAGGCAGCGAGATGGCCGACGAGCGGCTTGGTATCGAGGCCGGCAAGCTCTTCTTCGCCGACCGAGAAGGCGACGACGGGGATGTCTGTTGCCTTGATGCCCTTGTTACCCAGTTCCTTGTAGAACGGAACGTTGGCATCGCCGTTGATCGTCGAGACGACGGCGGTCTTCTTGCCGGCCGAACCGAATTCCTTGATCTTGGAAACTTCGGTCTGCCAGTCGGAGAAGCCGAACGGCGTGTAGTTGGTCATGATGTCTTCTTTCGGAATACCCTTCGAAATCAGGTATGCCTCGAGAATCTTGTTGGTCGTGCGCGGATAAACGTAGTCCGTACCTTCGAGAACGAAGCGCTTTACGCCTTCTTTTTCCATCAGGTAGTCGACAGCTGGAATGGCCTGCTGGTTCGGAGCAGCACCGGTGTAGAAGATGTTGCGCGAGGACTCTTCGCCTTCATACTGGACCGGGTAGAAGAGGATCGAGTTGGTCTCTTCGAAAACCGGCAGAACGGACTTGCGCGACGAGGACGTCCAGCAACCGAAGACGGCGGCAACCTTGTCCTTCTGGATCAGCTCACGTGCCTTTTCGGCAAACAGCGGCCAATCGGAAGCCGGGTCGACGACGACGGCCTCGAGCTTCTTGCCGAGAAGGCCGCCCTTCTTATTCTGCTCGTCGATGAGCATCAGCATGGCGTCCTTGAGCGTGGTCTCGGAGATGGCCATGGTGCCGGAAAGCGAGTGCAGAATGCCGACCTTGATCGTATCATCGGCGGCAACCGCACCGCTGAAGGCAGCCGAGGCCGCCATGACGGCGCCGAGTGCAGCGCCCGTAATAGTAGTTCTGAGATTCATCTGGTTGAGCCCCTCTTCTTGTTCCGCAACAGGCCGGAAACGGAGATTAACTGTTGCTTAAGGGACTATCGGGTGCTGCAGCGCAAAAACACATACGCAAAATGACGTAGGTCCGGGGGCCAAACAGGCAGGTCAGAGAAGGAAGGGCATCCCTGCGGCGGGAGATGCCCTGTCTCGATACCAGCAATTTATCCGTCGATCGTCAAAGTGACTGATGTCGGGCCGTAGGAGAGGCTCGCCTGGTGGCCGGAAACCGTGACCTTGCCGAAGGTGCCAGTCACCGCACTCGCCTTGAGGATTTCGATCTTCGTTCCGGGCGTTGGGGCATAGCCGTCGACAAGCGTCACATCGAGGTCGCCGGCCAGCGCCGCCTTGCCCTCGACGACCAGCGTCCCCGCGCCGTTTGCGCCGAGCGCCGGCTTCGTCGTGGCATTGGCGACCTGCTGATAGTCACCGCTCACGGTCAACGGCTTGGCGGCCGCCAGAACGAGCGAGCCGCCGTTGACCGTCAGCCCGCCACGACCGAAGGCCGACGACGACAGGGCCACCAGCGCGCCTTCTTCCAGCACGGTGCCGCCGGCATAGCTGTTGGCGCCCGAAAGCCCGAGGATGCCGTTGCCGCGCTTCACCAGCCTGCCCCTGCCGGTGATGTCGTTCCGCCAGGTGTCGATCGAATTGAACCCGCCCTTTGCCGCGTCCATCGTCACGGTCACGTCCTGTTCGAACGCACCGTAACCATCGGCGGCGGCAAAGAGGTTGAGACGGCCGTAACCTTCCGCATCGTCGAGCAGCGGGTAGCCGGAGGCGATCTCCGTCGTCTTCAGCACGGCGCGGCGCTGCTCGCCGTCCAGATAGGGCAGACGCGTTTCGAGAAGCGCTTCGGCGCCCTGCGGCACGCGCGCCGGCTGATCCGTCGAATGGATCGTCGGCAGGCCATAGCTCAAGCGCTGCAGCACGTAGGCGCGATTGGCGTCATGATCGGCGAAACGGTCTGCAGCGAGCGGTGCCGCGTGGGCGGCAACCTCGAGCGCACCCGCATCCGCAACGCCTGATTTGGCGACGAGCCATGACTGCGCTTGGGCGTAGGCATCGCTCTTCAGCGCCGCATTGTCGGCCTTGTTCAGATTGTAAACGACCGCAGCCGTGCCGAGCATCCGGCCGCCCATGACGTCGAGAGGAGAATGCATGCCCGCGAGAATACGGTCTTCACCCAGCTCGCTGGCGCGCGTGATCATTTCCTGAAAGCGCTGCGGTACGAGATAGGCCATGGCGAGCGCATCCCGCCAGGCTTCCGCCGTATGCCCGCTCGGGAAACCACCGTCCTCGACCGGCTTGCCGCTCTTGGCGGGCTCCAGCGTCGGCACCACCAACACGTCCTGGCTCCAGCGGTAGGGACGGCCATATTTGAAATAGCGTTTTGTGGGCTCCGTCGAGCCGTCACCGCTTGCGGCGTTGATGAAGTCGATTGCAAGGCCCATGTCGGGGTTGGCATCGGTCTTGTTTTCCGAGTCCGGCTTGCTGCCGGCGCCGCGATTGTTGCCCTTGTCGTCATATTTGACCGTCGTCGCGTCGGCCGCCACCTCGGTGATCGTGGTGGTCTGCTTCGAGCCGGCCTTCCAGGCATCCGTCAGCGGACCGAGGCCATCGACGATGCTGGCATTCTTGCCACGCCGATCGTCGAGGTAGGCAGCCACCGCCTGATCGGCAGTTCGCGCCCGCGTCGCTTTGACGACATAGGCGATGTTGGCGTCATGGACGGACTGGTTGACGATATGGCCGTCGGTCTTGCTGGCGGGAATGCCGTCCCAATCCGTCTTGGCGACAGCCGGGCAATTATCCTTGGCCGGGGCTTCGACACCCGCATCGACGAAAGGCGTGCGCGGTGTCCAGATTTCGAGGAAGCCGGAGAGAAGATGAACGGCGGCGTTGGTGTCCACCGTCGAGAAGCAGGCGTCACCGCGTTTGTTGGTGTTTCCGGCCTGCGCATAAGGCGCTTTCGCTGCGGTGGCCTGCTCGGCGCTGGCAAGCGATGGCACGATGGAAAGGAGGCAGACGAGGGCAGTGCTCAGGCGACAAAAGCTTAAAGCAGACATGGTGATACCCGAAATGGTTGAACGAACGCCGGGAGAGTTAGAGTTCTTATGTGACAGATCAATTGCAAAAATATTGCCATTCTGTGAACCAGTTGGCGTCCGCCTCTTGCCTTTCCTATCCATCCCGCCAAAACTGGCTGGAAGACGATGAGCCCAACCAGATTGCCGGAAAGAGGGCATGACAGCGCGCCAACGCATCATTCCGGTGAGACGCGAATATAATCGCTGGGTCGCCAACCAAACGCTGGAAGATTATGCGTTGCGCTTCACTGCCAAGAGCGCCCGCCATTTCTCCTCGCAGCGCATCTCGCAGACGGCGATCGGCGCGATCTCCTTCCTGGCGCTGGAGGCGATCGGCGGCGCGATCACCCTCTCCTACGGCACCACCAACGCCTTTTACGCCATCATCGTCGCCTCGATCGCCATGCTGGCGATCGGCCTGCCGATCAGCCGCTACGCCATCCGCCACGGCGTCGACATCGATCTTCTGACGCGCGGCGCGGGCTTCGGCTACATCGGCTCGACCATCACCTCGCTGATCTATGCAAGCTTCACCTTCATGCTGTTTGCGATCGAGGCCTCGATCATGTCCGGGGCGCTGGAGCTCACCCTCGGCATCCCGCTCTGGATCGGCTACATCATCAGCGCCGTCATGGTAATCCCGCTGGTGACGCACGGCGTGCGGCTGATCAGCAAGTTTCAGCTGATGACCCAGCCCTTCTGGATCGTGCTGAATATCCTGCCCTTCATCTTCATCGCCTTGCTGGACTGGGAAAAATTCGATCTCTGGCGCGCCTTTGCCGGCATCCGTCATGCCTCAGGCCCACCCGGCACCGTCGCCGAGTTCGATCTGGTGGAGTTCGGCGCTGCTTCTGCCGTCATCCTGGCGCTGATGTCGCAGATCGGCGAACAGGCCGACTTCCTGCGCTTCCTGCCGCCAGACCCGCAGCGCAAGTGGCGCCACCGCCTGGCGATCTTTCTCGCCGGGCCTGGCTGGGTCATCATCGGCGCGCCGAAGCTGCTTGCCGGTTCCTTCCTGGTCGTGCTGACCTTCACCTCAGGCGTCCCCCTCGACCGCGCCGCCGACCCGGCGCAGATGTATCTGACCGCCTTCGGCTACATGGTCCCCTGGCACAATGCCGCGCTGCTATTGATGGCCGCTTTCGTCGTCGTCTCGCAGCTGAAGATCAACGTGATGAACGCCTATGCCGGCTCGCTCGCCTGGTCGAACTTCTTTTCGCGGCTGACCCATAGCCATCCCGGCCGTGTCATCTGGCTGGTCTTCAACGTCGCAATCGCCCTGCTTTTGATGGAACTCGGCATCTACCGGCTGCTGGAGGAGACGCTCGGCATCTTCTCGATCATCGCCATGGCCTGGCTCTGCACGATTTCCGCCGATCTCTTCATCAACAAGCCGCTGGGGTTGGCTCCCCCCGGCATCGAGTTCAAGCGCGCCCACCTCTACGACATCAACCCGGTCGGCCTCGGCGCCATGACGCTGTCGGCGGCGGTGTCGCTGACCGCCCATTTCGGCGCCTTCGGCGAGATCGCCGCCTCGCTCGCCCCCTACATCACCCTCGTCATCGCCCTGATCGCCTCGCCTGTCATCGCCTGGGCGACGAAAGGCAAGTTCTATCTCGCCCGCAAGCCGCGCCAGAGCTGGAAGAACCTGACGAGCATTACCTGCTCGGTCTGCGAACACCCGTTCGAGCCGGAGGACATGGCCTGGTGCCCGGCCTATGCCGCGCCGATCTGCTCGCTCTGCTGCTCGCTCGACAGCCGCTGCCACGACATGTGCAAGCCGGCGGCCCGTTTCAACGCTCAGGTCGGCACCGTCGCCAAGGCGCTGCTGCCGGAAGCCATTCTGGGGAAGCTGACGACGCGCCTTGGCCGCTACGGCATCGCCGTCGTGCTGGCATTGACCGCCATCGGCGCGATCCTGGCAATGATTGCCCATCAGGTCGCCTCCGCCTCACCCGCGACGGGTGAGGTCGTTAACCGCACCATCCTCATCGTCTTCTTCGTCTTCTCGGTGATCTCAGGCGTCGTCTGCTGGTTCTATGTGCTCGCCCATGACAGCCGCGTCGTTGCCGAGGAGGAATCTTCGCGCCAGAACACGCTGCTGCTCAAAGAAATTGCCGCCCACAAGAAGACCGACGCTGCCCTGCAGAACGCCAAGGAAACGGCCGAGGCCGCCAACCGCGCCAAGAGCCGCTATGTCGTCGGGCTCAGCCATGAATTACGCACGCCACTGAACGCCGTGCTCGGCTACGCCCAGATCCTCGAACGCGACGAGACCATTCCGGCACCGCGCCAATCCTCGATCAAGGTCATCCGCCGCAGCGCCGAACACCTCTCGGGACTGATCGACGGCCTGCTCGATATTTCCAAGATCGAAGCCGGCCGCCTGCAGGTCTATTCCAATGAGATCAACATCCAGGATTTCCTCGACCAGATCGTCGATATGTTCCGCCCGCAGGCGCAGGCAAAAGGGCTTGCCTTCATCCATGAGCGCGCGCCGGCCTTGCCGCAATTCGTCCGCACCGACGAAAAGCGCCTGCGCCAGATTCTCGTCAACCTGCTCTCCAATGCCATCAAGTTCACCGACGAGGGCAGCGTCACCTTCGATGTCGGCTATCGCAGCCAGGTAGCAACCTTCACCGTCGCCGATACCGGCCGAGGCATCACGGAGAAGGACCTGCCTCGTATCTATGAACCTTTCCAGCGCGGTGAGGCCGAAAGCGTACGGCCAATGCCGGGGCTCGGCCTTGGCCTCACCATCACCCGGCTTCTGACCAACACGCTCGGTGGCGAGATTTCGGTTTCGAGCATAAAGGACGAAGGCTCGACCTTCCGCGTCCGGCTGATGCTGTCCGCCGTCATGCGCGCCGTGGCCGCAGCGCCGCAGGAGAAGCGCATCGTCGGTTATGACGGCCCGCGCCGAACGGTCGTCGTCGTCGATGATAACGAGGACCACCGCGAGATGATGCGCGAGATCCTGGCGCCGCTCGATTTCATTGTGCTGACGGCGGCAGGCGGCGGCGAATGCCTGACGCTGATCGAGGGCATCATGCCGGACCTTTTCCTCGTCGATATTCTGATGCCCGGCATGAACGGCTGGCAGCTCGTCTCGCGTCTGCGCGAGGCCGGCCAGATGGCGCCGGTGCTGATGCTGTCGGCCAATATCGGTGATGCGGCCGTTCTCAGCGACAGCGACGACAGCCACAATGATGCGATCGGCAAGCCGGTCGACATCCGCCAGCTGCGCGACAAACTCGCCCTGCATCTCGGCGTGACATGGATCTATGCCGATGCCACGCCAGCCGTTCCTGTCAAGATCGAAGCGCCGATGCTGAGCCCAGGTGCTGCCCATGTGCAGGAATTGCTGCGGCTCGGCGAGATCGGCTATATCAGAGGCATTGAAGCCAAGCTTTCGGACCTTGCCAAGGTGGAGGCAAATCAGCCATTCACGGAGGAACTTCGCGCCTATGTCGCCGCCTTCGATCTCGCCGGCTTCATGACCTTCCTGCACGACTTCGACGAAAAGGTGGAATCCATTGGCTGAGCCGGCCCTCCCCCGCGACATCGTTCTGCTCGTCGACGACTCGGCCGAAGCACTCGGCTTTATGACCGACGCGCTCGAACAATCCGGCTTCTCCGTGCTGATCGCCACATCGGGCACGGCGGCACTTGGTATCGTCGAGCGCATCACGCCCGATCTCATCCTGCTCGACGCGTTGATGCCGGGTATGGATGGCTTCGAGACCTGCCGCCGACTGAAGGCGAATGCCGCGGTAGCTCAGGTGCCTGTCGTCTTCATGACCGGCCTGACCGAGACCGAGCATGTCGTGCACGCGCTGGAATCCGGCGGCGTCGATTATCTCAGCAAGCCGATCAACATCGATGAACTGCGCGCCCGCATCCGCGTCCATCTGCGCAACGCTCGCTCGGCCCAAAGCGCCCGCATCGCCCTGGACGCAGCCGGCCGCCATCTGCTGGCAGTCAAGGGCGATGGCGCCATCCACTGGTCAACGCCGCAAGCGACACGGCTGGTCAATGCCGCCATGGGAAGCGACGACGGCATGGAAATCGTCGTCCGCCATATCGCCGGCTGGATGCACGACCGCGTCGCCGCGGTGCGCGACGGCATCATCTCGATCGCCCATGCCGGCCAGGCGGCGCTGCAGCTCGCTTTCCTCGGCGCAATCGGCCCTGACGAATATCTCTTCCGCCTCACCGCCGCCAGTCAGCGCAGCGACGACGAGGTCCTGCGCCAGCGCTTTTCGCTCACCCAGCGCGAATCCGAAGTGCTGCTCTGGATCGCCAAGGGCAAGGCCAACCGCGACATCGGTGAAATATTGGGACTGTCGGCGCGGACGGTGAACAAACACCTCGAACAGATTTACGTGAAGCTCGGCGTCGAGAACCGGGCCTCGGCCGCCGTGAAAGCCACGCATGTGCTGTACGAGATGTGAGATGGTGTTGGCGGCTAGAACAGGATGTCGTCCGAAGACCGCTCACACTTTTCGGCATCATGCTCTAGGCGCTAAACCACCCGATCCGGCACATCCCTGCCCTCGAAAAACGCCGTCACGTTGTCGACCACCTTCATGCCCATGGCGGTCCGCGTCTCTTCCGTGGCGCTGCCAAGATGCGGCAGCACCATGACGTTCTCCATCCGCCGCAGCGTCTCCGGCACATCAGGTTCCGCCTCGTAGACGTCAAGCCCGGCGCCGCGGATCGTGCCCGCCTTGAGCGCTGCAATCAGCGCCGCCTGATCCACCACGTCGCCACGCGCCGTATTGATGAGAAAGGCGCCCGGCTTCATCGCCGCAAGCCGCGCCGCATTCATCAGGTGCCGGTTCTCTGCTCCACCTGGACAATGCAGCGAGACGAAATCGGCCACCGCCAGCACGGCCTCGATAGTCGGCAGCTGCCGCGCGCCGTAACGCGTCGCCTCAGCCGGATCAATCGGTGAACGGTTGAAGAACACCACATCCATGCCGAAGCCGAAATGGCAGCGTTGAGCGAAGGCCTTGCCGATTCGGCCGAAACCGATAATGCCGACCGTCTTCCCCGTCACCTTGGTGCCGACCATATGCGTCGGGCACCAGCCCTTCCATTCACCAGCGCGTAGCTGTCGCTCGCCCTCACCGCCGCGCCGGGCAACGGAGAGCAGCAGCAACATGGCGATATCGGCCGTGCAGTCGGTCAGCACGCCCGGCGTGTTCGTGACCGCAACGCCTCTCTCCTTGGCAGCGGATATATCGATGTGATTGTAGCCGACGCCGAAATTGCCAAGGATCTTGGTGACAACCGGCGCGCCGTCGAAGACGGCGGCCGGCAACCGATCGGAAACCGTCGGCAATACGGCATCATAGGTAGAGAGCGCCAGCCTTAGCTCGTTTTCACCGAGCGGAATATCGCCAGGATTGAACGTCACGTCGAAACGTTCGGCAAGGACGGTTTCCACCGTGGCTGGCCAGCGCCGGGTGACGAGAATGCGGGGTTTAGACATGGACGGTTCCGCTCAATGCTTCAAAACGATGCCAAGAGTTAGACCAGCCGGGCGAAAATTGAAACGTCAGCAAAAAGAAAGAAGCCCGGTCGGAACCGGGCTTCGATAATCATGTCCCATAAAGGGGGGCGAGGCTTACTGCGGGAAGTAGCTGTACTTGCCGTCCGGACCCTTCTTCCATTCGTACATGATGTAGCCAGGAATCTTCGGGTCGCCCTTTTCGTCGAACGAAATGTCGCCGAGAACGGTCGGGAACGGGCCCTTTTCCTTCATGGCCTTGGCAACGGCCTCAGGATCCAGCGAACCGGCAGCCTTGGCAGCCCCGGCGATCGTCTGCATGGCAGCGTAGGAATAGAGCGTGTAGGCTTCCGGATTGAAACCAGCGGCCTTGAACTTTTCGACGAGTTCCTTGTTCGCAGGGTTCGCCGTCGGATCGGGGCCGAAGGTGTTCAGCGTACCGGCGACTGCGTCGCCAGCGATCGAGGCCAGTTCGTTCGAAACGATACCGTCGCCCGAAACCAGCGTCGCCTTCAGGCCCTGGTCAGCCGCCTGGCGGATGATGAGACCGGCTTCGGTGTGCAGACCACCCCAATAGATGATCGAGACGCCGGCTTCCTTCATCTTGGCGATGAGGGCCGAGAAGTCCTTGTCGCCGACATTGATGCCTTCGTAAATGACTTCCGTGACGCCGGCGGCGTTCATAGCCTTCTTGGTTTCGTCGGCAAGGCCCTGACCGTAGGGGGTCTTGTCGTGAACGACAGCGATCTTGGCGTCCTTGAAGTGATCGGCAAGATACTTGCCGGCGATGGCACCCTGCTGGTCGTCACGGCCGCAGGTGCGGAACGTGTTCCAGAGGCCCCGTTCCGTGAAGGTCGGGTTCGTCGCGGCCGGGGTGATTTCAAGGATGCCGTTTTCGGCATAGACTTCCGAAGCCGGGATCGAAACGCCCGAGTTGAAGTGGCCGATGACGAACTTGACGCCGTCAGCAGCGAACTTGTTGGCGACCGAAATGCCCTGCTTCGGGTCGGAGACGTCGTCGCCGAGTTCGATCTTGATCTGCTCGCCGTTGATGCCGCCAGCCGCGTTGATGTCGGCGGCTGCCTGTTCAGCACCCTTCTGGAGCTGAGCGCCGAACGCGGCGTTCGGGCCAGTCAGCGGACCAGCGACAGCGATGAGGACGTCGGCCCAAGCGTTGCCGCTGAAGGCGACCATCGCCGTCAGAGCCACTGCCGACAGAAGAGACTTCTTCATATTATTACTCCCAATTTTTGGGCGGGTTCCGGTCCAAGGCCCAGCGCACTACCCACCATTGACTGCGCCAGGAAAGCTGTTCCACTCGAAAGGCAATTCATGCCTAGTTTCAACGGACTGTCAATGTTTGTCCTTCCACGAAAACGCGGAAGTCTTTTCGTACAGCCAGTAATAGTTGTTAACCATCTGATTGGTGCGGCGGTAGCGGAAGCCGGCCGTCGAGAACACCAGCAGCGTCACGAAGTCGAGGATATAGTAGAAGGCGTTGAGCATCGGACCATTGAACAGGGCATGATGCAGGAACTGCATCGCCCAGGCGAGCAGGAATGTATAGACGATGACCAACGGATAGTCGGCCCAGCCTTCGGCAACCGCTTTGCCGGCGCGCCAGGCCGTCCAGAAGCCCAAGAGCAAGACGATGACACGGATCGCCACAAGGGGGCCGGCATCCGCTTCGAAGAAAAGTCCCTGCATGTCAAACTCTCCTTTCGACCTAGTGTCTTCCGCCTTCGAGATAGGCGGCGCGGACCTCGGGATTGGCAAGAAGCTCCTTGCCGGAGCCGCTCATCGTCACCTTGCCGTTCACCATCACGTAGGCGCGGTGAGAAAGCCTGAGGGCGGCGAATGCGTTCTGCTCGACGAGGAAAACGGTCAGCCCCTCCGCCTCGTTGAGCTTCTTAATCGCCTCGAAGATGCCCTTGACGATCAGCGGCGCAAGACCGAGCGAGGGTTCGTCGAGAAGCAGCAGCTTCGGGCGCGCCATCAGCGCGCGGCCGATCGACAGCATCTGCTGCTCACCGCCCGAAAGTGTTCCGCCGCGCTGAGCGTGACGTTCCTTGAGACGCGGGAAGAGCGTGAAGATCTTCTCGACGTCTTCCGCGAAGTGTTTCAGATTGTCGAGGCCAGCGCCCATCTGAAGGTTTTCCAGAACGGTCATGCGCGGGAAGATGCGGCGGCCTTCCGGTGACTGTGCAATGCGCAGACGAGCGATTTCATGCGTCGGCATGTGGGTGATGTCGCGGCCCTCGAAGACCACCGAACCGCTGCGGGCCTGCGGGCTGCCGCAGATCGTCATCATCAGTGTCGACTTGCCGGCGCCGTTGGCGCCGATCAGGCTGACGATCTCACCCTTGTTGACGTGGACATCGACGCCGGCCAGCGCCCGGATATTGCCGTAATAGGTTTCGACGCTATTCACCTGAAGGAGCGGTTGACCCGTCATGACTTCATCGCCCATCAGTTTGCGCCTCCTTCGAGCTGCTCGACGGCTGCGATCACCTCTTCCACTTCTTCATCCTCGACACCGAGATAGGCCGCGATGACCCGCGGATCGTTCTTCACGTGATCCGGTGTGCCATCGGAAATCTTCTGACCGTATTCCAGGACGACGACGTGGTCGGAGATTTCCATGACCACAGACATATCGTGCTCGATCAGCAGGATCGACGTTCCGGTTTCGGCGCGAATGCTTTTCAGCAGCGCGTTGAGCGTTGCCGATTCCCGTGGGTTGAGGCCGGCAGCCGGTTCATCCAGGCAAAGCAGCTCCGGGCCGGTGCACATGGCGCGGGCGATTTCGAGACGCCGCTGGGCTCCGTAAGGCAAATCGCCGGCGGGGTCGTCTGCGCGGTCGATCAGGTCCGCCTTCTCGAGCCAGAAACGGGCGAGCTCGATTGCAGCAGCCGCTTCCCGCCTATAGGGGCCGACACCGATAAGGCCGAGGATCGTATAACCCGATGCCTTCATCAGCTTGTTGTGCTGGGCAACCAACAGGTTTTCGAGAACGGTCAGGCCGGAGAACAGCCTGATGTTCTGGAAGGTGCGTGCGACCTTGGCTTCCCTGGTGATACGAAAGTCCGGCAGGCGCTCCAGCAGATATTGCTTGCCGTTCTTCTGGTTGAACGTGATCATGCCCATCGTCGGCTTGTAGAAGCCGGTGATGCAGTTGAAGACGGTGGTCTTGCCGGCGCCGTTCGGCCCGATCAGCGCGGTGATATCGCCACGCTTGGCTTCGAAGGAAAAGTCGTTGATGGCCATCAGGCCGCCGAACTTCATCGACAGGTGTTCGACCTTGAGAAGAGTGTCGTCAGACATCGTATTCGTTACGGGGCTCATCAACCATGGCCCTCCTTGATGAAGCTTCCGGATATCGCCTTGCGCTCTCTGAGGAAGGCTGTCGGCTCACGCGAGCCGACGAAGCCGCGCGGCTTGAACAGCATGACGACGACCATGGCGAGGCCGAAGATCAACATGCGGTAGAGTTCGGGCGTAAAATCGGGTCCGAAGATGAGTTTTAGGAAGTCCATGCTGCGCAACAACTCGGTGCCGCCGACCATGACGATCGCGGCAATCGCGATGCCGGTCAACGAACCCATGCCGCCGAGAACGACGATAGCAAGAATGACGGCCGATTCCAGGAAGACGAAGGATTCCGGCGAGACGAAGCCCTGGCGGGCGGCGAAGAACGAGCCGGCGAAACCGGCAAACATCGCGCCCGTCGCAAAGGCGGTCAGCTTGGTCGTCACCGTGTTGATGCCGAGCGAACGGCAGGCGATCTCGTCTTCGCGCAAGGCTTCCCAGGCGCGTCCGATCGGCATGCGGCGCAGCCGGATGGTGACATAGGCCGTCAGCATGCAGAGCATCAGAATGAGATAGAAAAGGAAAATCTTGTAGTAGGCCGAGGAGATCGGCAGGTGAAAGAGCTTGGCAAAGCCGCCGGCCGTCGCATCGAAGGGAATGCCGAAGAGTGTTGCCTTCGGGATGCTCGAGATACCGAAGGTACCCTTCGTCACGTCAGTCCAGTTGATGAGGACGAGACGAATGATTTCACCGAAGGCAAGCGTCACGATGGCGAGGTAATCGCCGCGCAGGCGCAGCACCGGGAAGCCGAGAATGACGCCCCAGAGTGCCGCGAAGATGCCCGAAAGCGGCAGCAGCACCCAGAAGGACAGGCCGAAATAGCTCGAAAGCAGCGCGTAGGAATAAGCGCCGACGGCATAGAAGGCGACATAGCCAAGGTCGAGCAGGCCGGCGAGGCCGACGACGATGTTCAGCCCCCAGGCCAGCATCACGTAGATCAGGATCTGGATGCCGAAATTGTCGACATATGTCAGCGAGCCCTGAGGGCCTTTGATCGCCACCACCACCATGGGATAAAGCAGAAGCGCGATCAGCGCGATCTTCAGGAAATGCCGGTGGAAGAAGCTCTTCTCGGTTGAGATGTCGAGTTCGCCCTGTCTCGCCTTTGCCAGCTTGCGGCTGTCGAGATGCGGCCGCAGGAAAACCACTGTGGCGAAGCGGCCGATGGCGGCGACCGCGACGAAGATCGCAAGCAGGCCCCAGCGCTGGACAATGATCAGCTCGTTGCTGATGTTCTGGTCGGTCTTGAGGCCGACATAGAGAACGAACATGCCGAACGACAGGACAGCGGCGAAAAGAGCTTCGGTAAGGCCTTTGCGGACAAGTCCGGCATCGGGCTTGCCTGCAGAATTTTCAATGTTTGCCATGACGTTATACCTTCTCGACTTCCGGCCGCCCGAGGATGCCGGTCGGCTTGAAGATCAACACGAAAGCCAGGATCGCAAAGGTCGCGACGTCTTTGTAGGCGATGGTGAAGTATGCCGACCACAGCGACTCGATAAGGCCGATAAGCAGGCCGCCGAAGACGGCGCCGGGTAACGAACCGATACCGCCGAGAACGGCTGCCGTGAAGGCCTTCACACCAGGCGTGAAGCCGTCGTTAAACGAGGCGACGCCATAATACATCAGGTACATCGTGCCGGCGACGGCTGCGAGAGCCGCACCCATAACGAAAGTGATCGAGATCGTCTGGTCGACGTTGACGCCGAGCAGCGCCGCCATCTTGCGATCCTGCTCTGTAGCGCGCTGGGCACGGCCGAGTGCGGTGCGGTTGACGATGTACCAGAAGATCGTCAGCAGCACTGCCGTGATCACGATGATGATAATCTGTTTCAGCGACACCGAGATGTTGCCGAACTGGTAGACCGTGCTCACCATCGGTGGAATCGGCTTGTTGCGCGGGCCCTGCGTCACCTGGATGAAGTTGGACAGCGTGATCGACATGCCGATCGCGGTAATCAGCGGCGCCAGGCGGAAGGAACCGCGCAGGGGACGGTATGCGACGCGCTCAATCGTCCAGTTCCACAAACTCGTCATCAACATCGCAACGACAAGCATCGCCAGCAGCAGCACGGCCACCGGGAGACCTGCGAAGATGGATGTGAGGACGAGGAAGACGATAAGAGCGGCGAAACCACCAAGCATGAAGATGTCGCCATGGGCGAAATTGATCATACCGATAATGCCGTAAACCATCGTATAGCCAATAGCCACGAGGCCATAGATGGATCCGAGCGTCAGCCCGTTTAAGAGCTGCTGGACGAAATACTCCATATGTCGTTTTCCCCTGGATGCGAGCCGAAAATGCTGCATCTCTTTTTGGTTCTTCAGTTCTCCGTTTCAGAGAACCTCATAGGCCGAATGCATAGCGGTTTCGTTGGAAATGTGAAGACAAAAAGGATTTACTCCGACAGATTCTTGTCAGAACAGGCCTAACTGGCGCGTTTTGAACCAAAATCCACAGAAAAACGGCAGAGCAGGGCCTATTTTTAGCCAGAAACTGCCACTGGGTTAACCATCCGGAGGTATCGCCGTCGATTTCCTGCTCGGCTTGCTGCGTAAGCTATTCCACAGAATTGGAAGATGGAGCAAATTCAGACCCCAAGGCAGCCTCTTTGACGAATGCCATTTCACGAGCGATGCCCCATCTTCGTCTGACAAGGCCGAAAACTTATGGTAGCATCATCAAGCTGTGTATTGAGGGATGCAGAGCACGACGGGGAACACCATATAGCTTAAGTATCGGGTTGTAATAGGGATGGTTTGCGGACGAGCGACAGCGGGGTGCTCGCCGCGTGGCGAATGGCAAAAGGACGATGCTGAGGACATTTGAAAAGGCGGCGCTCGAAGCCGGCAGGGCCATCATCA
Organism: Rhizobium brockwellii; assembly: GCF_000769405.2. NCBI lineage: Bacteria > Pseudomonadati > Pseudomonadota > Alphaproteobacteria > Hyphomicrobiales > Rhizobiaceae > Rhizobium > Rhizobium brockwellii. The sequence goes on from NZ_CP053439.1 coordinate 3,418,232, forward strand.
CGGTCCTGCGCGAAGGCTTCCCCGTCGCCATGAAGGCGGATGCAAGTCCGGTCACGGTCGCCGACGAGGAGGCCGAGCGCATCATCCTCGCTCATCTCGCCAGAGATTATCCCGAAATACCCGTCGTGGCGGAAGAATCGGTCGCCGCCGGCAAGGTGCCCGACATCGGCGGCCGAGGCTTCTTCCTGGTCGACCCTCTCGACGGCACCCGTGAATTCGTCGACGGACGACAGGAATTCACCGTCAACATCGCCTATATCGAGAACGGCGCCCCGGTGGCCGGCATCGTTTATGCGCCGGCGCTGGGGCTTGCCTTCTCCGGAGAACGCGGCCACGCCGAAAGGCTCGTCGTCATGGACGATTTCACGGTCGGCGCACGCAGCGCGATCACGGTGCGCGAACAGCCGGACGACAGGCTGGCGCTTGCAAGCCTTCGCCACAACAGTCCGGAGACTGGAAGCTTCCTCGCCGATCAAGCGATCTTCAAATGCACCAATATCGGCTCCTCGCTGAAATTCTGCCTGCTGGCCGAAGGCAAGGCCGACGTCTATCCGCGTTTCACCCGCACGATGGAATGGGACACCGCAGCCGGCGATGCGGTGCTACGCGCCGCCGGCGGTTCGACGGTGACGCTGGACGGGACGCCACTAACCTACGGCAAAACGGGAACGGCCGCCGATTTCGACTTCGCCAACCCGAACTTCATCTCCTGGGGCGGCAGGAAACGCGTCCTCGAACCGGCGTGACGATCCGCGGGAATCGCTGAAGACCGGCGCAAGCGGCGCAATCCTTTGCATCGCCGCCACGTGTTCAGGCCCGCCGCTACGATCCGCGGTCGACCTCAGGTCAGCGCGCCATCCGAGCGGGTCGTCCCTTTACCTGTCAAATATCCTTCCTCTGCGCATCAGGAAGCGTGTCCACGATCCCATTCCGGCTGTGGAGTGATTCGCACGATCGGGCGTCATCAAGTGATTCTGGCCGGAACTCGTCGCTCTGCAGCCTTTTAAGACGCTGCGCCGCCACCAATCTCGCCTTGATTTTGTCACATTCTGACACGACTTCGGCGATGATCGAGATCTTCATCAGAAAAATTTCGCATCGTCTTCCGTTAAGAAATACGCTTAAGAGCCACGGGCCACGTGTCGAAACGGCACGTCGCCAGCCCGCGGCGAACCCCTCCAAAGGCCTAAAAACTTTGACAAAATTCCAATTATTAACGAAATATCATGAGCTTGCCTCAACTTAACGCAAATGCGAAAGATTTGCTGCGATGCGATATTTCTCTGGACACCATTACACAATTGTCGCATTTTTCCGTTCTAGTAGGGTTACCAAGACCTAAGTGCAGCCCTGGTGACAGGGTAAACCATTGATCGCCTATTGCCGCCGCGCCCCCTCGAAGACAACAGAGTACGATCCTTGAGCATCACGGAACTAAACAACAGCATTTCGACAGAGTCCTTCCGGCCGAGCCGCCGCCAGCAGCCGAGCCTGAAGATCCAGACCCCTGTTATCCACAGCGATGCGCCGCAGGCGCCGTTGCTGGATCTGGTCCTGAAGCGGGCGTTCGACATTGTTTCGTCGTTGAGCGCCCTCCTCGTCCTCGCCCCTTTCCTTCTGTTCGTCGCCCTGCTGATCAAGATCGACAGCCCGGGGCCGGTGCTCTTCAAGCAGACCCGCTGGGGCAAGAACTGTAAGGCCATCAAGGTCTACAAGTTCCGTTCCATGCGCACCGACCTCTGCGACGTCTCCGGCGTTGCCCAGACGGTAATGAACGATCCGCGCGTCACGCGCATCGGCGCCATCCTGCGCCGTACGAATGTCGATGAGTTGCCGCAGCTGCTGAACGTGCTGCTGGGCCACATGTCGGTCGTCGGTCCGCGCTGCCATGCGATCGGCATGCGCGCCGGCGGCGTGCTCTACGAAGAACTCGTACCGGAATACCATCAGCGCCATGCGATGCGCCCCGGCATGACGGGCCTTGCCCAGATGCGCGGCCTGCGCGGCCCGACCGATCGTCCGGCCAAGGCGCGCGCCCGCATCGCCAGCGATCTCTACTACGTCGGGAATTTTTCGATCTTGATGGACATGCGCATCATTTTCGGAACCGTCGTGTCGGAGCTGACCCGCGGAAAAGGCTTCTAAGCTTTAAGCTTTGTGAGAAGAGACCGGCCGCCTTGTGCATGTCGCCCAAAAGTGTGCAACGGTTTTAGGAAATCGACATGCATAAAACAAAGACCTAAAGCGCGATGCCACGCGCTTTAGAGCAGCCGGTACCGGAATGCTCTGGCGACCGCCTGCATGCGGTTGACCCAATCGAGCTTGCGCATCGCGCTCTTCAGATAACCTGCCACCGTATGCGACGAGAGATCGAGAATGATCGCGATCTCGTCGCTGTTCTTGCCGGCCGCCGACCAGCGCAGGCATTCGATTTCGCGACGGGTGAGCATCTCCAACCGACCATCCTCCACGCCGCCGCCACGCGAAACCTTGTCCAGAAGCTCCATGCAGCCGTAAAGCAGCGCCATCGCCTGCTCTCGCGTGGGCATAGGACAGCTGCCTGAGAACCGAAGATGTATTGTTTCAGGTCAGCGTCGTGCTACGCGAAGGCGAAGGTATTCTTCAGCCCGTGCATCTGAAAGAGACTGTCGAGTTTGCGGTTTTCCCGGTTGGCGGCGCTGCCCGCAAACGACCCCTCCTCGCAGAAGACCGGCATGATCGTCCGCTTCATCGCAGTCACCAGTCTGCTGCAATAGAAGAGATCGGCGGCCTCGTAAAAGCCGACAAGGCTTTGCGGCCAGTTACTGATCAGTCGGTTTTCGATGAAAGCCGTACGGTCGCCGCGCGGGAAAACCGAGAGCAGATAGAAATCGAAGCCCACAAGCTTCGCCATCGCCCCGAGCCGTTCCTTACCGTCGTTAAACAAAACCCCGACGCCATCGGCCTACGAACACGAAAATGCAGCATCCTCAGCGCAGTCGCCGACTGCGCGTCCACGTCTTTGCATCTTCGTATCGTCGAATCGCCAGCTTCGGCTCGGCCTTGCTGCCGGCGGCGAAAAGTTCGCGCCGGGCCATCGGCAAAGACGGCTTCTTCCCCGCATCCCGAGGACAAGAAGCATCCGAGTGCGAACTGGATTGATACAGCGGGAAGAACGGAGACGAAGTCTTGCGCTCATTCTTATGTTGCCGCACGTATCAGATCGTCCCGGGAAATCAGCTAATATTTATTCCGCATGACTCCCATGCAGGCGCTGCAAATTGACGTAGCAGCAGGCCGCCGCCCCACATCACCCGCCGGGCGGGCGTCTAAATTTGTTATCAAAGTCTTACGATGGGTTTAGGCAATTTTTAAATGTGGCAGGCTAGAGTGGGGCTCGTGGTCTTGCGTTGTGTAGAGAGTCCAATGACCGAAATGATACGTCCCCGAGTAAAATATGTCATCGGCCCCGATGGCAGCCCCCTGACGATCGCGGATCTTCCGCCGCCCAATACGCGGCGCTGGGTGATTCGCCGGAAGGCAGAGGTTGTCGCGGCTGTTCGCGGTGGCTTGTTGAGCTTGGAAGAGGCCTGCGAGCGTTACACGCTCACGGTCGAAGAATTCCTCTCCTGGCAGTCGTCGATCAACAGCCACGGTCTTGCCGGCCTGCGCACCACGCGCATCCAGCAATATCGTCACTGATCACACCCCAGCATTGACGACATTTATTTCGGGCCGGACGCATCTCCCATGAGGGAATGAAGAAGGCCCGAAATCATTGACGAGGCTGCGTAGCACCAAAGGCCCGGCTGCGTGAAGGCATCCGCCAGCCCCGTCGTCTTCGCCGCCGCAATGACGATCGCGACCAGCAGCACATCCATCATCGACCACTTGGACAGATGCGGTACGACGCGACGATAGAACAGGCTGCCGGCCCCACCGCCGGCGGCCGTCGCTTCTGCGGTGATCCCTGTCGCCTCCACGGTGATGCCGACCATCTTCACAAACGGGAGCAGGATCGAAACCAGGGCGACGATTGCCGCCAGCAGCCCGTCCCCGCCTTGCCATAGCGAGACGATGATTTCGATCAGCGACGGCGTCTTGTCGAAGAAATACAGCGTCTCGAAACGGACCAGCGGCAAGACGAGGCCGAGCGCCAGGAAGAACGGCGCGGCCACGAGAAGCACGGGGCGAGCCATCGAAAGCGCACTCATTGCATTGAACCTCTCATCGATCCGACATTTTGCATGAACACTCTGTCTCCTGCCTGTATTGCCTCCACGGCTTGGCACGACCGCGCCGCCATGTCACGGTCCGCTACGACAATATCGGTTATGAGGAAAGACAATGGACATTCGAAGTGAGGAAGGCGTCTCCGGCGGCCGCTATGCGGCCGAGATCGAAGGGCACGAGGCTGAGATGACCTATTCGCGCACATCGCCGAAGCTCGTCATCATCGATCACACGGCCGTTCCCGATGCGCTGCGCGGCAAAGGTGTCGGCCAGGCACTGGCGCTCCACGCCGTGGAGGCAGCCCGAACCGGCGGCTGGAAGATCATCCCGCTCTGCCCTTTCTTCAAGGCGCAGGCGCAACGCCATCCGGAATGGAAGGATGTCGTGAATTAATGCATGTCGCCAAAAGCGCACAGGGGGTTTTGGGATAAGGACATGCATGAGACAAATCGTCCCCGTGGGTGACGAATCTCGTCTCCGATGGGAGCGACACCGTAAGGCAAACACCAAAAGCCATGTATGACGGACGGCGCGCCCATCATACATGGCTTCTCAGTGGCGATCCCAGGGCGCCGAAGCCGGCACCCAGCCGTTTCTGTTACGCCCTTGCTCTGGCGCCGCCGTCACGCTCTTCCAGCGCTGTGGCCCTTGCATATTCCGCCTGCATCTCCTCGAGCGCCATTTCCAGCGTCTCTTCCTGCATCTTCAGTTCCTTGATCGAAACCTGCAGGTTGTCGGCCCGCTGACGCGCGGCCTTGGCGAAGGTCGGATAAGCAAAGTGATTCGGGTCGGAAATACCGGACTTCTTTTCCTCGACGACGATCTGGCTCTCCAGATCCTTCGTCATCCGTTCGAATTCGGACATCATCATCTGCAACTGCTGCAACTGACGTCGTTTTTCGTTCACCTGAAATTCCTTCAGGCGAACGAGACTTTCTCGCGACTTCATACGCATTACTCCCGTGATGCGAGACCCCGGCTCAACTTGAAACTGCCCTGCGCGCCGCTTTGACACGGTTTGCTAAAAAATTTCCCACGATATTAACAAATACCTACCGCTGGTAACCTTTCGTTTACGGGCATCGTTAATGATAGGCCCGATGATTTAAGGGTCGGTAAATGCCGCGGCATTAAGTTCGAACCTTTTCATTGGCGAGTCGGATGAATCACTTAGCGCTGTTTCCTAATGTTAAAGTTGAGGAGCACCTTTTTGAGATTCCTATTGGAAAACAGAGAAATGGAAAAATTGTTTAATAAATTCGATACTCCTTGCCAGAGTGAATTAGAATTTGTTAACCATTTCGTGGCAGCTTTCAAATCACGTAACGTGTTCGGTATCGTGTAGGGGGCCAGACCACCTTTCGGCGGCGGTAAAGGGGATAATTATGCGGGTACTTCTAATCGAGGATGACAGCGCAACGGCGCAGAGCATCGAGTTGATGCTGAAATCAGAGAGTTTTAATGTTTATACCACCGATCTCGGTGAAGAAGGCGTCGATCTGGGCAAGCTGTATGATTATGATATCATCCTTCTCGATCTGAACCTGCCCGACATGTCCGGATATGAAGTGCTTCGCACTCTTCGGCTGTCCAAGGTCAAGACACCGATCCTCATCCTGTCGGGCATGGCCGGCATCGAAGACAAGGTTCGCGGCCTCGGTTTCGGCGCTGACGACTACATGACCAAGCCGTTCCACAAGGACGAGCTCGTCGCCCGCATCCACGCTATCGTCCGTCGCTCCAAGGGCCACGCACAATCGGTCATCATGACCGGCGAACTGATCGTCAACCTCGATGCCAAGACTGTCGAAGTCGGCGGCCAGCGCGTCCACCTGACGGGCAAGGAATATCAGATGCTGGAGCTGCTTTCGCTCCGCAAGGGCACCACCCTCACCAAGGAAATGTTCCTGAACCACCTCTACGGCGGCATGGACGAACCGGAACTGAAGATCATCGACGTCTTCATCTGCAAGCTCCGCAAGAAGCTCGCCAACGCTGCAGGCGGCGCCAACTACATCGAGACCGTCTGGGGCCGTGGTTACGTTCTTCGCGAGCCGGATGGTGCCGAATACGCCGAAACCGCCTGATATTTTTTTCCGATCCCCCTTATCGGACAAACGAAGATCCCGCCTTTTCGGCGGGATTTTTCGTTTCTGCCTGCGGGCAATAAGAACCCGCCTTCACAACACATGATCTCAGGCCGGATCGGCTTGAGATGCTCTGTCATTTCGATCTAGAGCATGTCTCGCAAATGTGTGCAGCGGTTCTGCGATAAAGACATGCGGAAAAGCAAAGACCTAAAGCGTGGCAAGCGAATCTGAAAGATCGCGACGCTTTAGGAAATAGCGTAGGGCGGCCGAAACCGCTTGCACTCGGCATCATGCGCCAGTGATGCCGATATCGGCAAAAAGAGATCTGCCGGTCAGGCGGCGATCGCGCGGTTTCCGAAAACGGCGGTCAGGATCTTACGATCGAACGGCTTCAGCAGGAAGTCGGTAGCACCGGCCCGTTTGCCCGCCATCAGTTTCTTCAGATCCGCCTCGACGACGCAGTAATAAATCTTGACCTCTTTGCCGCCTTCCATGGCACGGATGGCGGCGATGAGGTCGAGGGCGCCTTCCATGCCGGAATCGACGATCAGATATTCCGGCAGCTCCGCCTGGCAGCGCTGCAGCGCCTCGCCGGCGTTGGAGGCTTCGCTGACGAGAAAGTCGAGTTCGGAGAGAATGCGCTTGCCGACCTTGCGGACGATGTCCGAATTATCGGTGATCATGAACCTTTGCATGGCCGCTCCTTTGCCCCCGCATTCGTCGCAGCAAGAGGCCTCTTACAACCCTGGAGAATAGGTCCATCAGGCTAACGAATCGTTACCGGACAGAGCGCCGACGCACGTCTGCGCTCCGAAATCAGGCTGCCGCAGCCACTGCCGTGAACACCAGTTCGTCGGCGCTGGCGCTGTGATCAAGCGTCATTCCGCACTCCTGCGCCAGAAGCACGGTGTAATAGGGCTGGATCGAATGGGCATCGATGGCCTCCTCGATCGTGCCGGTCGATATCTCGACGAATTTCGGCGGCAAGCGCATCAACTTGCCTTTGGACGTGAGCTTGAACTTGGCATCGAACTCGGGATTTTCGAGCGTTACCTCGAGCACGCCGCCGCGCGGAATGGCGGAATAGGCAACGAGGAAGAGGTTGAGCAGCAGCTTGACACGGTTCTTGGCGACGATCGCGCGCGGTCCGTTCCAGATCACCTCGGTCTTCTTCTCGGCGACGGCGAAATCCTTGGCTGCACGCTCGGCCTCGCCGGTGTCGATCGATGCGCCGACGGAACCCGACGCGCCGAAAGCGAGGCGTGCGAATTTCAGGCGGACGGAAGCGTTGAGCGCGCTGGTGCGGATCAGGTCCATTGCATCGGCATCGGCGCCGCCCTCATCCAGGAGTTCCAGTCCGTTATTGATCGCGCCGACGGGCGAGATGACATCGTGGCAAACTCGGCTGCAAAGAAGCGCGGCCAGATCTGGGCCGGACAGGGTGAGATTGGGGTTCTTGGACATCATTGTCTCCTGATGGGCGGCAATTTCATTGCGCCCGGAATATGCTTCATCAAAATTGCGCGAAGTTTGCGATCGTACTCGATGCCATAATGACACCATATTTGGTAAACCGATTGTTAAGATCATCGGCGCAAAATGCACCAATCGCCGCGAGCGGTTGCCCGCTCCTAGCCAAACGACGAACGGATGACACCATGCGCCCTCGATTTCCGCACCGATTCATCGGCTTCTGCAGGTTACTTTCGGCCCTCATCTTCTCCTCGCTGATGGTTGCCGGGCCGGCCGCCGCCCAGGACAACGGCCAGTATACGATGCAGGAAATCGTCGACGCCGGCCACTCCTTCTTCGGCTCCGCCAGCGGCGGACTTGCCAAAGTGGTCGAGAGTGCCTTCCAGAAATACGGCCTGCCAAACGGCTATATCCTCGGACAGGAAGGCGGCGGCGCCTTCATCGCCGGCCTGACCTATGGCGAAGGCCAGTTGAACACCAAGAACGCCGGCGAACATAATCTCTACTGGCAGGGACCCTCGCTCGGCCTCGATTACGGTGGCCAGGGCTCGCGCGTGATGATGCTGGTCTACGACCTGCCTTCCGTCAACGGCATCTATGACCGCTTCGGCGGCGTCAGCGGTTCGGCCTATGTGATCGCCGGCTTCGGCATGACGCTGCTCAAGAACAACGACGTGCTAGTCGTGCCGATCCGCACCGGCGTCGGTGCTCGCCTCGGCGTCAATGTCGGCTATCTCAAGATCACCCAGGCGCCGACCTGGAACCCCTTCTGAGGCCTCAAAGCCGCTGGAATCTGCCGCCGTCCCCACCGGCGGCCTTGCCATGCGCGTCACGCGTGCTTAATCATCGCGGCTGACCTCGTATCAACCTTCTTACCGATGGCCGCGCCGTGATCGAATATGCTCTCTTGTTCGGATTGGGCTTCCTGACCGCGGCCTTCCTCGTCTTTCTGGTCTCGCCCGCCGTCCACCGCCGCATCGTCTGGTATACCGAGAACCGGCTGAAAGCGACGATGCCGCTGAGCCCGCAGGAGGTTCGCGCCCAGAAGGATATGGTGCGCGCGCTCTATGCCGCCGAAAACGCCCGCACCGCCCAGGACCTTCTGCGTGAGCGCGAGAAATCTCTGTCACTCCAGCTTCGCCACGACGCCCTCGCCGTCGACGCTGGCAGGTTTGCCGCCGAGATCGGCGAATTGCAGGCCCAGATCGGCGAGATGCATGTCGAGGCGGCCGACCAACGCTCGCATCTTCGCAAGGACGAGAACTATATCAGCCAGTTGAAGACCAATCTGCATATTGCCGAGCAGTCCGCTGCCAATAAGGAGAGCGAACTGACGACGATGAGGACGCGGCTGAGCAAACTCGGTGAACAGGCCGATGGGCTGAGGATAGACCTGGCCGCGCGCGAGACCGAGGCAGAGAGCCTGAAATTCCGGGTCAACGCGCTGCGCGACGAACGCGACACGCTGCGCCAGGACGTCAGCCTGCTGCAGAAGCGCGCCAAGGATGCCGAACAGAAACTGACGCAGCAGCAGCATATGGTGATCCGCCTGGAGGATAAGGCCGCGCGCGACAGCGCTTCCGCCACCGAAAAGGAAAACCTGGTCGCTCGTCGGCAGCAGGAGATAGCCAAATTGAAGGAGCAATTGAAGGCCGCCAACGCCGAGATCCGCAAGGTCAACCGGGTGCTGCGCGACGCCGGCCTTGCCGGGATGGTCGCGGAGATGCCGGCGGAAATGACGGCCGAAGACACAACCACATCCACGCTCGACACCGCCATGATCACGGCTGAGATGGGCGAGGATGTCCGCAAGCGCAGCGCCGCCCTTGCTGAGCGTCTGCAAAAGGCAAAGGCCGTAACCGGACGCGATGGTGCGATCCGTGAGGAGATCGCCTCGATCGCCGCCAATATGGTGGCGCTGACCGCACTCAGCGAGGGTCCCGCCTCGCCGATCCGCACGTTGCTCGTCGAAGCTGCGGAAAAGAACACGAACGATCGTGTCAGCCTTGCCGACAGGGCAACCGCGATCATCGCCGATCCCCCGAGCGTCCGATAGGACGCGCGGCGCGCCATCATGTTCGACCATCATGTTTGAATTCACGCAGAACCCTGAAAATCGATTCCGATTTGAGAGGGATATGCGTTAGATCCGGCCCATCGCCGAGGCCATGGAAAATAACGCGATCCCCGTCGCCGTCGCGGCATTGAGGCTGTCGAGTTCCTCCGACTGCGGAATGCGCGCGCTCTGGAACCGTGCAAGCAGCGCCTGCGGCAACCCCTCGCCTTCGGTGCCGACGACGAGCGCCATGCGCGTCGAGGCCGGAATGGCGCGGATATCGGTCTTGCCGTGAGGCGAAAGCGTCCAGATAGCAAAGCCCCGTTCGGCGAGCGCCAGGAGCACATCCAGCGCCCTGCGGCCGCGACGGTGCGGAACGCTCAGCACCGAACCGACAGAGACACGCAACGCCTTGCGGTAGAGTGGATCACAGGAGGTTTCGTCGAGCAGCACTGCGTCCGCCCGGAAGGCGGCCGCATTTCGGAACATCGAGCCGGCATTGTCGTGATTGGAAATGCCGCAACCGACGAGCACCAGCGCCCGTTCCGGCAGCGCGTCGAGAAGGGCCGCCTCGCCGCGATCCTCCCGCCGGCCAAGCCCGAGAACACCGCGGTGCAGATGGAAACCGACGACGCCGTCGAGCACATCCGCCTCGGCGACATAGACCGGCACATCGGCCGGAAGCCGCTCCAGGATGGGCAGAACGCCCTCGACGCGGTTGCGCAGCAGCAAGATCTTCTCGGCGGAAAAGCCGCGGCCTGCCGCATGCGCCTCGGCGAGCATGCGCAGCACGACGGTGCCTTCGGCGATGAAGCGGTTCTCTCGGCCTGTCAGGTCGCGCTCGCGGATCTCGCGGAATTCAGCGACGCGCGGATCGTCGGCGCTGTCGATGTCGATCGGGACGGCGGCCATGCCGGCCTCAATTGCCCGTAACAGTGACGTCCGCGACGGTGCGGCCGGTCCTGAGATCGTAAACCAGCGCCTTGTTCTTGCCCTCGGCCGTTTCGCCGTAGAACAGGATCTGCCCGGCCGAAAACGAGGTGGACTGCACCTTGAAGCCGAGCGGCAAGGAAACGGTCGCCGCAAGCGGCGCATCCGAGGGCACGCCGGAGGCAGCAACAGCGGACACCGGCTCCTTCGGTTCGCTGTGCATCACCTTGTAGACAACCGCGCCGAAGACCGCCATAAGGCTCACGAACATGATGGCGCCGGAAACGATCTGCAGGCGGACCATCTTGCGCCGGACACTTTCCATCGCCGGATCAAGGGGCTTCTCTTCCTGGTCGTCTGGCTCGATTGCTGTCATCTGTGCGTCCCGTTCTAAAAAAATTCGTCGGAGAAGAAGCGTCTTGAGCGACCCCTTTAAACAAGCAGCCGGCAATAGAAAAGTCCTGACCGCCGATGAAAGCGCCGAAGGCCGGCTGGACGCCTGGCTGACGGCGCAGGTCGGCGAGGAATTTTCGCGCAGCCGCATCAAGGCGTTGATCAAGGACGGCCAGGTTTTTCTCCGCGGCGAACCCGTCACCGACCCGCAGCGCAAGGTGCGCACCGGCGATAGTTTTGAACTCACGCTGCCCGAGCCGGAAGATCCGACGCCGCAGGGCGAGGACATCCCGCTGGATATCCTCCATGAGGATGACGACGTCATCGTCATCTCCAAGCCTTCCGGCCTCGTCGTCCATCCCGGCGCCGGCAACTGGACAGGGACGCTGGTCAACGCGCTGATCCACCATTGCAGCGATACGCTCTCCGGTATCGGCGGCGTGCGCCGCCCCGGCATCGTCCACCGTCTCGACAAGGACACGACAGGCGTCATGGTCGTCGCCAAAAACGACATTGCCCATCGCCACCTGTCACTGCAATTTGCCGACCATGGCCGCACCATGCCGCTGGAGCGGGCCTATCAGGCAGTCGTCTGGGGCCGGCCCCGCTCACTGTCCGGCATGGTCGACGCCCCGCTCGGCCGCGCCACCGGCGACCGCACGCGCCGCGCCGTCAAGCGCCCCGACAGTCAGGACGCCGACGAGGCTATCACGCATTACCAGGTGATCGAGCGCTTCCATGAGAAGCCGGATGCGACCGCGTTCGCCTCGCTGGTCGAGTGCCGCCTCGAAACCGGCCGCACCCATCAGATCCGTGTCCATATGGCCCATATCGGCCATCCGCTACTGGGCGACACGGTTTACGGCGCCGGCTTCAAGACCAAGGCCAATCTCCTGCCCGAAGAGATCCGCAAGATCGTCAACGGTTTCGGCCGCCAGGCGCTGCATGCCTTCATGCTGCAGTTCGAGCATCCCCGCACCGGCGAAATCATGCATTTCGAGGTGCCGCTGCCGGATGATATGGTCGAACTGGTCGAAGCGCTGCGGCGATAAAGCCGGGCTCCGAATGCCGCCTGCCCAACTCACACCTGCGTGAGCGGCACCTTGAACCGCGGTTTCGCCACACTTATCTGTACATTGACTTAGTGCGGGCTCGGACAGAGCCGCACGTCCCGGTTCGCCTTTTTTAACGCGAGGATGCGTTTCCATCGGGAACCGGAATTCACTTTAGGAGGGTGCACTATGGCCCGAAATACCTTGCCGTCCATTACCGCCGGTGAAGCCGGTCTCAATCGTTACCTCGACGAAATCCGCAAGTTTCCGATGCTGGAGCCGCAGCAGGAATACATGCTCGCCAAGCGTTATGCCGAGCATGGTGATCGCGATGCCGCCCACAAGCTCGTCACCAGCCACCTTCGCCTCGTCGCGAAGATCGCGATGGGTTATCGCGGCTACGGCCTGCCGATCGGCGAAGTCGTCTCCGAAGGCAATGTCGGCCTGATGCAGGCCGTCAAGAAATTCGATGCCGAGCGCGGCTTCCGCCTCGCCACCTATGCCATGTGGTGGATCAAGGCCTCGATCCAGGAATATATCCTGCGTTCGTGGTCGCTGGTGAAGATGGGCACGACCGCCAACCAGAAGCGCCTGTTCTTCAACCTGCGCCGGCTGAAAGGCCGCATCCAGGCAATCGATGACGGCGACCTGAAGCCGGAGCACGTCTCGGAGATCGCCACCAAGCTGAAGGTCTCGGAGGAGGAGGTCATTTCGATGAACCGCCGCCTCTCCGGCGACGCCTCGCTGAACGCGCCGATCAAGGCGGCCGAAGGTGACGGCGGTCAATGGCAAGATTGGCTGGTGGACGACCATGACAGCCAGGAAGACGTGCTGATCGAACAGGATGAGCTCGACACCCGCCGGCGCATGCTGGCGAAAGCGATGAGCGTGCTGAACGAGCGCGAACGCCGCATCTTCGAGGCTCGCCGCCTCGCCGAGGATCCAGTGACCCTGGAAGACCTCTCGACCGAATTCGACATCAGTCGCGAACGTGTTCGCCAGATCGAGGTTCGCGCCTTCGAAAAGGTGCAAGACGCGGTTCGCAAGGAAGCCCTGGAACGGGCCAAGGCCGTCCGCGTCGTTGAAGCAACGGCGTAAACCTGCCGCGTGATACAATTGAAGAAGGCGGGCCCTTGCGGCCCGCCTTTTCTTTTTCATTCATCTTTATCCGCAGCCTCGGCACCGCGCCAAGATCCGGGAACGCTGGCGTTGCCGAAACCGTCACTGGCTCGTCGACACATCTCCGAGCGCAGTCCATTCCTTGATCGCGGTATTGAAGGCGTCCGTTCCCGTACCGCCCTTTTCCATCGTCAGCAGCGCGCGGCGGCCGTTGCGGTAGGTGATCGGAATATCGATCCAGTTGCGGGTCGACATCAGGTCGAGATTGGCCTTGCGCGCATCAGGGTAGTCGTTGAGCGCGATCATGTGGAAATCGTCGGTGATCTTGGCCGGAACCGCGATCAGCGCGTCACCGCGGTCCTGCTCCGTGCGCTTCATCGAAATGCGCTGGACGCTGTCGATGCTGCCGCCTTCGAAATTCGGCGGCACTGAGAAGACGATCTCGACGAGATGGCTTGCCGGCAGCGACGGATCGGAATTGCGTTTGAAGGTGACGAGAGCCGAGAGATTGCGCTCGGGAACCGTGACATTGCCCTGCACCGTCGCCTCCTGCCGACCGCCCTGGCCGGCCTCGTGCTGCACGCTCCATACGACCGATCCTTCGATCGCCGTCGGCGAACTCTGGCCGATGCGCTCCTCATAGAGGAACATCTTTTGCGACGAACCGACGGGCACGGCCTGCGGCGGCGATGCCGCCGCACCGTTCGGCGGCGGCGTCTCGGCGGGTGCCGCATCGCCCTGCGCGCTGGCAGGCGGCGTATCGGCTGCCGCGACATTCTGTTCGGCCACCGATTTTCCTTCAGCAGTCGGCGTTCCAGGCACGGTCGCCGGTCCGCTGTCGACCTCGGTTCCATCGGTCAGCAGCCGCTGGGTGAATTTCGAATTGGCCGCAGCGCCGTCATTGTTCACTGACGCTACCTGCGGGTTCGGCTGCGCCGGCGTCGCTGGAGAGTTCTGCGCTCCTGGTGCGGTCGGCTGGGCTGGCGTCACCGCGCCCGGCTGGGCAGGCGTCGACGAGCCATCCGGCGGCGGCGTTGCCGCCTCGTTCCTGGTCGCCTGCGACGGTGCCGAGCTGACGAGCCCGTCGACCATCGCCACCAGTGCCTCTCTGTTCGTCCAGCCGGCATAGGCGCCGCCACCGATCAGGATGAGTGCGAAGATGAGCGTGATCACGGTGCCGATGCCGAAGCGGCGGCGCTTCGGCTCCATACGGAAGCTTTTGCCCTGCAGCTTGGAGGCGACAATCTGATCGATATCCATCGACGGATTGGCGTCATCGTCGTCAGCGGCGACCGAGCCGCGGCGGTCGTAGCCGCGCAGTGCTTTCGCTTCTCGCCAGTCCTCGCTCGGCGCGCCGCTGGCAGGCGCCGGCTTGCCATTGTGCACTTCCGCGAAAATATCGACATCGTCGAAATGAGAGGCAACCGGTGCCTTCTTAGCGCTGTCGGCCTCGATCGGCGGTAGATCGTCGAAGGCGGCCGTCTCCCAGGAAAAACTTTCCTTGGCGGCCGGCATGACGGCGGCGGGTGCCACTTTTTCGAGGCTCGATATCACCTCCTCGAAGGCGCGCGCCGAGGCATCGGCGGTAATCGGCGCCGGCGCCGTCTCCGAATATTGCCGGAGCTCCTCTTCCGCCCATTCGGTCTCCGCATCCCTGGGCGCCGGAGCCGGCGTTTCGGCAACGGGCTCGGTCCAGACGGGGTCGAAATGCGCCGCAGCTTCGGCCTGCAACGGCTCCTCGCGGCTGTGCTCGACGAACTCCTGCGGACGATCGAAATCGGCAACCGGCTCTACAAGGCGGTTGGATGCATGGTCTATGCCGCGGGTGATCGGCTGCAACGGCTCGACGGGCTCGTAAGCCTCCTCGGCCTCCGGCTCCACGCTTTCCACCGCCGCCGGTTCGGCCGCAATCTTGTCGGCTTCCAGGGGATGCTGCTCGTCGGCACGCTGTTCGTCGGCTTGCTCGCTGCGATGCGCGGCAGGCGGCTCCCAGCCGCCATGTTCGGCCGGCAGGTCTTCAGCAGCGACATCGCGCGCCTCGCTGGCATGCCATTCCTCGGCCGGCGCTTCCTCCTCGTGCGAGGGATGCCAGTATGTTTCGGCCGGACCGGATGTCTCCGGCGAAACAGGGGTTTCCGCGGAAACGAGTGCTTCCTGGGGAAGAGGCTCTTCGACAGCGACCTCTTCCTCAGCCTCCTCAGGCGCGGCGGCTTCAACGTGATCGGGCTCGTCGACGGCCTCGGCCGCCTGCGGTTCTGCAGAGGCTTCGTATACCGGTTCCTCGACAGCCGTCTCCGGCGCCGGTTCGCTTTCGTCGTGAACCGCTTGTTCTTCGAAGGATTCCGCCGCGGTGACGACCGCAACCGGCTCATCGAGCGGCATCGCCTCGGAGTGTTCGCCTTCCACTTCGCGGATGGCAGCCTCGAGCTTTTCGAGCTGGCGTTGCAGCATGGCTTCCGGCGGACGCGGCTTCATGTTCTCGAGCTGCCGCTGCACTGCGCCGCGGGCACGTTCGTAGACCTTCACCCGCATCTCGGGGGTATTTTCAGCCAGGCCGTCGACGGCCCGCCGAATGACTGCAATAAAATCCGCCATCAGTACTTTCTCAAGAAGTCCGGTACTCTACCGAACCATCCTCCACAGTGACCCGTGAGCTTAATCCTCAAACGGATCGGTCACAAGTATCGTGTCATCCCGCTCCGGGCTGGTGGAAAGGAGCGCGACGGGTGCCCCGATCAGCTCTTCGACCTGGCGAACATATTTGATCGCCTGTGCCGGCAGATCCGCCCAACTGCGGGCGCCGACGGTCGATTCCTTCCACCCTTCCAGGGTGATGTAGATCGGTTCGACCCTAGCTTGCGCTCCCTGGCTTGCGGGAAGATGATCAATCTGTTCGCCGTCGAGCATGTAGCCGACGCAGATCTTCAATTCCTCGAGACCGTCGAGCACGTCGAGCTTGGTGAGCGCGATGCCCGTGATCCCGTTGGTGGCGACCGACTGGCGCACCAGTGCAGCGTCGAACCAGCCGCAGCGGCGCTTACGCCCCGTCACAGTACCGAACTCATGCCCCTTCTCGCCCAAGAACTGGCCAATTTGGTCGGTGAGCTCCGTCGGGAACGGGCCTTCGCCGACGCGCGTCGTATAGGCCTTGGTGATGCCGAGGATATAACCGAGCGAGCCGGGTCCCATGCCGGAACCAGCTGCCGCCTGGCCGGCTACCGTGTTCGAGGAGGTCACGAAGGGATAAGTGCCGTGATCGATATCGAGCAGGCTGCCCTGCGCGCCTTCAAAGAGGATGCGAGCACCCTTGCGGCGCTCCTTGTCGAGGAAAAGCCAGACGGTGTCGCGGAAAGGCAGTACCCGATCGGCGATCGAGGTCAGTTCGTCCATGATCGCCTGGTGGCTGACTTCGGCAACGCCGAGGCCGCGGCGAAGCGCATTGTGATGCGTCAGGATACGGTCGACCTTACCGGAAAGACTATCGAGATCGGCAAGATCCATGACGCGGATGGCGCGGCGGCCGACCTTGTCTTCATAGGCTGGGCCGATGCCGCGGCGCGTCGTGCCGATCTTGGTGCCGCTGTTCGACGCAGCATCCTCGCGCATCGCGTCGAGCTCGCGGTGCAGCGAAAGAATGAGCGTCGCATTGTCTGCAATGCGTAGATTGTCAGGCGTGACCGTCACGCCCTGCGCCTCCAGCCGGCCGATCTCGGCGATCAGCGCATGCGGATCGACGACGACACCGTTGCCGATGACGGCCATCTTGCCCGGGCGCACGACGCCGGACGGCAGCAGCGAGAGCTTATAGCTCGTGCCGTCGATGACGAGCGTATGGCCGGCATTGTGTCCGCCCTGATAGCGCACAACGATATCCGCACGCTCCGAAAGCCAGTCGACAATCTTGCCTTTGCCTTCGTCACCCCATTGCGAACCGACCACGACTACGTTCGTCATCCAACTCTTCCTGTTACCGGCGCGGAACCGCGCACCTGCTCAAACCCGCGCATCTATAAAGCTTTGTTTTTTGGAAAGCGACCCTGTTGTCACAGCAGATTGGGCTTTTTACGTGACAAATCAGCAGCCGGCAGGCTATTTCCCGTCACAAAACGCCGCGCTCGGCGATCTCGGAAAGACGGGAAGAACGCTCTTGCAAGCCACGGCCTATATCTGCCTCGTTATTGCCACCCTCTGCTGGGGCGGCAACTCCGTCGCCGGCAAGCTCGCGCTCGGGCATATCAGCCCGATGATGCTGACCTTCCTGCGCTGGTTCCTCGCCGTGGCGATGATCGCCGCAATTTCGCTACCGCAACTGCGGAAGGACTGGCCGGTGGTGAGGAAGAACCTGCCGCTGCTCATCTTCTACGGCGTCATCGGCTACACCCTTTTCAACGCTATGCTTTACTCGGCCGTGCAATATACGACGGCGATCAACGTCGCCATCGAGCAGGCCGGCATCCCGATGCTGATCTTCCTGCTGAATTTCATGTTCTTCCGTACCGGCATCTCGCTGGCGCAATGTCTCGGCTTCGGCATGACGCTGATCGGCGTCGCTCTGACCGCCGCGCATGGCGACCTCGCAACGCTGCTGCAACTCAGCCTCAACCGCGGCGACGGGCTGATGCTGATCGCCATTGCCGCCTATTCGGTCTACACGATCTTCCTGCGCTGGAAGCCGCCGCTCGACTGGCGCACGCTGATGGCGGTCCCGGCGCTCGGCGCCATGCTGACCTCGCTGCCGCTGCTCCTCTGGGAGGCCGGCCGGGGTGCCGCGCAGTGGCCGGACCAGGCCGGCTGGGTCATCACTCTCTACACGGCGATCTTCCCCTCGCTGGTGGCGCAGATCCTCTATATCAAGGGCGTCGTCGCAATCGGCGCCAACCGGGCCGGCCTCTTCATCAATCTCGTGCCGGTGTTCGGAACGCTGCTCTCCGTCGCCCTGATCGGCGAGCAGCTGCAGTCTTTCCATGTAATCGCACTGGTGCTGACCTTAGGCGGCATTGCGATCGCCGAAAAGGGCCGTCCGAAAGCTTCGTCGCCGACCGTGCCCGCCTCACCCGTGGATTAAAGCCTTCCCGGTAGGGAAAGGTTTTAACCAAGCTCCAGCGTCGTCACGCCGAAGACGTGCTTCAGCGGAATGGCCGGCGCCGACCCGCGATACATGCGTGTCGTCTCGAACACCGGTTGAAGACCGATGCCTTCGGCAAGCGCGACCGCCTCGTGGTTCTCTGCGGGAATATCGATGAAGACCGCGGCCCCCTTCGCCTCGGGGATCAATTCGGCAAGCAACGCCGCGGCGCTGGCGGCATCATTGGCAAAGAGCGGGCCGATCTTGTAGCCCTCGTAGCAGCGGCGGATCGTGCCGTAACCGCGGATCTTGCCGCTCTTGCGCACCACCGCCGAACGGCGGCCCTTGCGGCCGGTGCACCAAGAGGTGAGGAAGGCATCCCGCGGCTGCGGAAAGATCGCCGAATCATAACGCTGCAGGCCTTCAAGGCGTGAATCCAGCACCGGCTGCGCGACAAGCGTCGAGACCGGCAAGGAGGTGGCGACGCCACCGTAGCGAATGGTGGAATAGGCGGGCTCGAAACCGGCCTTGCGGTAGTTGTCCTGCTGTGCGGCGACGCCGTCGAGACCGATCGTGCGGTCTCCCGCGCTGGCAACGCCCGTCTCCCAGATCGCCTTGCCATAACCCTTGCCGCGAAAATCGGGATGGACGATGTAGAGGCCCAGGAAGGCGAAACTCTCGCCATATTTGACGACCGAGATCGAACCGACGGGGACTTCGCCGATGGAGCCGACGAAAAATCCTGACGGATCGGCCTCGTTGAATGCAAGCGAATCGTCGAGGCCGGGGTTCCAGCCTTCTTGACGCGCCCATTCGAGCACGAGTTCCAGTTCGCCGGGCCGCATCGAACGAACGGCAAATTCCGAATTCATGCGACTTTCCTAGATTGAATGTCCCGCAAGTCCATCCCGGCAACGTCAAAGCAATTGTCAGGCCCCAGTTCCCCGATTGCACCTGCGAATGATGGAGAGCCGCGCTCATGGACTTGACGACGCGTATAATCATTTTTTTCGATGCAATGCAGAAAGCTACGTTTCCGGATTACCATGAAACAATGCCGTTGCAAGCTCAAGAAAATTACTTGCGCGCCAATTATCTTCCTGCTGATGCAAATAAAACGCCGCGCCGAAAAGAGACAGCCTGCCAATTTGAAAGGCGAGAAAAGCATTCGTCCGAAATTACCTCCGCGACGCGGCAAAAAACCGGGAGCGACGGCAGTCGCCAGCGGACGGATCACCGGCCGTTCAACTGCCCATTGCGGTCTTCTGCTTTTCGATTCGGCTCGTCATCGATGAGAAGAGACGGTCTGTCTCCGCCGCCGGTGCGGGATAACCGAACGCATAACCCTGCAGGCCGTCGCAGCCGAGCTGCGCCAGCACGACGGCATGCGCCTCGGTCTCGATGCCCTCGGCGATCACCTCGACATCGAGCGCCTTGGCGATTTCCACGATCGAACCCACCACGCGCCGCTGCTCGGCGGAGCTGACGACCTCGGTGACGAGCTGCCGGTCGATCTTCAGCCGCTTCGGCCGCAGCCTGACGAGACCGATGAGCGAGGCATGGCCCGATCCGAAGTCGTCGATCTCGATGTCGATGCCCATCTGTTTGATATCGCCGATATGATCGAGCAGTTTTTCGTCGCTGTCGTCGAGGAAAATCGTCTCGA
Source organism: Rhizobium brockwellii (assembly GCF_000769405.2). Classification (NCBI taxonomy): domain Bacteria; kingdom Pseudomonadati; phylum Pseudomonadota; class Alphaproteobacteria; order Hyphomicrobiales; family Rhizobiaceae; genus Rhizobium; species Rhizobium brockwellii. Next base: position 3,438,288 of record NZ_CP053439.1, read on the forward strand.
CCAGTTCGAAGACGATCACGCCGGGCGGGATGTCGAGTTTCCTCAGCTTGTCGAGCAGCGCCGGATCGGCAAGCCGCGAGGCCGAGATATTGACAGCGATGCGCGGAACCGCAAGGCCGCGCAACAGCCAGAATAGCCGGTCTTCGAGAACGCTTTTGAGGATCGCCGCGTCGATCTCCGCCGCAAGTCCGTGTTCGTCGGCAATCTTCAGGAACACCCCTGGGGCTAGCACGCCCTTCTCCGGATGTTTCCAGCGCGCCAACGCCTCAAAGCCGATGACCTCCCGCGTTCGGGCGTCGAGCTGCACCTGATAATAGGGAAGGATCTCACCGCGCTCCAGTCCAAGCTTCAGCTCTTCGGCGAGGCGACGCTTGGAACGCAGATCCTCCTGCAATTGCCGCGTGAAGAATTCGACGCGGTTGCGCCCGAGCTTCTTGGCCTGGTAGAGCGCCAGATCGGATTCCGCAAGCAGGTTGCGCGCCCGCCGATCGCCGCTCCAGGAAACGCCGATCGAGGCGCCGGATTGCAGCATCTCCTGGCCGAAGCGGATCTTCTTCCGCAGCCGGCGCTGGACATCCTCGGTGATCAGCTTCAGCTCAGTGAGATCGGTGAAATTGACCAGCACGATGACGAATTCATCGCCACCGACGCGGGCGACCACGCCATCTGCAGGAATGGCGGCGGTGATTCGAAGTGCTGCGGCCCTGAGAACGGCGTCGCCTGCTGCATGACCATGGCTGTCGTTGATCTGCTTGAACTGGTCGAGGTCGAGGTGCAGGACCGCAAGCGTGGTGATGCTTTTGTCGGCCGGCAACTCCGCCAGCCGCTTGTCGAGAAGGCGCCGGTTCGGCAGGCCGGTGAGATAGTCATGATCGGCGACATGCTCGATGCGGGCATTGCTTTCCTCGAGTGCCAGCGCCCTCGCCTCGGCCACCACCTTTTGCCGCGCCAGTTCCGCGTTGAGCAGTATGTCGGCCGTCACATCCCATTCGGCGCCGATGAAGGAAGGCAGACCCTCCGCATCGACATAGAAATGCGCGCGCGAACGCAAATGGCGGATTTCACCGCTCGGCAGCACGATGCGGAATTGTGAATTATAGGCGCCGCGCGTCGTTATCGCCTGCTCGAAGTCGCGTTCGGCCCGCTCGCGATCATCGGGATGAATGGCATTCGACCAAAGCGATGCCGGCACCAGCCGGCACGTCTCGCCGGTCTCGTAGAGACGATGCATCTGTGCATCCCACAAGATCCCGTCCTGCTCGATGCTGTGCTCCCAGACACCGATCTGGGATGCATCGAGAGCGAGTTCGAGCCGACGCAGAAGATCCTGAAACTCCCGTTCGGATCGTGTGGCTTTGATCTCTGGCAACGCGGTCCCAGCCTTAGAAGCTTGCATAACGGCAATATGGTCTCAGGCCGGCATTAATGAAGCCTTGTGCTGATGACCGAACTAATGACTAGGTGAACTGTTCGTTACAACTTTCCCCTTTTGGATCAAAGGACTTGCAGTCTGCGGCATCTTCAAGATCAGTGGTTGTGCCGGGGCGGGTTTTTTGCGATCTGGCGGAATTCCGCCGCTCCCTCCAGCACCGCACCGTCCGACAATTGCGTAACCGAGCGGCGATAGATCTGCTGCCACGGCGTCGCATCCGCCGGCACCGGCGGGATGCCGTCGCCCTTGCGCCGTTCGATCTCGGCGTCCTCGACCAGCATGTCGCAGCGCCCGTGATTGAAGTCGATGCGGATGATATCGCCGGTACGAAGCCAGGCGAGGCCGCCGCCAGCGGCACTTTCCGGCGAGGCGTTGAGGATCGAGGGACTGTCCGCCGTGCCCGACTGGCGGCCGTCGCCGATGGTCGGCAGGCTGCGGATGCCGCGCTTCAGGAGATGATCCGGCGGCTGCATGTTGACGACCTCAGCCGAACCCGGCCAGCCGATCGGCCCGGCGCCGCGGATGGCGAGGATTGTATTTTCGTCGATACCGAGTTCGGGATCGTTGATGCGCTTGTGATAGTCCTCGGAACCGTCGAAAACCACCGCCCTGCCCTCGAAGACGCCTTCGTGCCCGGGTTCCTCAAGGTAGCGCCGGCGGAAATCCTCCGAGACCACGCTCATCTTCATGATCGCGAAATCGAAGAGATTACCTTTGAGAACGAGAAAGCCCGCCCGCTCCTTCAGCGGCTCGGCGAACGGCTTGATAACCTCGCGGTCGCGCGCTTCCTTGCCCTCTAGGTTCTCGGCCATCGTCCTGCCCGTCACCGTGCGACAGTTGCCGTCGAGCTTTCCGGCCTGCAGCAGTTCCCACATGATCGCTGGCGTGCCGCCGGCGCGATGGAAGCGCTCGCCGAGATAGGCGCCCGCCGGCTGGACATTGGCCAGCAGCGGAATATCGAAACCATGCACCTGCCAGTCGTCGGGATGGAGTTCGACGCCGGCGTGCTTCGCCATCGCAGCCAGATGCGGCTGAGCGTTGGTCGACCCGCCGATCGCCGAATTGGTGCGGATCGCATTGAGGAAAGCCTCGCGCGTCAGGATATCCGACGGCTTCAGATCTTCGAATACGATCTCGACGGCGCGCCGCCCAGTGCGGTAGGCCATCTGGCCGCGTTCGCGGTAAGCGGCCGGAATGGCGCCACAGCCGGTCAGCGAAAGGCCGAGCGCCTCGGCCAGCGCATTCATCGTCGAAGCGGTGCCCATCGTATTGCAGTGGCCAACGGAAGGCGCAGAATCGAGCGCCGCCTGAAGAAACTCTTCCCGATCGATCTCGCCTGCCGCATATTTCCGCCGCATCCGCCAGATCACCGTGCCGGAGCCCGCCAGCTCTCCCTCATGCCAGCCGTCAAGCATCGGCCCGCCGGAGAGCACGATCGCCGGAATATCAACCGTCGAAGCAGCCATGATCGCCGAAGGCGTGGTCTTGTCGCAGCCGGTGGTCAGCACGACACCGTCGAGCGGATAACCGTAGAGGATTTCGACGAGGCCGAGATAGGCGAGATTGCGGTCCAGTGCCGCCGTCGGGCGCTTGCAGTTCTCGAAGATCGGATGCGTCGGAAACTCGATCGGAATGCCGCCGGCATCGCGAATGCCGTCGCGCACGCGCTTGGCAAGCTCGACGTGCACCCTGTTGCAGGGCGTGAGATCGCTGCCGCTCTGGGCAATCCCGATGATCGGCTTGCCGGAGCGTAGCTCTTCCGGCGTGATGCCGTAATTCATGAAGCGCTCCAGATAAAGCGCTGCCATGTCGATATGATCGGGATTGTCAAACCAATCCTGCGAACGCAGGCGCCGCTTCGGCGAATGGCTGTCCGTCACTGTTTTTCTCCCGGCCGGGCATTCTTCTCTTCGAGATGGAGGAGCAGGCCACTGTGATCCTTTTCGCCATTGCCATTGGCGACGAATTCGCTGAATTCGGCATGCACCGCCGCTGTCAGCGGTAGCGACAGCGATAGAGCGTTCGCCGTCTCCATGGCGGCGTTCAGATCCTTCAGCTGGTTGCTGGACGAACCGCCTGGGGTAAATTGCCGCTCGACCATGCGCTTGCCGTGCAGTTCCAGGATACGGCTCTCGGCAAAGCCGCCGCGAATGGCGTCGCGGAATGCCGCCTGCGAGCCGCCGCCTGCTTCGATCAGCATCATCGCTTCGGCGACGGCGCCGATCGTCACCGCGACGATCTGCTGGTTGGCAAGCTTGGCGAGCTGGCCTGCCCCGCTCGGACCGACGCGGGTCACCCGCCCCATCGGCGCAAAGATATCCGCAAGCCCGTCGATCACGTCCTTGTCACCGCCCGCCATGATCGCAAGCGTACCCGCTTCCGCCCCGACGACGCCGCCTGATACCGGCGCATCGACGTGATCGACGCCGCGTTCGGCAAGCCTTGCAGAATGGTCGTGGGCGAAATGCGGGGCAATCGAACTCATGTCGATGACCGTTGTGCCAGGCGTCATCGCATCGGCCGCTCCGCGGTCGAACAACACGTCCTTCACCGCCTCGGCGTTGGTCAACATGGTGATGACGACATCGGCGCCTGAAACGGCATCATCAGGTGTTTCCGCGCGGACCGCACCATCTCCCGCAAGCGCCTCGGCCTTGCCGGGATCGCGATTCCAGACAGTGACGGCAAAACCCGCGCCTAGCAGCCGGCGAGCCATCGGCGCGCCCATCAGGCCGGTGCCGAGAAAGGCGATCCGCCTGCCCTCATCACCTTTTCTCGAACCTGTCATTCAGTCCTCCCAACTGTTGTCCGTCTTTGATAGTCCCCTCGCCCACCGTTGCAAACCGTTTTGACGGACGTAACGCATATTTGTCACATGCCCTCGAGGGCGTCGTCCGAAGGCCGCGCGCACTTCGGCCTCATGCCCTGAAAACGATACGGGCGAGAACCGAAGTTCCCGCCCGATTTACCCGACAAAGGAAGGTTGAATTCCGTTTATTCCGCCGCGAGCCGGATGACCTCCGCCTCTTCTTCCTTGTGTTCGTCCGGCTTGTGCTGGACGAGCGGACGGTTGCCCGTCAACCGCCGCAGCAGCACGTAGAACACCGGCGTCATGAAGATGCCGAAGAAGGTCACGCCGATCATGCCCGAGAAGACCGCGACACCCATGGCCGCGCGCATTTCCGCGCCGGCGCCGGTGGAGATGACGAGCGGCACGACGCCCATGATGAAGGCGAGCGAGGTCATGAGGATCGGGCGAAGGCGAAGGCGGCTGGCCTCGATCGCGGCCTCCCGCGGTGTCCTTCCCTCGAACTCCAGTTCGCGGGCGAATTCCACGATCAGGATCGCGTTCTTCGCCGATAGACCGACAAGCACCACAAGTCCGATCTGGGTGAAGATGTTGTTGTCTCCACCGGTGAGCCAGACGCCGGTCAGCGCGGCCAGTACGCCCATAGGCACGATCATGATGATCGCAAGCGGCAACGTCAGGCTTTCATACTGGGCGGCCAACACGAGGAAGACGAGCAGCAGCGCCAGCGGGAAGACGACGATGCTCGAATTGCCGGCCAGGATCTGCTGATAGGTCAGATCCGTCCATTCGAAGTCGATGCCCGCAGGCAGGGTCTCGTGAAGGATCTTCTCGATTGCCGCCTGCGCCTGGCCGGACGAGAAGCCCGGTGCCGGACCGCCGTTGATATCGGCGGCAAGGAAGCCGTTATAGCGGTTCGCGCGTTCCGGACCGGTGCTCGGCTCCACCTTCAAGAGGGCCGAAAGCGGGATCATCTCACCCGATGCCGAACGGACCTTCAACTGGCCGATATCTTCCGGCTGGGCGCGGAATTTCGCATCGGCCTGAACGCGGACGCTGTAGGTGCGGCCGAAAGCGTTGAAGTCGTTCACATAGAGCGAACCGAGATAGATCTGCAGCGTCTGGAAGACGTCGGTGACGGAAACTCCGAGCTGCTCGGCCTTGGCACGGTCGAGATCGGCGTAGAGCTGCGGCACGTTGATCTGGAAGCTGGAGAACAGCCCGGCGAGCTCAGGCGTCTGATAGGCCTTTGCAAGCACTGCCTTAGTCGCCTCGTCGAGTGCCTGGTTGCCGAGGCCGGCACGATCCTCGATCTGCAACTTGAAACCGCCCGTCGTGCCGAGACCATTGACCGGCGGCGGCGGGAACATGGCGATGAAGGCATCCTGGATGACGCCGAACTTCTGGTTCAGCGCCATGGCGATTGCGCCGCCGGAGAGATCAGGCGTCTTGCGCTCCTCGAAGTCCTTCAGCGTCACGAAGACGATGCCGGCATTCGAGGAATTGGTGAAGCCGTTGATCGACAGGCCTGGGAAGGCGATCGCATTGGCAACGCCCGGCTGCGCCAGCGCGATGTCGGTCATGCGCTTGATGACGTCCTCCGTGCGGTCGAGGCTTGCGGCATCCGGCAACTGGGCGAAGCCGATCAGATACTGCTTGTCCTGCGACGGCACGAAGCCGCCGGGAACCGTGCTGAACAGGCTGTAGGTCGCGCCGACCAGTGCCAGATAGATTACCATGACGATGCTCTTGCGCGACAAGAGCCCGCCCACACCCTTGCCGTAGGCATTCGAGCCCGCGCCGAAGACACGGTTGAAACCGCGGAAGAACCAGCCGAAGATGGCGTCCATGAACCGCGTCAGCCAGTCCTTCGGCTGATCATGGCCCTTCAGGAGAAGGGCTGCCAGCGCCGGAGACAGGGTGAGCGAGTTGAAGGCCGAGATGACGGTCGAGATTGCGATCGTCAGCGCGAACTGGCGATAAAACTGACCTGACAGGCCGGAGATGAATGCGAGCGGCACGAAGACCGCGACGAGGACCAGCGCGATCGCGACGATCGGACCGGAAACTTCCCTCATCGCCTTGTAGGTGGCAGCCCGCGGCGACAGGCCTTGTTCGATATTGCGCTCGACGTTTTCGACCACCACGATCGCGTCGTCGACGACGATACCGATCGCCAGCACCAGGCCGAACAGACTGAGCGCGTTGATCGAGAAGCCGAAGACATACATGACCGCGAAGGTGCCGATAATCGATACCGGTACCGCGATCAGCGGGATGATCGAGGCGCGCCACGTCTGCAGGAACAGGATGACGACGAGGACGACGAGAGCAATGGCTTCGAGCAGCGTGTCGATGACCTTCTCGATCGAGGCGCGCACGAATTTCGTCGTATCGTAGACGATCTCGTATTTGACGCCGGCAGGCATGGCGAGCTGCAATTGATCCATGGTCGCGTTCACATTGTCCGCGATTTCGATCGCGTTTGAACCCGGTGCCTGAAGAACGGCGACGGCGACGGCGGGCTTGCCGTCGAGCAGCGAACGCAGCGTATAGTCCGCAGCACCGAGTTCGATGCGGGCGACATCGCGAAGGCGGGTGATTTCGCCATTGGCGCCCGTCTTGACGATGATGTTGCCGAATTCCTCAGGCGTGCGCAGGCGGCCCTGGGCATTGACGTTGAGCTGCAGGTCCACACCGGGCTGGCTTGGCGATGCGCCGATGATACCAGCGGCGGCCTGGATGTTCTGGGAGCTGATCGCGCTGCTGATGTCGCTGGCGGCGAGATTGTGCTCGGCGGCCTTCTGTGGGTCGATCCACACACGCATGGAATAGTCGCCGGCGCCGAAGACCTGCACCTGACCGACGCCCGCGATACGGGCGAGCCGATCCTTGATGTTCAGGGTCGCGTAGTTGCGAAGATAGGTGATGTCGTGATCGCCCCCGTCAGAGACGAGGTTCACCACCATGATGAAGTTGGGCGAGCTCTTGACTGTCGTGATGCCGAGCGAACGGACTTCCGCCGGCAGGCGCGGTTCGGCCTGCGATACGCGGTTCTGCACGAGCTGCTGCGCCTTGTCCGGGTCGGTGCCGAGCTTGAAGGTGACGGTGACGTTGAGCACGCCGTCCGACGTCGCCTGGCTGGCCATGTAGAGCATGCCCTCGACGCCGTTGATCTGCTCTTCGAGCGGCGTCGCCACTGTTTCAGCGATGACGCTTGGGTTGGCGCCGGGATAGGTGGCGCGCACGACGATCGACGGCGGCACGACCTCCGGATATTCGGAAATCGGCAGCGCGCGCAGGCCGATCAGGCCGGCAACCAAGATGAGGACCGAAAGAACGCCGGCAAAGACCGGGCGGTCGACAAAGAATCTGGAGATGTTCATATCAAAGCCCTCTCCGGGGTGAACATGGATGCAACGTCCCTCTCCGGCGATTGGGGAGCCGCCGGCGGGTCATATCATTTCGGGTATTGGCCTTCCCCCGGAGGGGAAGGCAAAGTCTTACTGCGCGGTCGCGACCTTCTCTTCCATCTGAGGCGCGACGACTGCACCAGGACGGATACGCTGCAGACCGTTGACGACGATCTTTTCGCCGACGTTCAGGCCGCTTTCGACAACCCGCTGGCCGTCAGCCAGCGTGCCGAGCTGGACCTGCCGATAGGCGACCTTGTTCTCGCCGTCGACGACGAAGACGAACTTCTTGTCCTGGTCCGTGCCGACGGCGCGGTCACTGATGACGATCTTGTTCTCTGCCTTCGGCTGGCCCATCCGCACCCGCACGAATTGGCCGGGGATGAGACGCCCGCCCGGGTTATCGAAGACGGCGCGCACGCCGATCGTGCCGCTTGATGCATCGACCTCGTTGTCGATCAGTTGCAGCTTGCCCTTGATCGGTGTGCCGCTGTCGGTCAGCGTACCGACCTCGACCGGGATCTGCTCGACGGCCGGCACGGCGCTATCCGTCTGCGGAAGCTGGGCAAGCGCGCGCGTCACCATCTCTTCGCTGGCATTGAAGCTCGCATAGATCGGATCGACCGAAACGAGCGTCGTCAGCGCCGGCGAGGTGGATCCGGCGGCGACAAGGTTACCGGCAGTCACTTCGATCTTGCCGATGCGGCCGGAAACCGGAGCCCGCACTGCAGTGTAATCGAGATCGAGCTGGGCCGACTGCAGTGCAGCCTGCGCCGAACGCAGCCCCGCCTGAGCCTCGGCCAGCGAACTCTGGCGCTGATCGAGATCACTCTGGGAGATGGTGCGGTTGTCGGAAAGCCTGCGGCCGCGGTCGAGTTCGGTCTGCGCCAGGCTGACCTTGGCTTCGGCCGAAGCGACCTGGCCTTGCGCCTGCGCCACGCTCGCCTGGTAGGGAGCCGGGTCGATGCTGAAGAGCAGGTCGCCCTGCTTGACCAGCGCCCCTTCGCGGAACGCCACCGACAGGATGGCGCCGGCGACACGGGAACGCACCTGCACACGGTCGACAGCTTCCAGACGGCCGGAGAAATTCTCCCAGGCCGTCACATCACGCGCCGCAACGACGGCGACCGTCACCGGCACAGCGGGAGCCTGTGCGGGGGCGGAAGCGGCCGTAGCGGTCGTGCTCATCGGCAGTTCGAAAAACAATGCGGCGCCGGAAACGGACGCAACAAGCCCTATGCCGGCGCCCACAAGGGCCCAGCGCTTCTTTCTGGACGTCATCGGTACTCTCCTTGCGGCTCAAGGCCGCCGAAATATCAGGTCTTCTTCAATGCAATTGCGGTTGAACGCTTACGTCCCGAAGGAAGCTTTCGAAATGGTGGCTGACGTTTTCCTGCCAGTCCGGCGCTCCCTCGGATTTCCCACCATAAATCGAGGGCCAGCCCGTCCCGGCGGGAAGGACATGCTGGCGCACACCGACGCCGGCCTGTTTCAGGCGGGCACCGTAACCAATTGTTTCGTCGTGCAGAGGATCGTCCTCCGCGGTGAATATCAGCGCCGGCGCAACGCCTGAAATACGCGAACAGAGGCAAGGCGCCGCATAAGGGTGGCAACCGCCGCCGCTCAGATAGTGGCTCCAGCCCTCCGTCCAGCGCTGGCGCATGCCGATGGCATCGGCCTTGCGGATCGAGGACGTGCCCATGAAGGGATCGAGCAGCGGCGAAATCAGGACCTGGCCGTCGAGCGCGTCCGGCATCTGGTCGCGCGCCTTCAGCGCCACGCCGGCGGCAACATTGCCGCCTGCTTCTTCGCCGGCGACGAAGAGCAGCGACTTGCGGTCGCCGAGACCGGCGCGTTTGTTGGCGAGATAGGTGAAAACGGAGAAGGAGACTTCCAGCGCCTTCGGAAATACATTGCCGGAAAGGCTGCTGTAATCGGCGGCAACGACGATGGCGCCGGCTTTGGCGAGACTCATCGCTACCGGCCGGTCGACGTGCCTGTCGCTGTCCAGAAACGCGCCGCCATGCAGGTAAAGCACGATCGGCGGACCCTTGCCGTAGTCGGCGCCCTGGTAGATGCGTGCCGAAACGGGGCCGATGGCCACCTTATCCAGCATCATATCTTTCCATTCCACCGTCATGCTTCGGTCTCTTTTGCACCTGCGAAAAGCAGACAACACCTGTCGCTTGCATTTTGTACAAAAAAGATATTGTTATTCCAACCAAGGAATAAGAAGCTATAACGCGATAACACTGTTCCAGATCTCGAACAATGGTGCAACGCAAACTGCGGATTTGAAACCGATGGATCAGCTCTCGGCAATGCGCGTCTTCATTCGCGTCGTGGAGACGGGCAATTTCACCCGCGCCGCCGACATGCTCGCCATGCCCAAGGCGACGGTGACCAATCTCATCCAGGGTCTTGAGGCGCATTTGCGCACCAAGCTTTTGAACCGTACCACACGCCGGGTGATGGTGACCACGGACGGCGCGCTTTATTACGAACGCGCCGCCCAGATCATTTCGGAACTGGAAGAGCTCGACGGCAGTCTCTCCAATTCGCAGAGCCTGCCGAGCGGACGGCTGCGTGTCGAGATGGCCGGCGCTTTCGCCGATTGGATCGTCGTTCCGGCACTTTGCGATTTCTACCAGCGTTATCCCGATATCCGTATCGACCTCGGTGTCGGCGACCGCACGGTCGATTATCTTGCGGAAAATGTCGATTGCGCGCTGCGGGCCGGCACGCCGGCCGACCAGTCGCTGATTGCGCGGCGCGTCTCCGAAGTCGAGATGATCACCTGTGCTTCGCCGAGCTACATCCAGAAATTCGGCATGCCCGAGCGGCCGGAGGATCTGGAGGCGGATCATTACTCCGTCAACTATTTCCGCGCCCAGAACAACCGGACGCTGCCCTTCGAATTTCGCCGGCACAACGAGGTGATCGAGACCAGTCCGCGTTACATCGCCTCGGTCAACGATAGCCGCACCTATCTGACGGCTGCGCTGACGGGTCTCGGCATTGCGCAGGTGCCGATCTTCATGGCGCGCGAGCCGATGGCAAGAGGCGAACTCGTTCGCGTGCTGCCGGATTGGCGTCGCGATCCGCTGCCGCTTTACGTCGTCTACCCCCCGAACCGCCATCTCAGCAACAAGGTCCGTGTCTTCGTCGACTGGCTGGTGAAGCTTCTGGTCGAGGCGAGATTGAACGACGTCTGAGCGCCAAGACAAATACGGCCCGGAAGGCAGGGGAAACCTTCGACGGGCCGCAATGTACAACTTTGAACATCAAGGCTGTCGCACCGTGGAAAGGGCGCGGCAGGCTTTGGAGGTCGGAAGAGAGCGGCAGGGAATTCCACTCTCTCGCTCTAAACAGATATATGCACTCCCCACAGGATTGTAAGGAAAAATTCCGCAATCACGTTCACATAATTGCGATGACGGCTTGGCGCCCATGGTCCCGCGCGCGGTGGCGGGCCAGATTTCAATTCCCGACAACCGGCTTCAGCAAATCCTCGAGGCCGATGCGGCGGAACAATTCTGCCCGGACACGGTCAGCGACGCCGTTGACGATCTCCGCGCCGTCCTCGGATGGATCGATATGGACGCGGAACGGTCTCGTACCAAATGGCTTGCCGACGACATCGACGATGGCCGCGGCAACCGCGCCGGCATCGGCGTCGGCAGGTTCGAGTGCTGCTAGGCCCTGCAGCGCCTGTTCCGGCAAGCCCTTGTAGGGTCCTTCATTATATTCGGCGGCGCGGGCAGTATCATCAGGCGAGCCGGAATGGGCGAAATGGTTGGTGCCCTTGGTGAAGGCGCCGGGCACGATGATCGAGGTCTCGATGCCCCAGCGGGTAAGCTCGCCGGCATAGGAGACGGCAAGTGAATCCATCGCCGCCTTGGCGGCGAAATAGGGCGAGAGATAGGGAGGGGTGCCGCCGCGGCTGCTCGATGACGACACCCAGACCACCAGGCCCCTGCCCTGCCTGCGCAGATACGGAAGTGCCGCACGATTGACGCGCTGGGTGGAGAGCACGTTGATGTCGAAGAGCTCGGCGAACTGTTCCGGCGTGAAGGCTTCGGCCGGGCCGAAGGACATATGGCCGGCATTGTGAATGATGACATCGAGGCGGCCCGCATCGGCGATGATCCTGGCGATGCCTGATACAACCGAAGCGTCGGAGGCGACATCGAGTTCGACAGAGCGCAGATCGACATTGTTCTCCCTGGCGAATTCAGCCGCATCGGCGACGGCCGGAGCGTTGCGGCCTTCCGTGGCGCGCATGCCGGCACAGACGGTATGGCCGGCCTTGGCGAGGGCGCGGGCGGTGAGCGCGCCGAAACCGCTGGAAGCGCCGGTGATGACGATGACTTGTTTGCTCATGGTCCTATTCCTTCTGGATTCGATTGGGGTTGCTTGAAGTGGAAACTTTGAGTTGGCGGCAGCCTGGAGACTGCCGCCGGTCTTTCGTCAGATCACGCCGCCATTGGCGCGCAGCGTCTGGCCGTTGATCCAGCCACCATCAGGGCCGGCGAGGAAAGCAACCGCAGATGCGATGTCTTCCGGTGTGCCGAGGCGTTCCAGCGGGTTCATTTTCGCCGTGCGGGCGATGAGTTCGTCCGACTTGCCGTTAAGGAAAAGGTCGGTGGCGACTGGACCGGGCGCGACGGCGTTGACGGTGATGTTGCGGCCCCGCATCTCCTTGGCCATGATCGCCGTCAGCGTTTCCACCGCAGCTTTGGTAGCGGCATAGACGCCGTAGGTTTCGAGCTTCAGGCCGACGACTGAGGTCGAGAAGTTGACGACCCGGCCGCCGTCGCGCAGACGCTTGGCTGCCTCGCGCAACGTATTGAAGGTGCCCTTCAGATTGACGCCGATCTGCCGATCGAAATTGGCGTCATCGGCCTCGGCGAGCGGGGAGAGCATCATGATGCCGGCGTTGTTGACCAGCACGTCGACGCCGCCGAAGGCGGTTTCCGCGGCATCGAACATGCGGCGGACGGCTTCGGCATCGCTGACATCGGCTTTCGCCGTCAGCGCCTTGCCGCCGGCCTGCTCGATCTCCTTTACCAGTTCCTCGGCCGGAGCGGCATTGCCGGAATAGTTGATGACGACGGTGAAACCGTCATTGGCGAGGCGTCGGGCGACTGCCGCTCCGATGCCGCGGGAAGCGCCGGTGACCAGTGCCACCTTGCCGTTTTCTGTGGAAGCCATTGTCCTTCTCCTTCATCCTGCGCCGCAGCGCGTTTTCGATGAGGAGAAGATAAACCTGTTCATTCTGCGGATAATCGTGCATTCTTCGGCGTCACTATCCGGGAATGACGAACAAACAGATGGACAGATTTGATGCCATGCGCGTGTTTTGCCGTGTCGTGGAACGCCGCAGCTTCACGCTTGCCGCCGAAGACACCGGCCTGCCGCGCTCGACCGTCACCGATGCGGTGAAGCAACTCGAAGCCCGCCTCGGTGTGCGCCTGCTCCAGCGCACGACGCGCCATGTCAGCCCGACGCTCGACGGCGAAGCCTATTACCAGCGCTGCCTGTCTATCCTCGCCGATATCGAGGATGCCGAAGGCGCCTTTGCCGGCGCCAAGCCGAAAGGTATGCTGCGCGTCGACGTGCACGGCACGCTTGCCCGCCATTTCGTGCTGCCGAGCCTGCCGTCCTTCCTTGAAAACTATCCCGACATCGAATTCTACATGAGCGAGGGCGACCGGCTGGTCGATCTGGTGCGCGAAGGCATCGACTGCGTGCTGCGCGTCGGCACGCCGCAAGACAGCGACATGGTCGCCCGGCGCGTCGCCATGCTTGATGAGGTGACACTCGCCTCTCCCGATTATATCGCCACCCACGGTTTGCCGCAGCATCCCGACGGGCTTGCTGGCCATCGCATGGTCGGCTTCCGTTCAAGCAGCACCGGCAGTCTGTTGCCGCTCGAATTCATCGTCGACGGCACAGTGCGTGACGTCACCATTCCCGCTACCGTCGCGGTCAACGCCGCCGAAAGCTATATTTCAGCGGCGAGGATAGGCCTCGGCATGATTCAGATCCCGCGCTATCACGCTGAAAAAGACCTTGCCGAGGGAACGCTGATCCATGTGCTCAAGGATTTTCCGCTGACTCCGACACCGGTTTCCCTGCTCTACCCCCGCAACCGCCAGCTTTCGCCGCGCGTGCGCGTCTTCATCGACTGGCTGGTGAAGGTCTTCGCTCGACAAAATTCCGAAAACGCGCTTCACTAAAATGCGCCTTGCTAATATGAGCGCCTTTGGAGAACGGCCATGGCACTCAACGATATCACCGTCTACCAGACGGAAGACGGCTTCGTCGTCGAATTCGGCGGCGAAGGCGAAGACAGTATTGCTGTGACGCTGCGCAGCACGCCTGAACTGACCTCGGAAAACGCCGTCTTGCGGGCCAAGGCCCTGCTTGTCGCAGCAATCGAACCTGCCCATGGCGACGGCGCGCGCAGCAAGGATCCTACTTTGCTCGAAGAAGAGCTGGAGGAGGGTCTGGAAGATTCCTTCCCGGCGAGCGACCCGGTCTCGGTCACATCATCCTCGATCCCGATGCGCGACCCGAATGCCGGCCGCTGATGTCTGTGGCCGAAAACATGAAGCGGTTTCGGGATGACGGCGAGCGCGCTGAATGTTATCTGCGTCTGATATGACCGACGGTGGAACGATATCAGGCGCGGTCGGCGCCGGCCCCCTTACGGGCGAAAGCCTCAGGAAATTTTTCGAGCGCGATGCGGTCACCGTCTCTCGCGACCTGCTCGGCTGCCATCTGACCGTGGATGACGTCGGCGGACGCATCACCGAGACCGAAGCCTATTATCCCGACGACGAGGCCTCGCACAGTTTCCGCGGCCCGACAAAACGCAACGGCGCCATGTATGGCAAGCCGGGCAACGTCTATATCTACCGCATCTACGGCATGTACTGGTGCCTGAATTTCGTCTGCCATCCGGGCTCGGCTGCACTCATCCGCGCCCTGGAGCCGGAAACGGGAATCCCTCAGATGATGGAGCGGCGCGCCACCGATATGCTGACGTCGCTCTGCAGCGGCCCCGGCAAGCTCTGCCAGGCGCTTGGCGTCGATATCGCGATCAACGACCGGCTGCTCGATCGCCCGCCCTATGCGATCGCGCCGTCGGCACCTGTGCCGATCGTCTCGGGAAAACGCATCGGCATCACGAAAAATGCCGAAGCACCATGGCGCTTCGGCATTCAGGGGTCGCGTTTTCTCAGCAAGCCGTTTCGCTAAAGCAATTCCAGGAAAAGTGCGAAGCGGTTTTCCGTCCGGAATTGCGGCAACGCCTGGAGTTCATTCCATGACGGCGCTGTGGTCGACGGCGGGTGCTGCTTTCGGCTTGCGCAGCAGCAGAACCAGCGGAATGACCGCAAGCGACATCAGCATCAGCAGCTTGAAATCGTCCATATAGGCGATGATCGTCGCTTGCAGCGTGATGATCTCGTTGAGCGAGGCGCGGCCGGCCGCCGTCACCGGGCTGAGCCCCTGCGCAGCCACCGCATTGAAGGCGTGGTTGAACGGCGTCACATAGGCCGCGATCGATTCATGATTGCTCTGCGTGTTCTCGACGATCAGCGCCGAGACGATCGAGATGCCGACCGCCGAGCCGATGTTTCGCGACAGGTTGTAGAGACCGGTGCCGTCGCCACGCATATGGGCGGGCAACGTGGAAAAAGCGATCGTCGTCAGCGGCACGAACAGAAAGCCGAGGCCGGCACCCTGGATGAAGCCGACCGAGACGATCGTCCATTGCGAGACGTCGGGTGTCCAGCCGGTCATGTCGTACATCGCCCATGCGGTGAGGCCCAAGCCGAGCGCCAGCAATGCGCGCGTATCGACCTTGCCGACCAGCCGCCCGACGATGAACATGCAGAGCATGGTGCCGAGCCCGCGCGGCCCCATGACGATGCCGGCAGTGATGACGGGATAGCCCATCAGCGTCTGCAGATAGGGCGTCATCAGCGCCAGTGAGGCGAGATAGGTGATGCCGACCACGAAGATGAAGATCATGCTGATCGAGAAGTTCTGGTCGAGGAACAGCTTCGGATTCACGAAGGATTTCTCCGCCGTCAGCGTATGCACGATCAGCAGATAGAAGGCTGAGGCGCAGATCAACGCCTCGAGCATGATCTCACCGGAAGAGAACCAGTCGAGCTGCTCGCCGCGGTCGAGGAAGAGCTGCAGCGCGGCGATGCCGAGGCTCATCATCCCGAAGCCGAACCAGTCCAGTTTGGCGAGCAGATCCCTCTTGGTCTCGGTGACGTAGACGACAATGCCCATGAAGGCCAGCGCGCCGATCGGCACGTTGATATAAAACACCCAGCGCCAGCTGATATTGTCGGTCAGCCAACCGCCGATGACAGGCCCAAGCACCGGCCCGACCATGACTGAGACGCCGAAAAGGGCCATCGCCGAGCCGCGCTCCTCGACCGTGTAGATGTCGAGGAGGATGCCCTGGGAAAGCGGCACCAGCGATGCCCCAAACAGGCCCTGCAGCAGACGGAAGGCGACGATCTGGTTCAGCGATTGCGCCAGGCCACAGAGAACGGAGGCCGCCACGAAGCCGGCAATGGCGACGAGCAGCACGCGTTTGCGGCCGAACTTAGCGGCAAGGAAGCCCGACGGCGGCGTCATGATTGCCGCCGCGACGATATAGGAGGTCAGCACCCAGTTGATCTGGTCGGCAGAGGCCGACACGCTGCCCTGGATATAGGGCAGCGCCACGTTGGCAATCGTCGTGTCCAGCGCCTGCATGATGACGGCGAGAATGACGCAGGCCGTGATCGCACCGCGATTGGCAATCGGCGTCGCCGGAGAAGCGGGAGCGTTACTCATGATCCTTGCCCTGAGGCCGGCCCAGAAGCTTGTTGACGAAATCAGGCAGGCCGCGGGCATGGCCGGTCTCGACATCGACCACCGTGCTCATGCCGACGCGCAGCGGCGGCTTGCCGTCGGTGTCCTCGATGCTAACGCGCATCGGAATGCGCTGGACGACCTTCACCCAGTTGCCCGTCGTGTTCTGCGCCGGCAGCAGCGAGAAGCTGGAGCCGGAGGCCGGGCTGATGCTCTCGACCTTGCCCTTCCATGTCACGCCGGGATAGGTGTCGACATAGATATCGGCCGTCTGGCCGGGCTTGACGTAGGTAAGTTCGGTTTCCTTCGGGCTGGCGGCGATCCACAGATGGTCGGTGGCAACAAGCGAGAAGGCCTGTTGCGAAGCCTGCAGGTAGGAGTCGACCTGCAGCGCGTTGACATTGGTGACGATGCCGTCGAACGGCGCCTTGACGACGCTGTGGTCGAGTTCGCGCTGGGCATTGTCGACCTGCGACTTGGCCTGCAGATAGAGCGGGTTTTCCTCGGCCGGCTGCTCGGCATTGCCGCCGAGCTGGGCGAGTGTCGTTGCGGCTTCCGCCTTGGCGACGGCAACCTTCTGCTGCGCGGCTTCTAGATTGTGCTTGGCTTCGTCATAGGCCGACTGCGTCGCGCTGCCGTTGTTGACGAGGTTCTGTTGCCGGTCGAACTGATCCTGATGATAGGGCAGATCGGCTTGCGCCTGCGTGATCTCGGCAAGCGACTGCTGATAGCTGGCCTTGAGATTCATGATCTGGTTGCGCTGCGCGCCGAGCTGCGCCTTGGCGCCATCAAGCGCGATCTTGAAAGAATCCGACCGCAGGCTGAAGAGCACCTGTCCCGCCTTGACCGCCTCGTTCTCATGCACGTTGATCTGGTCGACGATGCCCGAGACGTCGGTGGTAAGTCCGACCATGTCGGCCTGGATATAGGCGTTGTCGGTCGACATCACCTGGCCGCCATTTACGTAATAATAACCGCCGACGACGAGCGCCACCGGCAGCACGGCAAACAGGATCGGCCGCGTGAGACTGCGCCGGCGGCGGACCTTGTTGCCGCCAGGCGCAGCCACGGCGGCAGCCGGCGCTGAATTGGATGAAGGCGCTTCGGCTACCGTTTCCTGCTGTTTCGCTTCATTGTCTTCGACAGGAGTCTTGGTCTTGGTCTTGGCATTGGCGTCGGCAACGACACGGAGGGGGGATTGATCAGCCATCGTTCGTCTCATTCTCGTCAACCGGGCTCCGGCATGCCTGAACCAGGTTCGTCTTCATTACGGATAGGATGTGGAAAAGCAGCTCGCGCTGCTCTGGCGAAACGCCTTGCAACGCTTCTGCGCGGGTGGTGTCGCCGAGCTCGCGCATTTCGGCGAGCAACGGGTGCGCCTCGTCGCGCATATAGAGCAGCCAGATGCGCCGGTCGGTCGGGTGCTGGCGGCGCTCGATCAGCCCGCGCTCGGCGAGCTTGTCGAGAATGCGAACCAGCGTGATCGGCTCGACTTCGAGGATTTCGGCAAGGCCGCCCTGATGGATGCCTTCATTGTTCGAGAGATAGGCAAGCGTTTGCCATTGCGACCGGGTCAGCCCAAGGCACTTCGCGCGCTGCTCGAACCGCTTGCGCAGCAACCGTGCGACGTCGTGGAGAAGGAAACCGAGGGTCGGAGTGGCATTCATGAAAACCTATGACTGTTATTTATAAGCACCCTTATAATATCGGTAGATATATTGAGCATGTCCACTGCGCAAGGGCATGGATGGCAGATTCAACGGCAGCGGCCAAAATGCCGCAGACCGGGTCAAGCATTTCTGCGGTTCCTCCCTTTGTCTCGCACCGACGAGATCGACGGTGATGTCTTTCACATGCTGGAACAGGAGCTCGACTGGGCCGAACTCGCCGCCCTGCCACCTGGCAGAGACGAGATCGTCGAGAGCTGATGCCCTCTGTGACGTTTTGATGGATTCCAGAATCGTTACCAATTGGCATTTGCAATTTTTCGCCGCTGCCGTTTATAGTCCAATTCCATAGGGTTACGATTTTTCGGATGTGCATTGCGTGCCGGCCTTCCTTTTCCAAGGGATTGAACGCCGGGGGAATCATGGGGGCAGAGGCCCTCGTTCAAAGCAGCAAGACATGAACAGCATCACTTCATCTTGAGGTTGGCGGCAGTGAATCGGCCGTCGAGATTGGAGGACCGGTATGACTTACGCGCTTCGACAGATGGTGGTGCTTGGCTGTATTGCCGCATTCATGCCTCTCCCCGCGCTGGCCCAGAGCGCCCCACCACCCCCGCCCGTCACCGTTGCCAAGCCGGTCGTTCGCGATGTTGTCGACAGCGACGAGTTCATCGGCCGCTTCGAGCCGGTCGACGAGGTCTCGGTTCGCTCGCGCGTCGGTGGTTACCTGCAGGAAATTCATTTCCAGGACGGCGCATTGGTCAAGCAGGGCGACCTGCTCTTCGTCATCGATCAGCGGCCGTTCGTAACCGCGCTCAATCAGGCAAAGGCCACACTCGAATCGGCGCAATCCGCCCTGGTCTTTGCCGACGCGCAATATAAGCGCACGCAATCGCTAACTTCGAGCGGCAGCCAGTCAGCCCAGACGCTGGATGATCGCCGCCGCGAATTCGATTCGGCCGAGGCCAATGTCCGCGGCGCACAGGCCGCAGCCGACCGCGCCTCTCTCGACATGGAATATACCGAGATCAAGGCGCCCCTCAGCGGCCGCATCGACCGCCGGCTGATCTCGGCCGGCAACCTCGTGCAGACCGACCAGACTGTGCTGACGACGATCGTTTCGCTCGATCCGATCGATTTCTATTTCGACGTCGACGAGCGCCGGCTGCTGAATTTCGCCGACACGGCGCGCAAACTGGGCAAGGATCTACAGCAGGGCGGTGGCGGACTGGATGTGTCCGTCACGATCTCGGATCCCAGTGCCAAACCGTTCAAGGGAAAGCTCGATTTCGCCGAGAACCGGGTCGACAATGAGAGTGGCACCATTCGTCTGCGTGCCCGCTTCCCCAATCCTGATCTCGTCCTTCAGCCCGGCCTGTTCGGTCGCATACAGGTCGAAGCCTCCAACACCTACCAGGCCATTCTCGTCCCCGACGAGGCCATCGGCTCGGACCAGAATGAGCGCGTCGTTTATGTCGTCGCCGAAGATGGCACGGTGTCGACCAAGCCTGTGAGACCCGGGCCGCGCCTCTACGGCTACCGCGTCATACGCGAGGGCCTTGATGGCACCGAGACGATCATCGTCAATGGCCTGATGCGCGCCCGGCCGGGCGCAAAGATCACGCCTCAGATGACCGAACTGCCGCAGGAGCGGCAGGACGCTCCGCCGGAAACTGCCGGCGCGGAGAGCGGACAATGAGATTTGCTCATTTTTTCGTGGACCGGCCGATCTTTGCGGCCGTCATCTCGATCCTTTTCCTCGTCGTCGGCAGCATTGCCTACACGCAATTGCCGGTATCGCAGTATCCGGAGATAGCGCCGCCGACCATCGTCGTGCGCACCTCCTATCCGGGTGCCGACCCGCAGACGATCGCCGATACCGTTTCGACGCCGCTCGAACAACAGATCAACGGCGTCGAAGACATGCTTTATATGTCTTCTTACTCCAGCGCCGACGGCGCCATGTCGCTGACGATCACCTTCAAGCTCGGTACCGATCTCGACAAGGTCCAGGTGCTCGTCCAGAACCGCGTTTCCATCGCCCTTCCCCGTCTTCCCGAGGAAGTCCAGCGGCTTGGCGTGACCACCGACAAAAGTTCACCGGATCTGATGATGGTGGTGCACCTGCTTTCGCCATCGCACCGCTATGACCAGCTTTACGTCTCGAATTACGCCCGCAACCGCATCCGAGACGTTCTCGTGCGCCTTGACGGCGTCGGCGACGTGCAGATCTTTGGCGAGCGCCAGTATTCGATGCGAATCTGGCTGGATCCGGAAAAGCTCTCCGCTTACGGGATGACATCCGATGACGTCGTCTCCGCGTTGAGAGATCAGAACGTCCAGGTGTCGGGCGGCAAGATCGGGGCTCCACCCGTCACCGGCAAGAATGCTTTCGAATATACGGTGCGAACGGACGGCCGCTTCTCCGACGTGCGCGAGTTCCGATATGTCATTGTGAAATCGACGACATCGGGCCGGCTCGTGCAGTTGCAGGATGTCGCCCGGATAGAACTCGGAGCACAGGATTACGTCACTAACAGTTATCTCAACAACGATCCCGCGGTTGCTCTCGGCATCTTCGCCCGGCCGGGAACCAACGCCCTGGACACGGCCCACCAAGTCCAGACGCTCATGAAGGACATATCCCAGAATTTCCCGCCTGGTCTGGAATATCGTATCGTCTACGACACGACCGAATTCATCTCCGATTCGATCAATGAGGTCTACAGAACCATTGCAGAAGCGGCCATACTGGTAGCAATCGTCGTTCTTGTCTTCCTGCAATCCTGGCGAACCGCGATCATTCCGATCATTGCCATCCCGGTATCGCTGATCGGCACCTTCGCCGTCCTGCTCGCCTTCGGCTTCTCGCTCAACATGCTCACGCTGTTCGGTCTCGTGCTGGCGATCGGTATCGTCGTCGACGACGCGATCGTGGTGGTGGAAAACGTCGAGCGCAATCTGGCACGTGGCATGACGCCGAAGCAGGCGTCCCATGTCACGATGGACGAAGTCGGAACCGCCGTCGTCGCCATCTCGCTGGTGCTGATCGCCGTGTTCGTGCCGACAGCCTTCATTCCGGGCATTTCTGGCCAGTTCTACAGGCAGTTCGCGGTCACGATCTCCGTCACCACTGCAATTTCCGCATTGAATTCGCTCACGCTGTCGCCCGCGCTCGCAGGCATATTGCTGAAAACCCATGACCATGAAACCAAGCGCACGAATGTCGCGTCCCGGCTGGGAAGGGGGCTGGCAGACGGCTTCAATCACGGATTCGATCGGCTGAGCTCCGGCTATTCATGGACCGTTCGGCATCTGGTCAGCAGCTGGGTTGGGTTGACAGCCGCGATGGTCACCTTCGTCTGCCTGCTCGGAGCAACCTGGTACATGGGCACGAAAGTTCCCGCGGGCTTTATCCCGACCATGGACCAGGGTTACGCCATCATCGTCATACAGCTACCTGATGGAGCCTCGCTCGCCCGCACCGATGCCGTCGTCAAACAGGTGGGCGATATCGCCCGCACCGTGCCCGGCGTCGGCAATGCCGTTCAGTTTGCCGGCTTCAGCGGAGCGACATTCACCAATGCCTCTAATGCCGGCGTCGTCTTCGTCCCGTTCAAATCCTTTGCCGAACGCGAAGAAGGCGGCGAGAACGCCAACAAGATCATCGGCGAGCTTTACGGAAAGCTGCAAAGCATCCAGGAAGCCTTCATCATCGCCATCCCGCCGCCATCCGTGCGTGGCGTCGGCAATTCCGGCGGCTTCAAGATGCAGATCTCCGATCTCGAGAACGCCGACATGACGCGCGTGCTCGGCCTCGCCCGGCAGATGATGGGCGCGGCGGCTACCACCGAGGGGCTGACCGGCGTCTTTACGACATTCTCCGATGCAAGCCCGCAATATTTCCTGGCGATCGACCGCGACAAGGCGCGTTTCCTGAATGTGCCGATTCCCAATATCTTCAACGCCCTTTCCATCAATCTCGGCGTCGCTTATGTGAACGATTTCAATGCGTTCGGCCGCGTTTACCAGGTTCGCGCCCAGGCCGACCGACAATACCGCATGGACAAGGAAGACATCCTCGCCCTGAAGGTCCGGTCGGCGACCGGCGCGCTGGTTCCGCTTGGAACCTTGATGGATATCCAGGATGCCAGCGGCCCGGCGCTTGTCCAGCGTTACAACATGTACGTCTCAGTGCCGCTTCAGGGCAATCCGACGCCGGGCACGTCGACGGGCGATGCCATTGCCAAGATGGAGGCCTTAGCAGCGAAGATCCTGCCGCAGGGGACGACCTTCGAATGGACGGAACTCGCCTATCAGGAGACCCACACCGGCAACACCGCCATCTACATCTTTGCCCTGTCCGTCGTCTTCGTCTTCCTGGCGCTGGCGGCGCAATATGAAAGCTGGGTTCTGCCGCTGGCGATCATTCTCATCGTCCCGCTTGCGGTGCTTGCGGCGCTGATCGGGGTCTCGCTGAGGGGAATGGACAACAATGTCATGACGCAGATCGGCCTGATCGTTCTGATCGGCCTTGCGGCCAAGAACGCCATTCTGATCGTCGAGTTCGCCAGGCAGGCGGAAGACGAGGGCAAATCGCCGGTGGAGGCGGCCATCGAGGCCAGCCGTCTTCGCCTGCGCCCGATCCTGATGACGGCATTCGCCTTCATCTTCGGTGTTCTGCCGCTTGCGATCGCCACCGGCCCCGGCGCCGAAATGCGCCAGTCGCTCGGCACCGCCGTCTTCTCGGGCATGCTCGGCGTGACGATCTTCGGCCTGTTTCTGACGCCGGTCTTCTATGTCGTGCTGCGCGGCTGGCGCCGCAAGCGGCCGGCTACTGTAGAGCCAGCGAAGACGGAGCCGGTCGAGGAAGGGGTCGTCTGACACGACCCCACCGGCCGAGGAAACGGAAGTCAGGTCGAAAACAGATGCACTTGGCCTTGCCACAGGCGGGCGACGGTGAGCTTGCCGCTGCGATAGGCGCGCGTATCGAGATTGAGCCGCTTTGGCCGTATGTCGGGTTCATCGTTCGGCGTATGACCGTGAACGACGAGTTTCGGCAACGGCACCCGGCTTTCGAGAAACCGCTGGCGGATGATGACCAGATCCTCGTCCGTCTGCTCACTGAGCCGCAGCTTCGGATTGATGCCGGCATGCACGAAAATCACGCTCGGGGTCTCCAGCAGGACAGGCATCGCCCGCATGAAATCGATATGCGTGCGCGGCAGCGACTGGCGGATGAAGGCATCGAGCTTCGCGCCGGAGGGAAAGACCAGCGGTAGATGCTCCGGATCGAGGCCATAGGATTTCAGCAGCTCCGCCGACCCCATCTGCATCCAATCGTCATAGGAGATCCAGCCATCGATATAGTCGAGCATGGCGACTTCGTGATTGCCGGCAAGGCAGATACGGTCGAATCCATCAGGCGGAGGCTCCATCAGATGGGTGATGACCTGTGCCGATTCAGGGCCGCGGTCGATATAGTCGCCGAGCGTCACGATCAATTTACGCCCGGGCAACTGCCCGCCATCGCGCAGGATCGCCGCCTCGGCTTTCACGAGCAGATCGTACCGACCGTGAATATCGCCGATCGCATAGGTTGGGATAGCGGCAATATCCAGCGTCAGGCGCGGTCTCGGCTGGCGCGCCATTTTCGAAACCTCGCTGTTGCGAGCACGAGAGTCGCTCATCATACTTCTCGATTAAGGAAGCCCCACTTTACCGTAAGTAGCGTGGAGAACAGGGCAATCAAGCTGGTAAGAAAATCCAAACCATTCTGGTTTTGTAGAAAAACCGGCCTTATCATTTGAGGGGCAATCCCTCACTCCTATATCCATAGAGAAAAGAGTGACCGATGGGAACGGTATCGCAGTTTCATCAGAGCCTGAGGCCACCCGCGCATCGCATCGAAAGCGAAGAGGAGGCGATATCCACGGCCCGCGACCTCGCCGCCGCATTCCGGCATCAGGCGAGCGAACGGGATATCAACCGCATCCTGCCCTTTGCCGAGCTTGACGCGCTGTCGGTATCGGGGCTGACGGCAATTGCTGTTCCGCCAGACCATGAAGGGCTCGATATGTCGAACGCCCTGCTTGCCGAAATCGTTGCAATCATCGCCGAGGGCGATGCTTCGATCGGCGAGACGCTGGAAAGTCATTTTTCTGCGCTGGAAACGCTCCGCACCCAGGCTGCCGAGGATTTGAAGGCATCGCTGTTTGCCCGCGTGCTGCTCGGCGACCGCTTCGCCGGCGCCGCCTTCACCGACGGGGCCGAACTGACCGCCGAAGGTCCGGGCTACCGCCTGAGCGGGCGCACGCGCCAAGTGCCCGGTATACTCTTCGCCGACTGGATCGCCGCTGCCGCCACCGCCCCGCCCAGCCGCCCGGTGACGCTCTATCTCGCACGCGCTGAGGAAGGCGTGCAGGTGGTCGACGATTGGGACGGCTTCGGCCAGCGCACCAATGGCTCGGCGACGGCGATCGTCGCCACGCTTCATGTCAATGCCGATGCGATTGCCCCTGCCCCCTCGTCCGGACATTCGACCGCCATCTCGCTCGGTCTGCTGCTCAAGGCGGGCGTCAGCCTGGGCATCGCCCGGGCCGCATGGAGCGACCTCATGATCGCAATTGGCGATCGCAGCACCAGCGTCCTTCCCCGGATCGGCGAACGCGCCATCCGTATCGAAATGGCGGCGGCCGCCTTGGAACGGGCTGGCCGCAAACTCGACACTGCCCAGGTCAATCCTGTGGAGGCTGCGATGGCGGACGCGCATTTTTCCGCCTCGGCGGCCGCAATCCTTGCCGGGGAAACGGCGCTTGCCACCGCAAACGCGTTGTTCGAACTTGCAGGGGAAACATCGGCCGGCATCGGCCTCAATCTCGACCGCCATTGGCGCAATGCCCGCATTCATGCGCTATCGCTGCCGCGGGATAAGCTGGTGCACACCGCGGGCGAATATATGTCGAAGGCCGGCGGCGCCTAATCAGCTGGCGGCGGAGATCGGGAATTCTTCCTTGGCGCCGTCGATGCTGCCGCCATCGGCGACGAATTGCTCGAGAGTCATGTTGTCGAGAATGGCGGCGATCGCGTCCCGAACATCGGTCATCGAGCGCCGCACCTGACAGGTCTCGGGATCGGCGCAGTCGTCGCAGGCCTCGTAAGCCGTACGGCTGGCGCAGCGGATCGGCGCCAACGGCCCGTCAAGCGTGCGAATGACATGGCCGATGCGGATTTCAGTTGCCGGCCGCGACAAAGAATAGCCGCCGCCCGGTCCCTTTTTAGAGCGCAGGATGCCGACATTGCGCAGTTCCAGCAGGATCGTATCGAGAAACTTCTTCGGGATATTGTTGCGGGCCGCGATGTCATTGATGAAGGCAGTCTCGCCCGGCGCCAGCCGCGCCAAGTCGACCAGCGCCTTCAGCCCGTATTTTCCCTTTTTCGTCAACATCGTCGTCGCCCTGTAGAAATTGCAGTATTTATCCTGCCAATAGCAGGCAAATAGCGTCAAAAGCGTGAACATACAACAAAATAGCTATTATTTATAGCTTGTATCGGCAACGTCCACAGAAACGCCGGCAGCATCGAGAAAGACCGGCCGCCGCGCGCCCTGCCGTCTCGGTCAGATCGTCTTCAGCATGCCGCCATCGACGAAATAGGTCGAGCCGATGCAATAGCTCGCGCGCTCTGAACTCAGGAAGACGAAGACGTTTGCCAGTTCCTCCGGCGTGCCGAAGCGTTTAGAGGCGGCGTGCTCATTGGCGACGCTCTGCAGGTAGCCTTCCCAGTTCCCGCCAGTCTCGGCCGTCAATTGTTTTGCGGTCTTGATCCAGTCGGGCGTCAGGATCAGACCGGCATTGACGCAGTTGACACGGATATTGTCCTTGATGAGCTCGGTCGAGAGCGTCTTCGAAAACATCATCAGCGCCGACTTGCTGACATTGTAGATCGGCTCGTACCAGAGTGGTTGAACGGCACAGATCGAGGCGTTGTGCAGGATCACACCGCCGCCGCGCTCCTTCATCTGCGGCGCGATGCCGCGCGCCAGCCGCACGGCGGCCATCACATGCAAGTCCCAATAGTCCTGCCACTTCTCGTCGGGCGCCTCCATCACCGTCTCGTTCGAGCCGGTGCCGGCATTGTTGATGAGGATATCGGCGCCGCCTTTTTCGGCCGCCGCCGCAATGATCGCCTCGGTTCCCGCAACCGTCGCCACATCGGCCGCGACAGCGGTGGCGCTGACGCCGTACGTCTTGGCGATACGGGCGGCTTCCGCCTCGAGCCGTTCGCCGCCGCGCGCTGCCAGCACGAGGTCGGCGCCCTCAGCCGCCAGTCCTTCGGCGATTGCCAGCCCGATGCCGACCGACGCACCTGTTATGACGGCAATCTTTCCCTTCAATCCGAGATCCATGTCTTCCTCCGCAAACGGCCGGAGATTCCGGCCTGATTGCCGAGTGTTCCGCCAATGAACCCGGGCGTCAAGCGCCTGAACTCCTCTTGCGGCAGTCTCCAATCTGTCGCATGCCTGCATCAACAGGATGGGAGGAGTTTTCATGCGACGTTATTCAGCCTGCATAGAGTGGCTGTTTGCCGAAGAGGGCGACAGCTTTCCCGATCGCATCCGCCGCGCCCATGCGGCCGGCCTGACGGCGATCGAATTCTGGCGCTGGACCGACAAGGATCTGGACGCAATCGAGGCGGCGCTGAAGGAAACCGGCCTTGCCGTCACCAGCCTCGTCGCCGAACCGATGATCGCGCTGACCGACGCCGCCAACCGGCAGGCCTGGCTGAAAGGCCTTGCCGAATCCGTCAGTGTCGCGAAGCGTCTCGGCGCGCCAGTGCTGATTGCCCAGGCGGGCGACGATCTCCCAGGCTTGACCCGCAAAGAACAGCGCAGGGCACTCACCGAAACGCTGAGAGCCGGCGCCGATATCCTCAAAGGCAGCGGTGTCCGCCTCGGCGTCGAGCCGCTCAACATCCGCATCGACCATGTCGGCTATTTCCTCGATTCGACCCGCGAAGGTCTCGACATCATCGATGACGTCGCTCGCCCCGAGATCGGTATCGTCTACGACATCTACCATTCCGCCGTGATGGACGAGCGCACCGAGGAGGTACTGAACGGCCGTCTCGACCGTATCATCCACGTCCATGTCGCCGATCACCCCGGCCGCAACGAACCGGGCTCCGGCGATATCGACCTTGCCCGACGCCTCGGCTGGATCTTTGCCAACGGTTACGACGGCGCCGTCGGTCTGGAATACCGGCCGACCAAGTCCGGCGCGGACGCAGTCAAGGCTGCGATTGCTTCGCTCGGCGGTTAAACCTCGGCGGCATCGACGCTCGCCGCCGCCTTGCAGGGTCCGGCCGAGCGGCGCTCGATAATGCGGGAGGCAATCATGATGCGCCGCGCCGGCATTCCGGGCAGGCGTGGATTCTCGATGCGCTCGAGCAAGAGCCGCAGCCCGACCGCCCCGCATTCCTGCCCCTCCATCCTCACCGTCGTCAGCGCCGGCGAGATCTGCGTTGCGGGCGAGTAGTCGCCGAACCCGACGACCGAAATATCGTCGGGAATGCGGTATCCCTGACCGAGCAACTCGGAAACCACGGTCAGTGCCAGCCCGTCATGGGCGCAGAAAAAAGCCGTCGGCTGGATGCCTTTTTCCACGAGCGCTCGGAAGGCCGCTCTGAAGCCATTCTCTTCGTCGAACTGCATAACATGAAGCGCAACGTCAGGATAACGTTCGGCGACTTCGCGGGCGCCGTAGTGCCGCTCTTGGCGTCCCCGCAGGCCCGGCATGCCATAGACGTAAACAATGGACCGATGGCCGAGCCCGACCAGATACTCCACCACCGCCTGCCCTGCCTCATGGTCGGTGCCACCCACATGGTCGATCTGTTCGAGCGCATCGACCCAGCCGAAACGCACGATCGGAACGCCGGTGGCACTCACCGCCGCCACTGCCTCACGGGCATGCGGACCGACGAGCATCAGCCCGTCGCAGGTGCGCGCCAGCTCTTCCAACTGGCCCGAATCATGGGTCCAGCGTACCCGCAGCGTCATACCAAGCAGATGAGCCTCGCGCTGCACACCGTTCTGCACTTGCATATAGAGCTCACTGTTAACGGCATCGAGATCGTGAAAGACAACCGCGACCTCGCCCGCACCACCCTGCCCAGCGGGCTTGGTATAGCCAAGGCGCTGCGCCGTCTCGCGGATCAGCGCGCGCGTTTCCTCGCTGACGCCGCTCTTGCCGGCAAGCGAGCGCGACACCGCATATTTCGACAGGCCGACCTCCCTTGCGATGGTCTGCAATGTAACCCGGCCTCTGCTTCCCACCTGGCACCCCTACATTCGGTTGATGGGACGCTGGCTATATCAACCGCATCCCAAAAGCAAATTTTCGCACTAACGAAAACATAACGCTTTACCTAACAATATCCAAATGTAATCTTTCCCTCATCCCAAGCCCAATAGCAAAATAATGAATAAGGGCACGGTTTTTGGAGGAGATCCCCTATGATCAAGCTGAAACGACGTGCGTTTCTGGCCGGGACGTCGGCCGCCCTGATATTGCCGGCCCTGCCGGTTTTCGCCGCTGACTTCAAGGAAGCGGATATTCTGAAAACGAAGGTGTCGAGCGGCGCCCTGCCGGGTCTGAAGGACCGGCTTCCTGAAAATCCGCTCGTCGTCAAACCAGTCGAAAGCGTCGGCAAATACGGCGGCGACTGGAACATGGCGCTGGTCGGCGGCGGGTCGCTGTCGATGCTGTTCCGCTACCAGGCCTACGAGCCGCTGCTGCGCTATACGCCCGACTGGTCTGGCGTGACGTTGAACGTCGCCGAGTCCTTCGAGGGCGATGCCGACTCCAAGGTCTATACGATCCGCCTGCGCAAGGGCATGAAATGGTCGGACGGCCATCCCTACACCACCGCCGACATCAAGTTCTGGTACGACACCGTTTTCACCGACAAGCGCGTCGCCTTCGTCGGTCAGGATCATTGGAAGTCTGGCGGCAAGCCGGCCAAGCTGGAGATCGTCGACGAACAGACCTTCAAGGTCATCTTCGACAAGCCGAACGGCCTGTTCCCGCTGCAGGTCGCCTGGGCAAACAACGACCAGACGACGCGCACGCCGAAGCATTATCTGGAGCAGTTCCACATCGACCACAATCCGAAGGCCGATGAACTCGCCAAGCAACGCGGCTTCGAAAGCTGGATCGCCTCCTTCCAAGCTGCCGCCGGTTTCCAGGACGACAATGCCTTCTTCCTCAACTCCTCGAAGAAGCCCTGCGTCCATGCCTGGATGTTCACGATAGCGCCCGGCGAAAACACCGAACGCGCCGTTGCCGAGCGCAATCCCTACTATTGGAAGGTCGACACCGAGGGCAACCAGCTGCCCTATATGGACCGTATCGTCTACCAGATGGTCGCCGACCCGCAGGTTCTATTGCTGAAGGCCATGCAGGGCGAAGTCGACCTGATGGACCAGTATATCGCCACACCGAACAACAAGTCGGTTCTCTACGATGCGCGTGAGCAGGGCGGCTATGATTTCTACACACTGACCTCGACCGAAGCCAATGTGATGAATTTCATCTTCAACCTGAACCACAATGACGAGACCAAGCGGAAGCTCTTCCGAAACAAGGATTTCCGCGCGGCACTCTCGACAGCACTCGACCGGCAGTCGCTGATCGATGCGGTGCTCGTTGGCCAGGGCGCACCTGCTCAGCCGTCGATCAAGAAGGAAGATCCGCTTTACAACGAGCAGCTCGCCACGCAGTTCACGGCCTATGACGTCGACAAGGCGAATGCCATGCTCGACCAGCTCGTGCCGAAGCGCGACGACCAGAACTTCCGCCTCGACGAAAAAGGCCGCCGCCTGACGATCATCTTCGAGATCGACCAGGCGCGCGCCGTCTTCCTCGATCTCTTCCAACTTGTCATTCCGATGTTCCAGGCGGTCGGCATCGATGCGCAGATGCGCTCGATGGACCGTTCGCTCTGGGAGACGCGCGTCCGCCAGGGCCGTGATTTCGACGCAACCGCCCACCAGTTCGGCGCAAATGGCGGCGTCGCTGCCATGCTCGACCCGCGCTATTACGTGCCGACCGATGCCAACGCCATGTATGCCCCGGCTTGGCAGCTCTGGTATCGCGACCGCGCCAATGCCAATGCCGAGGAACCGCCGGAAAGCACGAAGAACCAGCTTGCGCTCTACGACAAGCTGAAGGCGACCTCCGACGCATCAGGCCAGCGCGAGGTCATGAAGCAGATCCTGCAAGGCGCCGCCGACAATTTTTATGTCTTCGGCATCTCGCTGCCGCCTGATGGCTACGGCATCGTCAAGAATAACATGAAGAACATCACCAAGATCATGCCGAACTCCTTCGGCTGGCCGACGCCCGCTCCGACCATGCCGGAGCAGTTCTACAAGGCCTGATGGCCTTCAACCTCATGAGCCATACCAGGCGCCGGCCTCTCCGGTTGGCGCCGAGGCCCTTCTTTTGCCAATGATTGGATGAAGACGATGCTCGACGCCAGAAAACAGAACACCCACACGCTGAGGACGCCGGACTGGTTCAAGACCGCGACCCGATGGACCCAGCTGACCTTCGTGGAAGACGACCCGGAGAAATACGACCCGGCATTCTGGATCGATGTCTTCAAACGCACCAAATCGAACGCGGTCTGCCTCAGCGCCGGCGGCTATATCGCCTATTATCCGAGCGACGTGCCCTACCACTATGTGAGCAAATATCTCGGCGACAAGGATATCTTCGGCGCGCTCGTCGACGCCGCCCGCAAGCTCGACATGCATGTCATGGCCCGCGTCGACCCGCATGCGATCCATGACGATGCCGCCAAAGCCCATCCGGAATGGGTGATGATCAATGCCGACGGCACGCCGCGCCGCCACTGGGCCTATCCCGATGTCTGGGTCACCAATGCCTATGGCGACTACAACAGCATCTTCATGCCTGAGGTGGTCAAGGAGATCGTCCGCAAATACGATATCGATGCGGTCTTCGCCAATCGCTGGCAGGGCCACGGCGTCGATTATAGCGAAGACAGCGCCCGCCGCTTCAAGGATATGTCCGGCCACGCCCTGCCGGTAAAACCCGATGCCGAGGATCCGGCCTGGCAGGCTTGGGTGCAATGGCGCCGCCGCGTGCTGACAGACATGATCGCGCAATGGGACGATGCCGTCAAAGCGATCCGCCCGCATGCGAGCTTCATTCCGAACATGGGCGGCGCGTCGCTGATGGAATTCGACCTCTCGGTCATCGCCAGGCACTGCCCCTTCCTCGTCGTCGACCATCAGGGCCGCAAGGGCCTCGAGCTCGGCTGGTCGGCTGGCCGCAACGGCAAGCGCATCCGCGCCACCTTCCCCGACCGCCCGGTCGTGCTGATCACCTCGATCGGCCCAGAGGAGGAATATCGCTGGAAGGATGCCGTCACCTCGGGTGAGGAGATGCAGCTCTGGATCAATGACGGCACCGCCCACGGCCTCTACGCCTGGTTCACCAAGTTCAACGGTGTCGTGCCCGACAAACGCTGGGTCGAGCCGGTGGCCGACGCCTTCGGCCTGCAGGCAGCCGTAGAGCCGGTGCTGGAAAGCATGAAGCCGACCGCTGAAATCGCCGTCATCGATCCATCGACAACGCTGCGCCACTGGGCGCCGGAAGAGCGGCATTCCGCCGAGAAGCACGATCTCGGTCTCTATCACGCCCTCGTCGAAGCCCGGCTGCCCTTCGAGCTGCTCTCGGACCAGGTGCTGACCGAGGAAAACCTCGATCGCTTCAAGCTGATCATTCTCGCCAACGCCTCCTGCCTTTCGGATGCGCAGAACGCCGCGATCCGCGCCTATGTCGATGGTGGCGGCAGCGTGATTGCCTCTTATGAGACCTCGCTGCGTGACGAATTCGGCAAGAGGCGTGCCGACTTCGGCCTGGCCGACGTGCTCGGCGCCAGATACGTCTCCGGCCCGCGCGGCATCGTCAAGAACACCTATGTCGCCCTTTCCGGCGATCACCCGATCAATCGGGATTTCGACGGCGCCGAACGCATCATGGGCGGCACCCGCCTGATCCACGCCGAACCGTCGGCCGATGCCAAGACGCCCTTCCTCTATGTCCCCGATTTTCCCGATCTGCCGATGGAAGAGGTCTATCCGCGTGAAGAGCCGAAAGGTGCTGCCGTCATCGCCCGCGAAACCGGCAAGGGTGGCCGCACGGTCTATATTCCCTGGAATATCGGCGAGATCTTCTGGGAGGTCTTTGCCGTTGACCACGCCCGTCTCATCGCCAACGCCGTCCATTGGGCACTCGGCAAGACGCCGCGCGTCACCGTCAAAGGCAAGGGCGTCGTCGATCTGGCGTTGCGCGAAAACGGTGAGGGCCTGGCGCTCAGCCTCTTCAACCTCAACAATCCGATGATGATGAAAGGTCCGATCCGCGACAATTACCCCCTGGCAGCGCAGACCGTTTCGGTGGAGATTCCGGAGGGCCGATCGGTGGCGAAGGCATGGCTCGTCGTAGCCGACCGCGCCGCAAGCTTCAGCTTCGGGAATGGCCGCGCCCAGGTGGAGGTGCCTGGTATCGATCGGCTGGAGGTCCTGCATCTCACCTGGAAATGAGGTGATACGCGACGAAGGAGCGCTTTCGGCCTGGAGGGCCGAAGGCGGGTGAAGATCCGGGGGAAGCGCGTCACAGCGTTCCCGACGGGAGGAGAAACGTTTCGATGCTTGGCTATATCTTCAAGCGCGTGCTCTACATGATCCCGACCTTGTTTGGCATGTCGCTGATCTCGTTCCTGATCATTCAGCTGCCGCCGGGTGACTATCTGACGTCGATGATCGCCACCATGAGCGACAGCGGCCAGACCGTCGATCCCGCGCAGATCGAGCGGCTGAAGGAAATCTACGGCTTCGACGACCCCTTCTATGTGCAATATCTGAAATGGATCTGGGGCATCGTCAGCCGCGGCGACTTCGGCTACTCCTTCGAGTGGGGCCAGCCCGTCTCCGGGCTGATCTGGGCGCGCATGGGCTCGACGCTAGTAATCTCGCTCTTGAGCCTGCTCTTCGTCTGGATCGTGGCTTTGCCGATCGGCATCTATTCCGCTGTCCGCCGCCACTCCATCGGCGACCACGTCTTCACCTTTCTCGGCTTCATCGGCCTTGCCGTGCCGAACTTCATCCTGGCGCTGACGCTGATGTACGTCGCCTATAAATATCTCGGCCAGAGCGTCGGCGGGCTGATCTCGCCGGAATATGCCGAGGCGCCCTGGAGCCTCGCCAAGGTCGGCGATTTCCTCGCCCATCTCTGGATCCCGATCATCATCATCGGCGCATCCGGAACGGCAGCGATGATCCGCATCCTGCGCGCCAACCTGACCGACGAACTGCATAAGCCCTATGTCGTCACCGCCCGCGCCAAGGGACTGCCGGAATACAAGGTCATCTTGAAATATCCGGTCAGAATCGCCCTCAATCCCTTCGTCTCGGCGATCGGCTGGGTGCTGCCGCATCTCGTCTCCGGCGTGACGATCACCGCCATCGTGCTGAACCTTCCGACCGCAGGTCCCCTGCTTTTCCGCGCGCTGATCTCGCAGGACATGTATCTCGCCGGCAGTTTCATCCTGCTTTTGAGCGCGCTGACCCTTGTCGGCATGCTGCTGTCGGATCTGCTGCTGGCGCTGCTCGATCCGCGCATCCGGTTCAATTGAGGGGAATGCGATGAGCACGCACGAAACCTTCGGAAACCACGCTGGTCCGCTTCACACTGTTGCCGATGGCCCCTCGATCAGCCCGCTGAAACAGGGCAAGACCGTCTCGACCGCCGCGATCGGCCCCTGGCGGCTGGTCGCCGGCAAACTGGTCCGCCAGAAGGTGGCGATGGTGGCCGGGGCAATCATTCTCTTCCTCTATCTGGTCGGTCTCTTCGCCGAATTCCTGGCACCGGCTTTGCCGATGACCTCGCGGCCGCAATATACCTATGCTCCGCCGCAGGGCTTCAGCTTCTTCGTCGAAAAACCGGACGGCAGCTCGGAGTTCAATTTCCATGTGAAGGGCTACAAGGTCGAGATCGACAAGGTGGCGCTGCGCCGCACCTTCGTCGTCGACGACACCAAGGTCGTCCCGATCGGCTTCTTCGTCAAAGGCGCGGCCTACGATCTCTGGGGCCTGATCCCGATGAACCGCCACCTGATCGGCCCCCTCAACCAGAACGACCCGATGTATCTGCTCGGTGCCGACCGGCTCGGCCGCGACGTCTTCTCGCGCCTCGTCTACGGCACCCGCGTATCCATGTCGATCGGCCTCGTCGGCGTCGCCATGTCGCTGATCCTGGGCGTCGTGCTCGGATCCATCTCCGGCTTCTACGGCGGCTGGGTCGATACGCTGATCCAGCGCGTCATCGAGGTCGTCAGCGCCATGCCGACCATCCCCCTATGGCTCGGCCTGGCGGCGGCGATCCCGCTGACATGGTCGCCGGTCAATGTCTATTTCGTTATAACGATTATCGTCTCGCTGCTCGGCTGGACCAGCCTCGCGCGAGAGGTGCGCGGCAGGTTCCTGGCGCTGCGCAGCGAGGATTTCGTCGTCGCCGCCCGGCTCGACGGATCGAGCGAAGCACGGCTGATCTTCCGCCACATCCTGCCGTCGCTGACGAGCCACATCCTTGCGGTCGTGACACTGGCCGTGCCGACCATGATCGTCGCCGAAACCTCGCTTTCCTTCCTCGGCATCGGTCTCAAACCACCGGTCGTCAGCTGGGGCGTGCTGCTGCAGGACGCCCAGAACATCCGCACC
Organism: Rhizobium brockwellii; assembly: GCF_000769405.2. Taxonomy (NCBI): domain Bacteria; kingdom Pseudomonadati; phylum Pseudomonadota; class Alphaproteobacteria; order Hyphomicrobiales; family Rhizobiaceae; genus Rhizobium; species Rhizobium brockwellii. Next base: position 3,473,308 of record NZ_CP053439.1, read on the forward strand.
GTCGCGACCGCGCCGTGGCTGTTGATCTGGCCGTCGCTCGCGGTCGTCGTCGCCGTCCTGTCCTTCAATTTCTTCGGCGACGGCCTCCGCGATGCCGCCGACCCCTACGACAATTGAGGAGGAAACCATGACCGATCTTTCAGACGACGTCGTTCTCTCCGTCGAAAACCTTTCGATCGATTTCAGGCTGCGCACCCACATCCTGCACGCCGTCGAAAATGTCAGCTTCGAGCTGAAACGCGGTCAGACGCTCTGTCTCGTCGGCGAAAGCGGCTCCGGTAAGAGCGTCACCGCCCGCTCGCTCCTGCAGATCGTCGACAGCCCCGGCAGCATCGTTTCCGGCCGCATCCTGCTCAACAACGGCGACGGGGTCACCGGGAGTAACGGCATCACCGATATCGCCGCGCTGAAACCGTCAGACCGGGCGATGCGCGCCATCCGCGGCCGTCGTATCGGCCTGATCTTCCAGGAGCCGATGAGCTCGCTGTCACCGGTCCATACCATTGGCTCGCAGATCATCGAGGCCGTGCGCCTGCACAGCAATCTCGATCAGCGTGCCGCCCGCGAAAGGACCATCGAACTGCTGCGCCAGGTCGAAATTCCGAACCCGGACAAGATGGCCGACCGCTACACCTTCGAGTTCTCCGGCGGCATGCGCCAGCGCGCCATGATCGCCATGGCACTTGCCGGCAATCCCGACATTCTCATCGCCGACGAACCGACGACGGCGCTCGACGTCACCACCCAGGCCGAAATCCTTGACCTGATCAAGCGGTTGCAGGTCGAACGCGGGATGGCCATGCTGCTCATCACCCATGACATGGGGATCGTCGCAGAAGTGGCTGATGATGTTGCCGTCATGCGCTTCGGTCGCATCGTCGAGCACGGACCGGTGGATGCGATTTACCATGCCGCCGAGCATCCCTATACCCGCCAACTGCTGGCCTCGACGGTCAAGCTGACCCACCATGTCGAAGGGCGGCTGCCGGCCGTGGCGCTGTCGCCGGATGCGCCGCAGCCGATCCTGTCCGTCCGCAATCTTGGCAAGATCTACGGTTGGCACGGCAAGGCCAATACGCTGCGCGCCGTCGACGACGCCAGCTTCGATCTCTATCCCGGCGAAAACCTCGGCATTGTCGGTGAAAGCGGTTCCGGCAAGACGACGCTCGGCCGGCTCATCCTGCGCACCGTCGAGCCGACATCGGGCAGCATCAGCTATCGCGGCAAGGACGGTAGCGAGATCGACGTCACGAAACTCACCAAGCGCGAACTCCGCACCTTCCACCGCGAAGTCCGTCTGGTCTTCCAGGACCCCTTCGCCTCGCTCAATCCGCGCATGACCGTCAAGGAGGTGATCGGCGATCCGCTTGTTGTCAACGGGCTGGCCAAGGGCAAGGCGCTGGAGGAACGCGTCGCCGAGCTGATGCGTCTGGTCGGCCTCGATCCGATGGGCATGGAGCGTTATCCGCATGCCTTCTCCGGCGGCCAGCGCCAGCGCATCGGCATCGCCCGCGCCCTTGCGCTCGATCCGCGCATCATCATCGCCGACGAGGCAACGTCGGCACTCGACGTCTCCATCCGCAGCCAGATCCTCGACCTGCTGCTCGATATTCGCCAACGGCTGAACCTGAGCTTCATCTTCATTTCGCACGACATTTCGGTTGTGCGTTATTTCTGCGATCGCGTCGCCGTCATGCATCGCGGCAAAATCGTCGAACTCGGCGAGGCCGAACAGATCTGCACCGCTCCCGAGGAGGCCTATACCAAGAGCCTCATATCCGCCGTTCCCAATCCCGACCCCCGCGACAAGCGCATGCTGCACCGGCATCGTTTCGTCGCGCCTGCCAATATTTAAGGACGATCCCGTGCCAAAATTTTCCGCCAACCTTTCCTTCCTCTACCAGGACCTGCCCTTTCTCGACCGTTTCAAGGCAGCCGCAAAGGACGGCTTCGGCGCCCTCGAATATCTCGGCCCCTATGCCGAACCGAAGGAGAAGGTCGCTGAGGCGCTGAAGGCGAGCGGCCTGAAACAGGCGCTCTTCAACGTGCCATCAGGCGACTGGGCCGGCGGCGAGCGCGGCATCGCCTGTCTGCCGGGGCGCGTAGAGGAGTTCCGCAACGGGGTCGCGCAGGCTCTCGACTATGCCGCAGCGCTCGATTGCCCACAGGTGAATGTCATCTCCGGCCTGGTACCGAAGGGTGCGAACCTTCAAACGCTGGAAAATGTGCTGGTCGACAATCTGAAATATGCTGCAAAGCGTTGTGCCGACGCCGCCGTCAGGCTGTTGGTCGAGCCGATCAATCTGCGCGATATTCCCGGCTTCTTCCTGTCGACCACCGCTGATGCCGAACGCATTCTCGACCGGGTCGGCTCGGACAATCTCTACATCCAGTATGATTTCTACCACATGCAGATCATGCAGGGCGACCTGATCCCCACCTTCATCCGGCTGAAGGAGAAGATTGCCCATGTCCAGATCGCTGACAATCCCGGCCGGAGCGAACCCGGCACCGGTGAGATCAATTACAGTTTCATCCTCTCCGAGCTCGATCGCCTCGGCTACGACGGCTGGGTGGGTTGCGAGTACAAGCCGAAATCCGGCACCAGCGAAGGCCTCGGCTGGATGAAACCTTATCTGACGTCAGCGAGGACAGCATGAACATCGGATTTATAGGACTGGGCGTCATGGGCCGCCCGATGGCGGAACACCTGATCGACGCCAGCCACACACTGCATCTGAGCCGCGTGAAGGAAACCTCGCAGCATCTTGTCGACAAGGGCGGCAAAGCCGCAACAAGCGCCAGGGCGGTGGCGCACGCTTCCGACATCGTCATCCTGATGCTGCCGGATACATCAGATGTCGAGGCGGTTCTGTTCGGCGAAGACGGCGTCGCCGCCGGCCTTTCCCAGGGCAAGCTGGTTATCGACATGAGCTCGATCTCGCCGGTCGCCACCAAGACTTTCGCCAAGCGCATCGAGGCACTCGGCTGCGATTATCTCGATGCCCCGGTTTCCGGCGGTGAGGTTGGCGCCAAGGCCGCTTCGCTGACGATCATGGTCGGCGGCAAGGAGCAGATTTTCGAACGCGCCAAGCCGCTTTTCGAGAAGATGGGTAAGAACATCACCCATGTCGGCGGTAGCGGCGACGGGCAGACGGCCAAGGTCGCCAACCAGATTATCGTCGGCCTGACGATCGAGGCGGTTGCCGAAGCACTGCTCTTTGCCAGGAAGGCCGGCGCCGATCCGGAAAAGGTGCGCGCAGCACTGATGGGCGGCTTTGCCGCCTCGCGCATCCTCGAAGTGCACGGCGAGCGCATGGTCAAGGAGACCTTCGAGCCAGGCTTTCGCATCCGCCTGCATCGCAAGGACATGACGCTTGCCGTCGATGCCGCCCGCGCACTCGATCTGTCGCTGCCGAACACGGCCGCCACGCAGCAGCTGATGAATGCCGCGATCGCCAATGGCGACGGCGAACGCGACCATTCCGCCCTCATCCGCACCCTGGAACTCCTCGCCGGAGGACCGCGCTAGATCAACGCTTTTTAGAACAGCCGGACGACATCTTCGATTGCCGACCGCCGGAGCCTTCTTTCCGGACGGCGAAGCCATGTCCGGACATCGATAGAGAAGGACAGGACAATGCTCAACAAAGATATCCAATTGCCCTACGGCGCCGTCTATTTCCGCAAGTCCAACCCGCCCCGCGAAGATTGGGAACGCGACTACGCCACCGCAGGGCAAGACGGCCTCAACATCTTCCGCCACTGGTTCATGTGGAGCGCGATCGAAACCGCCCCCGGCGTCTACGACTGGGAGGAATATGATCGTCAGATGGACCTTGCCGCCGCAAACGGCATCAGGACCGTTATCGCCGAGTTGATCCATGCGGTGCCCGACTGGGCGGTGCGCAAATACGCTCATGCATTGCAGGTTAATGCCGACGGCACCAAACTCGGTTCCTATATGGGCGTCTCGTCGGCGACCGGCGGTTTCTCCAACAATGGTGGCGGCGCCGGCGCCCTGACGCTGAACTGCCCCGAAGTGAAGGAAGCGGCGGGCAAGTTCCTGACTGCGCTTGCCACCCGCTATAAGGATCATCCGGCGATCTATGGCTATGACGTCTGGAACGAGTGCAACTATTCCGCCGATGTCGATTACAGCCCCTATGCCAAATCGGCCTTCCGCAAATGGCTGGAAAAGAAATACGGCAGCCTGAAGGTTCTGGCAAAAGCCTGGTACCGCTACAGCTATGCCGAATGGGACGATATCGAGCCGCCGGTGCACATGGCGCCCTATCCCGAATGCATCGACTGGCTGCAGTTCAAACGTGACAATTTCTACGATCAGATGCAGTGGCGCATCGACACGATCCGCGCCGTCGACCAGAAGAACACCATCGCCGCCCACGGCATATCGGGCGCAATTCCCAACATGGCTGCCAACGGCTGCGACGACTGGCTCGCCGCCTCCAAGGTCGAGGTCTATGGCTTCACCTGGATCCAGGCCCGCAAGGGGTCGGAAGCCTGGAAGAACTGGTACGGCGTCGACATCAACCGCGCCGCCGCCCGCGGCAAGCCGTTCTGGCATGCCGAACGCCAGGGCGGGCCGCTCTGGCTGCAGCCGCAGGTGATCGGCCGCGACAAGGAGGATGGCCGCGTCGTCGAGCCCGAGGATATCCGCCTCTGGAGTATGACCTCGCTTGCCGGCGGCGCCCGCGGCGTGATCAATCTGCGCTGGCGCCCGCTGCTCGACGGTCCGCTCTTCGGCGCTTTCGGCTCCTACGGCATGGACGGCTCGCGCACGCCGCGCTCCGACATGGCAAGCGCCATGGCGAAATGGGCAAATGACAAGGCGCAGGCTCCCCTCTGGGAGGCAAAGCCCTTGCGCGGCGAGGTCGGCATCCTCGTCGTTCGCGAAACGCAGGAATTCGATTACCTCCTGAACCACGACCGCAAGGAGAAACCCTATCCCGAGGCCATGTGGGGGGCCTATCGCGCCTTCCTCGAAAACGGCGTGCAGCCGGACTGGGTGCATATCGACGACATCGCGGCCTATGACTTCCTTTATTTCCCCTATCCGATCATGTTCACATCGGAACAGGCGAAACGCCTGAAAGCCTGGGTCGAAAACGGCGGCACGCTGATTGCCGAGGCATGCCCCGGCTATTTCGGCGATCGCGGCCATGTCGGCACCGTCCAGCCGAACATGGGCCTCGACGAGGTCTTCGGCGCGCGCGAGGAGGAAGTCGAATTCATGCCCGATATCGGCGACCGCATCCATTTCGATCTGGACGGCGCGGCGGTCGACGGTGGCGGCTTCCTGCAGTCTTATCGGCTGACCGGCGGAACGGGACGCGGCCACTTCACCGACGGCCGTCTTGCCGTCGTCGAAAATACCTACGGCAAGGGCCGCACGCTGCTGATCGGCACCAATCCTTCCGTCGCCTATTACCGCACGCAGGGGAAGGCGAATGGCGCTTTCTTCGCCGAGTTGCTGGCATGGAGTGGAAAGAAACGGCATGTGACGCTGTCGAATGCCGCACTCTTCGCCCGTATCCACGAGGGGGAAAAGGGCAGCTTCCTCTGGCTCGTCAATCCGACGAGAACGGCGCAGAAGACCGAGGTGACGCTAGCCGAAGGAGCGCTTGCGCAAAGCCAGGCAGTCTGGCCGATCGACTATATCGGCAATAGTGGCATCGAGGTGCCGCCGCGCGATGTGCTGATCCTGCCGCTCGATAGCTGAAACTTCAGGATGCGGATGAACTGTTGCCTTCGGCAAAAGCTTCAAGCTCGGGGTCGAAATCGACCTCGACGACATTGTTGAAGACGGCGGTGGCAAGCATGATGCCGGCAAAGGCGATGAGATCGACGAGCACCTTGGTTTCGTAGCGCTGTTTCAGCTTCGCCCAGATTTCGGCGGGAACGGCGCTGGAATCGGTAACGATCGCCTTACCGAAAGCGTCCAGCAGCGCCTCCTCTTCGGAAAGCTCCAGCACGTCGGGATCGAAGCCGTTGTTGATCAGCGCCCGGCGAAAGAAGGTGATGGCGATCTTAGATTTCGCCGCCTTCGAGATCGCATGCGAGAAGATCCAGATTTCCCGGTCGCTGATGGCGGGAGCGAGCTCGGCCCGCAGAGTAAACCATTCGGCATAGATACGATGGGCGGCCGGCGAGTGCAGTAGCGTCCGCTTCATGTTGGTCATGCGACCGCGCAGCCTGACTTCCTCGTCATGCGCCGCACGAACCTCTTCCGAAGCGGTGTCGTAATCGATCTGCGGAAGGTGGCTCATCGGCTCGGCTCTTTCGTTGTGCAAAGAAGCTATCGAGGTGCCGACATATTGTGCAGTCCAACTTCGTCTAGCTTTTCCGGCTTTCGACAAAAACTATTCCGCCTGAGGCGACCAGCCGGCATGTTCGTGCCAATCAGATATATCAGCATCCAGCGGCTCATCGGCGCCGCTTGCAGCCGCACTGATGAAACCGCCGGGCAGCGACGAATCCACTTGGCCGCTGCCCGGCTCCCGCCTAGACTGATCAAATAGAAGCTGGAGGCAAGACATGAGTGGCGACCACGAGCATCATCATGTCGACTGGCGGGAACATGGCGTCAAGGTCATACCCGGCAATTCGCTCGATCCAAACACCGCGCAGACGCCGGGCATGAATCGCGCGACCGCGATCAACAATGCGCGCGCCGGCGCCGAGAAGATCTGGGCCGGCACGGTGACGATCCATGCCAACGCCAAGACCGGCGCCCATCATCACGGCGATCTCGAAAGCATCATCTACGTGGTCAAGGGAAAGGCCCGCATGCGCTGGGGCGAGCATCTGGAATATACCGCCGAGGCCGGCCCCGGCGACTTCATCTATGTTCCGCCCTATGTGCCGCATCAGGAGATCAACGCCAGCCGCGACGAGACGCTGGAATGCGTGCTCGTCCGATCAGGTCAGGAACCGGTCGTCGTCAACCTCGACATCGAGCCGGTCGAAAAGCCGGAAGACGTCGCGTGGATCGACCCGATCCACGGATAGAGCAATTCACCGTCGAGCAAGCGGCTGACATCCTCAGCCGCCGAACGCTCTGCCAAGATCATCGCAAAGGATCGTCGCAGACCGCTTTAGGCGTGGACGGCGCCTGCGCCGCTCATAACAGCGTTCTCGATGATCCGGCCGGTATCGGCGGCATAGAGGTGGATCTGGTCGTAATCGATCGCGATGCCGATCGGATCGCCCGACTTCACCTTCACGGCCTCGGTCAGCGCCACGGCAAAGGGCAGCCCATCGAAATCGGCGTGAACGATGCGGCTGGCGCCGAGCTCTTCGATGAAGTCGGCCGTTGCGACAAGGGCGCCTGGCGCATCCGGGGCCACCAGCCGGGCGGCCTCGGCACGCATGCCGAGCACGACGCGTTTGCCTTTCAGCGGTGCGGCGCGCTCGCGTGGCAGCGCCACCTTGCGGCTCTGATCGTAGACGAAGACGCCCTCGTCATTGATCGTGCCCTCGAGCAGGTTCATCGCCGGCGTGCCGACGAAGCCCGCAACGAAGCGCGAGACCGGATGATGATAGACCTCTTCCGGCGTGCCGACCTGCTCCACCCTGCCGCCGTTCATCACCACCAGCCGGTCGGCCAGCGTCATCGCTTCGGTCTGGTCATGCGTGACGAAGATCGAAGTGGCGCCGAGGCGGCGGTGCAAGCGGCGGATTTCGGCGCGCATGGCAATGCGCAGCTTGGCGTCGAGGTTCGACAGCGGCTCGTCGAAGAGGAATACCTTCGGCTCGCGGATCATCGCCCGCCCCATGGCGACGCGCTGGCGCTGACCGCCGGAAAGAGCGGCCGGCCGGCGTTCGAGGAAGGGTTCGAGGCTGAGCGCCTTGGCGACCTCGCCGATGCGCCGGCTCCGCTCTGCCTTCGAGACACCGGCCACCTTCAATGCATAGCCAATATTCTCGGCAACGCTCATATGCGGATAAAGCGCATAGTTCTGGAACACCATGGCACAGCCGCGCTCGCGCGGCTCCAGCTGGTTGACGACGCGGCCGTCAATGGCGATTTCACCACCGGTTATTTCCTCGAGGCCGGCGATCATGCGCAGCAGCGTGGACTTTCCGCAGCCGGACGGGCCGAGGATGACGATGAACTCACCCGACTGGATGTCGAGATCGACGCCGTGAACGACGGGGGTCTTGCCGTAGTTTTTCTTCACGCCACGAATGGAGATCGGTGCCAAGGGAGTACTCCTTCACTTCTCGGTGGAGATAAGGCCGCGTACGAACCAGCGCTGCATCAGAATGACGAGGATCAATGGCGGCGACATAATGATCAGGGTTCCGGCCATGGCGACGTTCCAGTCGGGCAGACCGAATTCAGATGGGATGAGGGTCTTGAGCTGCGTCACGGCGATGCCGAAATTCGGATCGGTGGTGATCAGCAGCGGCCAGAGATACTGGTTCCAGGCCCAGACGAACATGATGGTGAAGAGCGCGATCATATTCGGCCGTGAAAGCGGCAGCAGGATATCCCAGAAGAATCGAACCGGGCCCGATCCGTCCATCTTCGAGGCTTCGGCAAGCTCGTCCGGGACCGTCAGGTAGAACTGCCGGTAGAGGAAGGTGCCGGTCGCGGTTGCAACCAGCGGCAGAACGAGACCGGGATAGGAATTCAGCAGGCCCCATTCGAGCTTGATCTGGATGCCGGTGATCTGCGCAACGAGCCAGCTTATGCCGGTGACGTCGAGGATCGTCTGGAAAGGCTGCAGGGCGTTGGCCGCGATCGAATAGGTCGGCACGATGCGGACTTCCAGCGGCAGCATCAGCGTGATGAAGATGATCCAGAAAGTCACATACCGGCCACGGAAGCGGAAGTAGACGATCGAGAAGGCTGCCATGGAAGACAGCGTGACCTTGCCGGCGCCGACGGTTGCGGCGAAGATGATGCTGTGGAACAGCTTGTTGCCGAGATCGGCGCGAACCCAGGCGGTCTCAGCGTTTTCCCAGAAATGCGAGCCCGGCGTTAGCGGCAGCGGCACGCGATTGACCGTCTCCAGATCAAGCGTCGACGCGATGATGACGACGGCGAAAGGTAAAAGCGCGATCACCATGCCGAGCGCGAGAAGGCTATAGCAGATGAAGTTGAATATCGGCGTGCGTTCGATCATGTCCGCGACCTCACTTGTAGTGCACGCGCCGCTCGATGAAGCGGAACTGGAAGATGGTGAGTAGGACGACGAGCACCATCAGGATGATGGACTGCGCTGCAGCGCCCGAATAGTCGAGACCTCTGAAGCCGTCGAAATAGATCTTGTAGACCATGAGCTCGGTGGCACGCGCCGGGCCGCCCTGCGTCATGATGTCGACGATACCGAAGGAATCCTGGAAGCTCTCGGTGATGTTGATGACGAGCAGGAAGAACAGCGTCGGCGTCAGCAGGGGCAGCTGGATATCCCAGATACGGCGCATCGGCCCCGAACCGTCCATTGCGGCGGCCTCGATCAGCGAGCGCGGAATGCCTTGCAGCGCCGAGAGGAAGAAGATGAAGTTGTAGCCGATATATTTCCAGGAGAAGGCGACGACGACCGCGATCATCGCGTCCTTGCCGTCGAGCGCGGGATTCCAGAGGCCGGGCCAGACGTGGTTGATAACAGACAGAAGGCCAGCCTCCGGTGCCAGGATGAAGCGGAAGGCGAGGCCGAGAGCGGGAGCGGCAATTGCGTAAGGCCAGATGAAGACCGACCGGTAGACTTTGTGGCCGCGCAGTTCACGATCTGTCAAAAGCGCCAGGATCAGCGCCAGCCCCATGGCAATGGCCGTCGAGCTGAAGCCGAAGATCATGCTGCGGGTGATCGAGTCCCAATAAACAGGGTCGGTGAGCAACTGTCTGAAATTGTCGAAACCGACCCAGGCATTACCGCCGCCCCATGGCTGCTCGAGCGTGAACGCCCAATAGAGCGCCTGCGCACTCGGCCAGTAGAAGAAGACGAAGATCAGCAACAGCATCGGAAATGCGAAGAGCAGTCCGATCGTCGTCGAGGAGAAAGTGACGCGCTTTTCCATGAGTGGTCGTTTTCGTCCTGGTTTGGTTTAAAGCATGTCGCGCAGCAGTTTTGCTGTAGCAACATGCGTCAAAATATAGATCTAAAGCGCGAGGAGCGAACCTGAAAGATTGCGGCGCGCTTTAGGCGCGCGCGGCGAGTCCGCATCCGCGACAATTGGAGACTTACAAAGACGCACCCGGCGCGCAAAACGCGGGCCGGGTGCGTCTCATTATCCAAGCGATCAGGGGAGCTGAACGTTCTTGTAGGTCTGCTGGAAGCGACGGAGCAGCGTATTGCCGCGTTCGGCAGCACTGTCGAGCGAAGCCTGGACATCGGCATTGTTGACGAAGATTGCCTGCAGACCATTGGCGATTTCGGTGCGGACCTGCAGCAGGCCACCGAGGCGGATGCCCTGCGGAGCCGCATCGCCAGCGGGCGATGCGGTCAGACTCTGAATGGCGAGTTCGCGGCCGGCATAAGGCGCCTTGCCGTAGAAGCCCTGCTTATTCAGATATTCGAAACCGGAGTTGCGAACCGGGATGTAGCCGGTAACGGTCGACCAGGTAAGAGCCTCTTCCGGCTTTGCGATGAAGTTGAAGAAGGCAGCGGCAGCCTTGTATTCGGCGTCGGAGTGACCCTGCAGAACCCAGAGCGAAGCGCCGCCGACATAAGAGCTGTGACGGGTTGCGTCGCCGTAGGTCGGGAGCATGGCAACGTCCCAGTTCATGCCTTGCTTGGCGGTGCGGCCGACATTGCCGTGGTCGCCGACCGAGGTCAGGATGACCTGGCAATCGCCAGCGGCAAAGGCTTCGACGAAGGTCTGGCCGACAGCCTTGTTCTTGATGACGACAAGCTTGTCGTCATACCAGGACTTGAGATCCTTGACGTAGCTGACGAGAAGCGGGTTCTTGTTGAACACCAGCTCGGCGTCCAGACCTTCAAAGCCGTTCTTCTTCGTGGCGATCGCTTCGCCGTTGACGGCTTCGAACTGCTCGATGTACTGCCAGACTTCATTGTTGGAGATGTCAAAGCCGAGTGGGCAAGCATAGCCTGCATCCTTCAGAGCCTTGAGGTCCTCGCCTGCTTCCTTCCAGGTTGCCGGAGCATGATCCTTGCCGATCTTGGCGAAGGCGTCCTTGTTCCAGTAGAGAAGAGCGGTCGAGGAGTTGAAGGGGAAGGAGTACATCTCGCCCTTCGATGTCGCGTAGTAGCCGGAGATCCCGGAGAAGTAGTCCTTCCAGTCGACGGTGTAGCCCATGTCCGTCATCAGCTTGTTCGCCGGGTAGTAGGCGCCGGAGAGCATGATGTCGAGGGTGCCGGCGTCGGAGACCTGGGCGATGGTCGGCTGCTTGCCGGCGCGGAAGGCAGCAATGGTGTTCTGCAGGGACGCGTCATAGCTGCCCTGGCTGGTGCAGACGATTTCGTAGTCGGCCTGCGACTGGTTGAAGCGATCGCACTGCTCCTGGACACGCTTTGCGATGTCACCGGAATTGCCGAACCAGAAGTCGATCTTGGTCTTATCGGCGGCGGCAGCGGGACCAGCAAGAAACGCTGTAGCGAGAAGGGCGCCAACGGCGCCGAGAAGCTTGGCTTGCATGAGAACCTCGAACGTAAAAGGACGCGCACTTTCAGCGCACGCCCTATTAGCTGGTTGAAATTGCCGCCGCCAATGAATATTACATGACATGAAATGTTCCAATTCCAGTTGTCACAAAGCAGTCATACAATCATTATTCGTAACATTCCGGGAAATATTTAAAAGAATTTTGTAGAGATCTCAAATGTATTTGAAATACTATATATCTACATTAAAATAAACGCAATTTTAGAACTCGTTTAATGTTCAATTATATTGGAAAAGAGCGCCTTTATTCGTGTGTCCAGCCGGAACGAAACTTTGCAAAACCGCCGCATTTTGCCGTTGCACTGCTGTGCAACGCTCGGTTTCAGCCGCAAAATCAAAGGCAGTCCTTCAAAATTGCAGCAAAACGCGGGTCGAATGCACGGCTGATCGGTCCGGCGGCAGCGCCAAGCGCCACCGACCAGGGATCGGCCATGCCGGACTGCAGGCGCGGCAGCGTCCGGCCACTACGTTCGGCGATCGAAGGCAGCAATGGGCCGATTGTCGCAATCAACCTGTTCACCAGCGCTTCCGGCGCGCTGCCGCAGAGGATCACGGTCTGCGGATCAAACAGCGTCTCGATGAGATGGATGCTCCAGCGCAGGTCCACAGCCGCCGCCTCGACCCAGGCGTCGATGCTTTGATCGCCTCTCAAGGCAAGGTCGTTGATGCGCGCGTGGAGATGAGGATCGGCGGGATCGACCGATAGATGCTGATAGAGCGAGGCGAGCGAGGCACGATGTTCGAGCGGCGTCGATTTGCCGTCGGCAAACAGCAGCGCCATGCCGATCTCGCCGGCATTGCCGTTGGTGCCGCGGTAGAGTTCGCCGTTCAGAATGAGGCCGGCGCCGATGCCATAGCCGACGAAGAGGCAGACGGCGTGGTCGAGGCCATGGGCAACTCCCACCATGCGCTCGGCGGTCGCCGCTGCCGCCGCATCGTTCTGCAGGCCGACATCGAGCCCGGTGCCGGCGGTCAACGTTTCCAACAACGGAAATTTCTGCCAGGCTTCCATCATCCACGGATCGTCGCCGCTGCCGGAAACCCCGAAGGGCCCGGGCATGGCGGCGCCGAGGCCGACCAGCCGCTTTTCCGACTGCTGGACGATCCCGGCAAGCTTTGAGCGTACGCCGGCGACGAGATCGAGAATGACCTTCGTCCCGTTCGACGGACCTCCAGGTGGTAGGCCAGCCTCATCACGCACGAGAACACTGCCGACGAGATCGACGGCGACCGCCCGCGTCACATGCCGGTCAATCTGCAGGCCGATCGCAAAGGCGCCCTCGGGCACTAGGCCGTAGGGTGTCGAGGGCTGGCCCCTGCCCCTTCTCACCGCCTCCTGCGAACTGACGAGACCGTCGCGCTCGAGTTCCTCGATGATATTGGACACCGTCTGCTTGGTCAGCCGCGTCGCCCGCGCCAGATCGGCGCGTGAAAGCGCGCCGTTGATCCTTAGGGCATCGATCATCACGCGCCGGTTATGTGCGCTGGTGCCTTCGTGATTGGTGCCGCTCTTGGCCCGGATCGGGCGGCTGTCATTCATGTGCAATTCCCTCTTGACTCCAATAGAATGTTGAAGAAGTAATAAGTCAAGACACTTGACTTAATGAGGAACCGGAGAGTTCCAGGGAACGCAGGAGGCGGGCAACGGCTCCAACGACGCACCGAGACGACGAACCGGCACGCTTTCCGCGCGTGCTTACTCGAACACCGATGGCGGAGAACCGCCCTCGGCAATGCGTAAATGTCAAAAACTGGAGGCTGCAATGCTGAAATCCTTTAACAAGACGCTTCTCGGTGCGGCCTTGATCGGCGCATCCCTTGCGCCGCATGCTTTCGCCGAAACGACGCTGAACGCGCTTTTCATGGCCCAGGCCGCCTATAGCGAGGCCGATGTACGCGCCATGACCGACGCCTTCGCCAAGGCGAACCCCGATATCAAGGTCAATCTCGAATTCGTTCCCTATGAAGGCCTGCACGACAAGACGGTGCTGGCGCAGGGTTCCGGCGGCGGTTACGACGTTGTCCTCTTCGACGTCATCTGGCCGGCAGAATACGCCAGCAACAAGGTGCTGGTCGACGTCTCCTCTCGCGTCACCGACGAGATGAAGAAAGGTGTGCTGCCGGGAGCCTGGACCACCGTGCAATATGATAGCAAATATTACGGCATGCCGTGGATCCTCGACACCAAATACCTGTTCTACAACAAGGAGATCCTCGAAAAGGCCGGCATCAAGACTCCGCCCAAGACCTGGGACGAGCTGACCGAACAGGCAAAGACCATCAAGGACAAGGGCCTGCTCGCCACGCCGATCGCCTGGAGCTGGTCGCAGGCCGAAGCCGCGATCTGCGATTACACCACGCTCGTCAGCGCCTATGGCGGCGATTTCCTGAAGGACGGCAAGCCGGCCTTCCAGACCGGCGGTGGCCTCGATGCACTGAAATACATGGTCTCCAGCTATTCCTCGGGCCTCACCAATCCGAACTCCAAGGAATTCCTCGAAGAGGACGTCCGTAAGGTCTTCGAAAACGGCGATGCCGCCTTCGCGCTGAACTGGACCTACATGTACAACATGGCCAACGATCCGAAGGACAGCAAGGTCGCAGGCAAGGTCGGCGTCGTGCCGGCGCCGGGTGTTGCCGGCAAAAGCGAGGCTTCGGCCGTCAACGGCTCGATGGGCCTCGGCATCACCTCGGCCAGCAAGCATCCTGATGAGGCCTGGAAATACATCACCTTCATGACCTCGCAGGCGACGCAGAATGCCTATGCCAAGCTCAGCCTGCCGATCTGGGCGTCCTCCTATGAGGATCCGGCCGTCACCAAGGGCCAGGAAGAATTGATCTCCGCCGCCAAGATCGGCCTTGCCGCGATGTATCCGCGTCCGACGACGCCGAAATATCAGGAGCTCTCGACCGCGCTGCAACAGGCGATCCAGGAATCGCTGCTCGGCCAGTCCTCTCCCGAAGATGCGCTGAAGTCGGCGGCCGACAATAGCGGCCTCTGATTAAGCCATGAAACCCCGGGCGGCGCCCGCCGTCGCCCGGTCTCCAAACCGATAATGAAGAAGGGTCGCCTTGATGTCGGGCACTTGGCTGACAACGCGCGCGTGGCTTTTGATGGTGCCGCTTCTCGTGGTCATGATATCAGTCATCGGCTGGCCTCTGATCGATACCGTCGGCCTCTCCTTCACCGATGCCAAGCTCGTCGGCACGGAAGGCAGCTTCGTCGGCATCGACAATTACGCAAAGATGATCTCCGGCTCGAATTTCCAGCGCACGCTTGTTACCACCGCATGGTTCGCGATCGTCTCGGTCGCCGCCGAAATGGTGATCGGCGTGTTGGCAGCCCTGCTACTGAACCAGCAGTTTCGCGGCCGCACCGCGCTTCGCGCCCTGATGATCCTGCCCTGGGCACTGCCGACCGTCGTCAACGCCACACTCTGGCGGCTGATTTACAATCCCGAATACGGCGCACTGAACGCCGCATTGACCCAGCTCGGCCTGCTGGAGGCGTACCGCTCCTGGCTCGGCGAACCGGGCACGGCGCTGGCGGCCCTCATCGTCGCCGACTGCTGGAAGAATTTCCCGCTGGTGGCGCTGATCGCGCTGGCCGCACTTCAGGCCGTGCCGCGCGATATCACCGCCGCCTCGCTGGTCGACGGCGCCGGCGCTTTCGCCCGCTTCCGCTTCGTCATCCTGCCCTATCTCGCCGGTCCATTGATGGTGGCCCTGGTGCTGCGCACGATCGAGGCCTTCAAGGTGTTCGACATCATCTGGGTCATGACCCGCGGCGGGCCGGCCAACAGCACGCGCACGCTGTCGATCCTCGTCTATCAGGAAGCCTTCTCCTTCCAGCGGGCAGGCTCCGGCGCCTCGCTGGCATTGATCGTCACTCTGCTGGTGACGCTGCTTGCCGCCGGCTACGCCGCTCTGGTGCGCAAGACGGCCGGGAGCGCCTGATGGAACGCCAGAGCCCGCTTTTTTCTGTTTTCATTTACCTCTGCGCGCTGCTGCTTGCCGCTGTCATCCTGGCGCCGATCCTGTGGTTGTTCATCATGAGCATCTCGCCGGCCGCCGACCTTGCGGCAAAGCCGCTGCGCTGGTGGCCGCAGACGGTAGATTTCTCTCGCTATGGCGTACTGCTCTCGACGCTCGAAAACAGCGCCGGCGCCGCCTTCACCTCGTCGCTGCGCAACAGCATCGAGGTGGCGGGCATGGCGACGATCGCCGCCATCGCGCTCGCCATTCCGGCCGGCTGGGCCGTGTCGCGCACGCCCTCGGTCGGCTGGTCGCTGTCGATGGTAATCGCCACCTACATGCTGCCGCCGGTGGCGCTCGCCGTGCCGCTCTATATGGGGCTTTCCCATCTCGGATTGCTGAACAACGTCTTCGGCCTCGCCCTCGTCTATCTGACAATTCTCGCGCCCTTCACCACCTGGTTGATGAAATCGGGCTTCGATTCCATCCCGCGCGAGATCGAATCCGCCGCGATGATCGACGGCGCCGGCCTGTTTCAGACGCTGCGGATCATCACGCTGCCGCTGGCCGCCCCTGTGGTGGCGACCTCAAGCCTCTTTGCCTTCCTGCTTGCCTGGGATGAATTCTTCTATGCGCTGCTCTTCACCTCGGACCAGCGCGCCAAGACGCTGACTGTCGCCATTGCCGATCTCGCCGGCGGCCGCGTTTCCGATTACGGACTGATCGCGACGGCAGGCGTGCTCGCCGCCCTGCCGCCGGTACTGATCGGTCTTATCATGCAACGCGCCCTGATTTCGGGGCTCACCAGCGGCGGCGTCAAGGGATGAACATGACAGCAGAGAAAAAGCGGCCGGCCGGCCTTGCGGCAATCGATCGCGAAATGGCGCGCCAGCATGTCGATGCGATCGCCTCCTATGAAGCGGCCCAGCCGATGGCGGCAGGAGCCGCCGCTTCGCTGAAAAAGACCGGCAGGCTGCTGCTCATCGGTATGGGCGGTTCGCATGCCGTCAACCGCACCGTCGAGCCGCTCTACCGGGCCCTCGGCATCGATGCCGTCGCCCTGCCGCTGTCCGAGCAGCTCGGCCAGCCGCTGCCGATCGCCGGTAGGACGATCTTCGTCACCTCGCAATCCGGCGAAAGCGCCGAGGTCGTGCGCTGGTTCAATGAGACCGATGGCACCGAGGAGACCTTCGGCCTGACCCTCGAAGGCAGTTCCTTCCTCGCAAGAACCGCCCCGTCGCTCATCGGCGCCGGCGGCACCGAGCTTGCCTTCGCTGCGACACGCAGCCTGACGGTGACCTTCGCCCTGCATCTGGCGATCCTTTCCGCCCTCGGCGAAGATCCAGACGCCGCGATTGCCGCCCTCAAAGCGCCGGAAGACCATGACATCGCTGCCGCGCTCACCGCGCTCGAAAATGTCGCGACCATCGTCACGTCAGGCCGCCGGCTACAGGGTATCGCCGAGGCGCTGGCGCTCGGATTGACGGAACTGTCGCGCCGTCCCTGCT
This sequence comes from Rhizobium brockwellii, assembly GCF_000769405.2. Taxonomy (NCBI): domain Bacteria; kingdom Pseudomonadati; phylum Pseudomonadota; class Alphaproteobacteria; order Hyphomicrobiales; family Rhizobiaceae; genus Rhizobium; species Rhizobium brockwellii. The sequence continues at coordinate 3,490,446 of NZ_CP053439.1, forward strand.
TCTCGCTCGAAGGCGGCCAGCTGCGCCACGGACCGATGGAGATGCTGGGGCCGGAGATCGGCGTCGTGCTGTTCCGCGGCATGGACGAAACGGCCGGCCTGGTCACCGCAATGGCGACATCCGCCGTCGAGACCGGCGCCCCCGTTATCCTGTTCGACGCCTCGGGCGAAGCGTCGGTCGCCGGCGCGGTGACGATCCGCTTTGCCCCGGCAATCGGTCTTGCTGCGATCTTCGCCATGCTGCCGGTCGCCCAGCGGCTGATGATCGCCTTTGCCGACGCCCGCGTGGAGAATGCCGGAACGCCGGTCCGCTCCACCAAGATCACCCGGAGCGAATGAATGCGGCCGCTTGCAGTCATCGGCAACGTCAACGTCGACCTGATCCTCGGACCGGCCGCCCCCTGGCCGAAAGCCGGGACGGAGATCATCGTCGACCATGACGAGTTGCGCGTCGGCGGAGCCGCCGGCAACAGCGCGCTCGCCTGGCAAGCGCTCGGCGTCGAATTCGAGATCGCCGCCAATATCGGCAGTGACCAGTTCGGCCACTGGCTGAGCGAAGCCTTCGGCCACCGTTCCGACAAGTGGCCGGTACGTCCTGAGAAAACAACGCTCTCCGTCGGCATCACCCATCCGGACGGCGAGCGCACCTTCTTCACGACGAGGGGCCACCTGCCGCGTTTCAGCCTGGCCGATGTCTTCGCGGTCATCGAGGGTGCCAGGCTGCAGGGCGGCTACGCCCTTCTCTGCGGTTCGTTCCTGACCGACGACCTGACAGCGGATTATGACGCCTTCTTCGACTGGGCCGACAGCCATCGCATCACCGTCGCGCTCGATACCGGCTGGCCGCTCGACGGTTGGACCGACGAGAACTGCGCAGCGACACGCGCCTGGCTCTCCCGCAGCGGTGTCGCGCTGCTGAACGAGGTCGAATCGACGACGCTTGCCGGCATCGCCGATCCGATCGAGGCGGCGCGTCACATCCGGTCGCATATGCCGGAGGGTGCGATTGTCGTCGTCAAGCGCGGTCCGGACGGCGCTCTCGCGATCGGACCGGACGGCAACTTGGTTTCGGTGGCGGCACCCGCTGTCGAGGTCGTCGATACGATCGGTGCCGGCGATGTCTTCAACGCCGCCTTTCTCGCCGCGCTCGCAAGCGATGAGCCGCTGGTTTCCTGCCTGATGGCGGGAACCGAGGTTGCCTCGCGCGCCATTTCCACCCTGCCCCGCAACTATGGCGGCCCGACATCTCTTCAGGAGCCCGTGCGATGAGCGCGCTCGAAATTCAGAACATCCGCAAGACCTATGGCGACGTCGAGACGCTGAAAGGCATCGACATCTCATTGGAAAGCGGCGAATTCCTGGTGCTGCTCGGCTCCTCCGGCTGCGGCAAGTCCACCCTGCTGAACATCATCGCCGGCCTTGCCGAGGCGACGAGCGGCGATGTCAGGATCGGCGGCCGCTCAGTGCTCAGCGTGCATCCGAAGGACCGCGATATCGCTATGGTCTTTCAGTCCTACGCGCTCTATCCCAATCTGACGGTGCATCGGAACATTGGCTTCGGCCTGGAAATGCGCAAGGTGGCAGTACCCGAGCGCGACAGGGCCGTGCGCGATGCCGCAAAGCTCCTGCAAATCGAAAGCCTCCTCGACCGCAAGCCGAGCCAGCTTTCCGGCGGCCAGCGCCAGCGCGTCGCCATCGGCCGCGCGCTGGTGCGCAAGCCGGAGGTATTCCTCTTCGACGAACCGCTCTCCAATCTCGACGCCAAACTGCGCATGGAGATGCGCACCGAAATCAAGCGGCTGCATCAAATGCTGAAAACCACGGTCGTCTATGTCACCCATGACCAGATCGAGGCAATGACGCTTGCAAGCCGCATCGCCGTGATGCGCGACGGCCGCATCGAGCAGTTGGGCACGCCGGAAGAGATCTACAACCATCCGGCAACGCTCTATGTCGCGACCTTCGTCGGCGCGCCGCCGATGAACCTGCTGAAGGCGACGGCGCGTGACGGTCGGCTGGCGCTTTCAGGTTCCGATGCCAGCCTGCCCCTGCCCGCCCGTTTCCGCGAGACGGCCGGCAATGGCCGCGACCTTATCCTCGGCATTCGTCCCGAGGCGCTTCGCACGGACGGCACCGGCCCGTCGATCGAAGCAACCCTTGAGGTTGCAGAGCTGACCGGCCCGGAACTCGTCGTCACCGCCCTTGCTGGAAATCAGCGCCTGATGGCCTGCCTGCCGCCACGCACGCCGATCCGCGACAACGAGAAGCTCACCCTTTTCTTCGACGAAGAGGCAATGCATCTCTTCGATCCGGAAACCGGTCTCAGCTGCGGCTTTTAACGACAGAACGGCTTCCCGTCAGCCATTCAATTCGCCGCGTCGACGGGCTTTCGTTGGTAGACGTGAATATAGTCGACCAGCAGAATGGAAGGGTTTGGCGTTTCATCGATCGGCCAACCCGAGCCGAGCGCCAGGTTCACCAGCGGATAGAACGGCATGTGGAACTCCTTCGGCGTGTCGAAGCTCCAGATGAACTGACGGTCGAGGTAGAAGCTCGTCTTGTCAGCTTGGATATCGACGCCATAGGTGTGATATTCGTTGTTCAAACTTCCTTCCGGGACAGTTTTCCAATTGCCGCCGGTGGTGTTCTCGCCACCCTGGCTCTGACGCCAGATATGAAAGCCCATGCTGAATTCGTAAGGCGCGCGTCCATAATATTCCAGGACATCGATCTCGGCGGTGTATTTCGTCCGGTCGAGGCCGATAAGCCAGAAGGCCGGCCAGACACCCTTGCCGGGCGGCAGCTTCATCCGCGCTTCGAAATAGCCGAATTGCTGAGAGAAGCCTTCGCCTTTCGGGTTCACGGACGAGAGCAGACCCGAGCGCCAGGTTCCATCGGCCCCCTTGCGCGCTTCGATCTTCAGAATTCCCTGATCGGTGGTAAAGGGAAAGCCGGGGGCCGGATCTGTGAAGCGGGCGTCACCGAAATCGCCGTTCCAGGGCGTATGGGCGATCCAGCGGGAGCCGTTCTCGCCCCAGGTCGAAACGTCGAGACTGTCGAAATTCTCCTCGAACGTCAGCTGGTACGCATTGATATTGAGCGGTTCCTGGGCCACGCTGGGCTGGCCGGGCAGCGCACCCATGGCGAGGACGACGAGCAAGCCGAGCCCCTTAGACGATATCCCGTAACGCATAGCTACTCCTTCGAAAACGCCAAACAAATCGTTGGACTGCACTTCACTCGATTACGACGTCAAAACGCCGTTTCGTCGCGGCATGAGCCTTTGAACGATAATGGTCTCGATACCATCAGGCCTTCCGACGACCTGCCATAGCAGCAGCGCGAATGCCCAGAAGATCGCCGCTGACGCCCCGCCGCAAAACGCCAGGCCGAAGATAAGATTGAGGCCTACGGGCATCGCGACAAGCATCGGCTCTACCCAGAGCAGGAAAGCGATCATCGGCAAGCTTGCGACCATGGGCCGCAAAAACGAATTCAACTGCGCAGCAAATGTCGCGCCGATCAGCCGCCGCGTAATGATGAGCGATGCGGCATAGGCGACGAGCACTGCCACGATCCGCGCGCCGAGTGCGCCTGGCACCTGAAAATAAGCGATGCCGAGGACGGTGACCGGTACCCTGACGGCGAACTCGGCAAACATCCTGAGAGCGACGTAACGCGTATTGTTCATGACCATGGCCAATGCCGGCATCATATTCGTCGGAAGACCGAGAAGGCTGACGAGGCAGAGCCATTGCAGGATCGGCGCGGCGGAAGCCCATTTCTCGCCGACGATGATACGCACGCTCGGCTCGGCAAGAAAGGCAAGCGCGATGAGGATGGGTGCTGCGACGAAAGTGATCGCGTTCGTCGCCTTCAGATAGGCGGCCACCATGTTGCGGCGGTCGTCGACAGCGGAGAATGCCGCCATCAGCGGGCGCAACAGCGGTCCGACGAAAGTCTGGTATGGAATGCCGGCGATATTGTCGGCGACGCTGAAGGCACCGAATGTCGACAGGCCGGTAAAGCGCGGCAAAAGCAGCCGGTCCAGCTGCCAATTGATCGAATTCAGCACCTGCGACACGGTGTTCCAGCTGATCATGTCCTGGAAATGCTTCCATTCGGAAAGGCTGAACTTCGGCCGCATCGGCGCGAACACATAGGAGGTAATCGCCGCTGCGGTCGGGCCTGCAACCGCTCCGATCGCCAGCCCCCAATAGCTGCCGGTCGCCACCGCCACGCCCACACCGAACAGCAGCGTCGATCCTTTGGCGATGAGATCGAGCGCGAACTCGCGTCTGAAATCGAACCGCTGCATAAAGAGTATCATGCGCGGGCTGATCACGCTTCGCATCGCAGGCGCGATGGAGAGAACGGCGACAAGCGAGAATAGCCGGGAATCTTCATAGATCAGCGCCATCGGCCAGGAGATCAGCATCATCAGCACGCTGATGGCCACCCCACGAAGCAGGCTGAGGGTGAAGGCCGTGGCAAACATATCATCCGAAGGCGACGGCAGACGCATCAGCGCCTGCGTCAACGGCAGATCCAGCACCGCCTCGACGATGACCAGAACCGAGGTGGCGATGGCAACCAGACCGAAATCCGCCGGGCTCAGCAGCCTGGCGAGGACCAGAAGGCTGACGAAATCGAGCGATCTCGCGAGGAATTTGCCGCTGATGGTCCAGATACTCGCCGTCGCCGTCCTCTGCGATACGCTTGACATAGTCTATTCCTCGTCGGCGGCATGAAACGCGTCAGGCCAAGGCAGGGAGGCAAGGTCGCTGTCCTGGCCCATCAACCCGCCCGTCTTCTGAAGGGGTCGACGGATCGATCGGCACGCTTGGACAGTTGCTGATCGATGAGGCCGGTCAGCCGCTCGCGGAATACGGTGGAGGAAAATTTCAGCGAATGCGCGCGGATCGCCTGCGGATCGATGTCATCCTCGATCTCCTCGAACGCCGCCATTGTTTCCAGCAGGGCTTCCGTGGTCTGTTGCGCGAAACGCAACCCGACCAGCGGCGAGGAAACGGTTTCCCTGGCGCCGCCGGCATCGAAGGCGAGCACCGGCCGGCCGGATGCCATGGCTTCCACAGGCAGAATGCCGAAATCCTCCGTGCCCGGAAACAGCAGGGCGCGGCATCGCGACAGGTGGTCGCGCAGAACATTGAAAGGCTGGTGACCAAGGAACTGAACGGTCGGCCCGGCAATCGACTTCAGATAGGCCAATTGCTCTCCCTCGCCGATCACGACCAGTTTCCGGCCGGCTTCGGTGCAGGCGCGAACGGCGATATCCGGCCGCTTATAGGTGGTCAGCTGTCCCGCATAGAGATAGAACTCGCCTTTGCCCTTCCCCACCGCGAAATCATCGGTCGCAACCGGCGGGTGGATGACGACGGAATCCCGGTCGTAGAAACGCCGGATGCGGCTTGCGACATAGTCGGAATTGGCGACGAACGTGTCGACCCGTGATGCGGTCGTCACATCCCACGCGCGCAGCATCGGCGCGGTGAGCGACATCATTGCCCGACCGACCCAGGGAAGGCCATGCCGGTACACATGGAACTGATCCCAGATGTAACGCATCGGCGAGTGGCAGTAGCAGATGTGAAGGGCGTCGGCGCGCGTGATGATGCCTTTGGCGGGTCCGGATTCGCTCGACAGCACGAGATCGTATTCCTGCAGATCGAACTGCTCCAGCGCGAAGGGCATCAGCGGCAGCATCTTGGTATAATGCCGTTGCGCGCCGGGGATCTTCTGCAGGAAGGATGTGCGGATATTCCGCGTCTTCAGAAAATCGCTGATGCGATCGCGGTTGCAGACGAGGGTGAAGATGTCGGCCTGCGGAAACATCCGGCACAGCTCTTCGACGACCTTCTCGCCGCCGCGCATCGAAACGAGCCAATAATGCACGATGGCGACACGAAGCTGCTTGGTGTCGCTCGCGCTTCCAGCCTCAGTGACACGTCTTTTCGCCATGACAGGCGCATCGCCGAGAAATGCCCTCGCGTCGGGAAGAGAGGTCGTTGCTTTAAGGGTCAACTGAATACTCCTTGTATCGCCACCCCGTCCGTTGGCTCGGGAACCGCATGCGTCGAAATCAGGCTGTGGTATTCCGCAAGAAGCGCATCGCGCCACTCTTCATGTGTCGATGCGAGATCGCGCGATAGCCGGAAGGCGCGATCGCTCATGGCGCGAACCTCATGGCTCGGCATCTCGCTGAATCTCGTCAACGTATCGGCAAAGGCGCGTTCGTCAGCCGTGTCGCAGGAAAGCGCCATGCCTGCCCTCTCCATCTCTTCGGCCAGGAAGGCGCTGCGCGACAGGATGACCGGCAGGCCGCTTCTGGCCGCTTCGATAGCGACGAGGCCGAATGGCTCCGGATAACGCGAGGGCATCAACAATGCGCGCGCGTTGCGGATGGTCGAGCCGATTTCCGCATGCGACTGCCAGCCGACGGCCCTGACGTGATCCCCCGAAGCCTTAACCAGCGGCATCAGCGGCCCGTCCCCGATCACGCAGAGCTTGACACCGGCCCTGCGTGTTGCAGCCACGGCGTCCTCCGCGCCTTTCTCCTCGTCCAGCCGTCCGATGAAGACGAACTCGTCGTTGGCTTCCGCCTCGATGCGTTTGATCGACAGTGGAGCGACGGGATTGCGGATCGTCGTCAGCCGCTCAGCTCGGTAGCCGGCGCCTACGAGGAAACTCGCCATCTTCTCATGCAGCAGGATGATCCGGCCGAAATCGGCCTGGTCCTTCAGAAGCCGAAGGATATTGGAACCGCGGGCAGCCCGCCACAATTTGTGCGAATAACTTCTCTTGTCGCAGGCTGTCGCAATGCAGCTTCCGCCGAGCGGGCGTCGAAGGCAGATTTCCTGCGCCTGATAGTCGAAGAAGGCGCCGTTGGGGCAGGCCGTGAAGAAATCATGCGCGTGCACCACGCAGCGTCTGGCGACCGGCAGCAGCGCCCTGAAAATTGCAGGAGACAGAATCTGGTGCCAGCCATGCACATGGTAGACGGTATTGGCGGTGTCGTTGGCGGCAATCCAGTTCGCGACCATACGGACGGCGGCGCCATTGTGAATGCCGGTCACGAAAGCCTTCGCTCGCTCGGCGCTGAGCAGGTCGCGGCTGTTCAGCCCGACCATTGAGACTCCAAGGGCGACAAGCTCGACATTGGCGGCGTCATCCCCGCAAATATAAGTCACGGGGATGTCGAGTTCCCGAAAAAGCTTGGCGGACAGCACCGCCAGCGCCGTCGCACCGCCTCTGGCGACCGAATAGTCGTCGATGATGACCACGCGATCGATCTTTGTGATGCCGGGGCCGGGAAACCGGCCGACGCTTGCGGCGGATCGCAGGACCTCTGGAAGCGACGGGCGCATCACTTCACCGAAACTGCGCCGTTGGCACAAGCCTCCAGCGCCTTGCGGTTGAGGATGCGGATCTTACCCTGGCCCCCGTCGATGATCTTACCTTCCCGCAGGCGCCGCAGGCATTGATTGACCTTCTCGCGGGACGCCGGCAGCGTCGCGGCCAGATCATTTTGCGAGATGATCAGTTCGTCGCCGCTGTTTGCTGCATCTTTTCCATAAACAATAGAGAGCCGCAGCAGCGTGCTGGCCAGCCTCGACTGCAGGCTCGACGCCGCATTCGCAATGATCCGAAGTTCAAGCTCTGAAATACGCGCCAGAGCCCTGGAGAAGACCTTTTCGCGAAAACAGGGATCGCTGGCGTACATGTCACGCAGCAGCCGGCCTTCGAAGAAATGCAGTTCGCAGGCGGAACCGGCGCGGTATTCGAGGTTCAACGTCTGCCTGCGCAGAACCTCGAGCTCGCCGATGAGGCCGGATTTCGGAATGATCTCGACGATGAATTCCCTGCCGTCGGGCAGCATCGTGCTTGCGCTGACCACCCCCGAATGCACGCGCGCGAACGTATCGACGAGGACGCCGGCCCCGGCAATGATCTCGCCGCGCCGGAAACGCCGGACGCTCGACCGGCAGGAAAGGAATTCGTCGTCGATGACGATGCGGCTGTTGAGATGAATTCCGCCGTTAGCTGATATCGCCGCCTTGCCGATGCCGGCCCTGCGATCTGATGCGTGTGTTGCCCCATCCATGCGCCTAACTCCACTCGATAACCATAGGCAATGCTGCACTGCATCATTTATATTGCCTTAATATGAGAGTCAAATAACATCACGGAGATATGACGTAAAGATAGAGTATATATTTAACTTCAGAACAAAATATACACCATACAAAGGACTCAAAATCTCAACTAAGCCAAAAAACCGCCACGTGACCGAAGATCGCTGCCTAATAAAATGGCTTAGTGAATAAAAAACAGCAATAATCGAAATGATGATATCAAAACTAATAAAGAATCAGCAGCAGATAATCACCACGAATTAGATTAGATTGTCGTTTTAATTGAAAAGAAGGCCATCCAGGTGTAGTCCTAATTCTCGATTGCCCGTTAGTAGCATAAAGAATTTGTTAAGGATTATGACCTTGGTAACAGACAACCAGAGTGCGGCGCAGCAAAGTTTGAACGGTTCTTAATCGGAATGTTTTGGAGACCACCGATGACATGGGAAGCACATAGTTTCGAGGCTTGGTCGCGTGTCGGACGGTCCGCGAAAGGCGGCGATCTCCATTCGTCCCGGCCTCGTGCGGCAGGCAGATCGTCGAAGCGCGCGCTAGACCTTCTCATTGCAGTCACGGCCCTGATTATGCTTTCCCCGCTTCTGTTGATCGTCGCGATGATCGTGAAGATAAGCGACCGCGGCCCGATCTTCTATTCCCATACGCGCATCGGCGTCGGCGGTACGCCGTTCGGATGCCTCAAGTTTCGCACGATGAAGACCAATGCGGGTGCTCAGCTTGCCGAATTGCTGCAAAACAACCCGGCTGCGCGAAGCGAATGGGAAGAGACACGCAAGCTGAAGGACGATCCGAGGATCACGGCCGTCGGTGATATCCTCAGGCGGTCGAGCATCGACGAGCTTCCCCAACTGATCAATATCGTGCGTGGCGACATGAGCCTTGTCGGTCCCCGGCCGATCACCGCCGAGGAATTGCCGCGCTACGGCGAGCATATATGGGCCTATATGGCCGTCCGCCCGGGCCTGACCGGTCACTGGCAGACCAGCGGGCGCAATGATGTCAGTTACGAGTACCGAGTTTCCCTCGACGTTCACTATCTCAGCAATTGGTCGCTCGGCCGGGACTTCATCATCATTGCCAAGACCATTCCCGCGCTGTTTTCCCAGCGCGGCTCGTATTGAGCATTCATGGGGAGAGCAGCCGATCAGGCCTGGAATCGGAAGACACGCTACTCCCCCGTCCCTCCAAGCTGCCACTACCTGGTTACTCCGTGATCTCGCCATTTTGGATTAGGACGACATGACCTCAAGCACGATCTTCAGCGGTGTTTCTCCGATATCTCTGCCTGCCGCAGCCACCGGCGGGAATTCGCCGCTCACCTTGCGGGATATGCTCTTCTTTCTCAGAATGCGCTGGCTGTGGATTGCGGCGACGACTTTCGCTTTCCTCGTATTGGCAGGGAGCTACGTGCTGACCGCCGAACCGACGTTCGTTGCCAACACGCAACTTGTGATCTTCCCCCAGGTCAGCGGCTCCGAAGCACAGAGGGCTTTCGCGGAAGATGCGTTCATCGAGGGACAGTTGGAGATCGCCAAATCCAGCGATGTCGTCGGTGGAACGGTAACCGCACTTGGTCTCGATACCGATCCTGACTTTGTCGATCAGACGCCTTCGCTGCAGGTCAGGGCAAAGAACTGGTTGATGGGCGCTTCTTCCGAACCGGATACGGCATCGCAGGAAGCGGCGGGCGCAGGACTGCCTGGCACACAGCCGCAACAGCAGATCGAGGACGGGCGGATCCATGACCGGGCGATCGCCACGCTGCTGAACATGATGGGAGTACGCCGGATCGGGAGTTCGACGATTATCGAGATATCGGCTGCAGCATCGACCCCGCAAAAGGCCGTCGACATCGCCGACACGCTCGCCGGGCAGTATATCCAGAAGAATATCGCGATGAAGGCCAATGCGTCCCGACAATACAGCGAATGGCTGACGAGATTCGTCAGCGAGCAGCAGCGCGGACTGGCCGAAGCTGCCAGTGCCCTGGCCAGCTTCATGAGCAATCCGCGCGATCAGTTCAAGCTTGCGGAACTGCAGAGCGCGACTGACGCCCGCCGCACCCTCTATGAAAATACCTTGAATCAGCTGACCGAAGCCAGGCAGCGCATCACTTATCCGGTGTCCGATGCCACGATCGTCTCTCGGGCGACCCTGCCTCTTTCGAAAGCCAGACCACGCAGCACGCTCATCATCGCCTTTGCGGCAGCGGTTGGTCTTGGCGTCGGCTTCGCACTCGCCATGATCAGACACGCCGGCGATCGCCGGATCGTCCGGCCCAATCAGATCGCGGAAGCCGGTGGGCTGCCCTTTGTCACTTTGCTGGCGACATCGAGGACCCGCAATGGTCACTCCGCGCGTTTCCTCGCCGCCGGTACCAGCAGCAGCGGCACCGCAGCCGCCTATCCAGTTATTCCAGGCATGGCGGAGCTGAGCGCTACGGTCGTCGGTCTTCGACGCAAACGCCGGGTCGTCATTGGAATCGTCGCGGTCAATCCCGGCAGCGGAGCCTCAACCATAGCATGCGAACTTGCAGTGCTGTCGTCGATAACAGGAGCTCACACGCTGCTGATCGATGCGGCTGCGCAGAAGTCGTCACTCAGCAAATCGATCGCGCCCCAAAGTTCCACTGGCCTCGTCGATGTTCTCGACAATGGCGAACTGATCCAGACGGCGGCATTGCCCCTCACCCCGACGCTGAAATTCCTTCCCCTCGGCAAGGTCGAAGCGGTGACGCCGGCCATTCGCCTGAGTTCCCGCCGCACACAGTTGAGCTTCGCCGATCTGAAAAAGGAATTCGACGCCATATTCGTCGACATTTCCGCATTCGCCGCTTCGCCGGATGCCAATGCAATCGCGCCAGAGCTGGACGGTGTCCTCGTGGTCACCTCGCATGGGCGCACCTCGATCGACGATACCATGCGCGTCATTGACACACTGCGAAATGTCGGCGCGGAGATCCTCGGCGCAGTCATCAACCATGCACCGGAAAGAATGCAGTCATGACCTCGCCTTCGGCAGAAGCAATCAGGCAGGACGGCCCGATCGGACCGGCGCCTGTTCCTTGCCGTGCTAAAGCCATGGCGGGCCACGCGCGCCGACCATTGCGAATGGCTGTGGGGATTGCTTCGGCAGGCCGCCCCTCGATACTCAAGGAGACCGTCGACTATCTCGCCGCCCTGCCGGACCAGGCCGAGCGGCTGATCGTCTGTGTACCCGTGATCGACGACGCCGCCGGGCTCGCCGACCGCCCCGATGTGGAAGTCATCGTCGGCAGCCGTGGCCTGACCTCTCAGCGCAACAGGATCATCCAGGCGGCCGCCGCCGATACGGATGTTCTGATCTTCCTGGATGACGACTTCATTCCCGCAGCAGCCTTCCTGTCGCGGATGGCAGCTGTCTTTGCGGCAAACCCCGACGTGGCGATCGCCACCGGTGAAGTTCTGGCCGATGGCATCCTCGACGGCGGCCTCAGCATGTCAAACGCCCTGCAGGTTCTTGAAACTGCGGCCGAAGGAGCCGAGCAGGTGACGGAAGTCTATAACGCCTACGGATGCAACATGGCGGTTCGCCTTTCACCCATTCTCGAGCACGCGCTGGCCTTTGATGAACAACTGCCACTCTACGGCTGGCTCGAGGATGTCGATTTCAGCCGGTCCATTGCCCGCTACGGCAGGTCGGTGCGTGTCGAAGGCGCCTGCGGCGTGCATCTCGGCGTCAGATCCGGGCGCCAGCCCGGCCGAAGACTCGGCTATTCGCAGGTTGCCAATCCTGTCTACCTGATCCGGAAGGGCACGATGTCGAAGGGCCGCGCCATCACGCAGATCGGCCGTAACATCCTGGCGAATATGCGGGGTCTATTGTTCAATGACCGCTTGATCGACCGCTGGGGACGTTTGAACGGCAATTTGCTGGCGCTGTCCGATCTTCTTGTCAGCCGCGCCTCTCCGTCCCGCATTCTCGAATTCGGCAATCCCTCGCCGCGCGAGATGCCTTCGGCGTCGATCACAACGAAACGGAGATAGCAGACAATGCAGCGCACATTCTTGTCCGATCGCCTCATCTCCGCCGCCCTTGCCTTGCTGGTATTTTCCTGCGTGACCGGCTGGAGCGTCGCCCATGCGGAAAACTATACCCTCGTGCCTGAAGATCAGGTGAGACTGCGTGTCGTCGAATGGCGATCGTCGGATTCCCGGTATGCCAGCTGGGAAGCACTCGGCGGGACATATACAGTCGATGATGCCGGCAATCTGGCAATCCCGATCGCCGGCCAGGTGCAAGCGATCGGGAAGACGACGGAACAGGTTTCCGATGCGATCGCCACTGCGCTCGCCGAAAAGGCAGAACTGCCTGGAAAGCCATTCATCGCCGTGGAAATTGCCCAGCATGCGCCGATTTTCGTGACCGGGACGGTGCAGACCCCCGGGCGCTATGCTTTTGAGGCCGATATGACGGTCATGAAGGCCGTCAGCATCGCCGGCGGCTTCCTTCGCGAGCGCGAGGAGAATACCGTCTTCGAGCGCGACCGGATCCAGGCTGCCGGCGCCTATCGAACGGCCATTCTCAACCGGCGCGATCTTCTGATGCGTCAGGCGCGGTTGCGCGCCGAAATCGCCGGCGAACAAAGTTTCGAGATCCCCGCCGAACTCGCCGGAGCGCCCGATATAGACAAGCTGAAGGCGCAGGAATTGAACCTGATGCGGCTGCGACGTGTCGATATTGAAAGCCAGATCGATGCGGCGAGCGACCTCACCCGTCTCTACGGCCAGCAGGTCCAGTCGCTCGAGGCCAAGATCAATTCGCAAAAGCGGCAGATCGACCTCGCGCAAAAGGAACTGGATAATGTCAACAGCCTGGTGAGCAAGGGCCTAGCCAGCAATTCCCGTCAGGTCTCGGTCGACCGCGGGGTCGCGGATGCACAAGGCACCCTGATCGATCTCGAAGTCGCCCTGACTACGGCTCGCCAGGGGCTCAGCGAAGCCGATCGTTCGAAGATCAATATCGTCAATCGGCAGAACAGTGAAAACCAGGAACTGCTGAACCAGGTCAATCTCGCGATCGGCAGGGCGGCGATCGACATTCAAGTGGCCCAGCTTCTCGGCGAGCAGGCTGGCTACAGCGCTCAACTCGCCCAGATGAACATGGACACGCCGGGTCTTGGCAGAGCGCAGAAGAACTACAGGATCGTGCGCCGCAACGACGATGGCACTTATCGCAATATTGAGGCGGACGAGACGACCAACTTGCGGCCGCATGATGTCGTCGAAATCGGCATCGACACGGATCTCCAGACGTCGTCGCCTACGCTGCAGTTACAGTCCGCGCCACAGCAGCAAAGCTTGGCAGTCCCGCTGTCTGATGTAGCAGGCGACAATCAAACGGCTCCCGGCTGGATATCCCAGACGGGATCGAATTAGGGGGCGGCCGTGACCATTGACGACAGCTGGCGGCTTCCGCCTCGGGCATTGCGTCGGAAGGCGGATGCCGGTTTTCGGCAAACCCGATGCCTCCGCCGCTCCGTCCGGATCGGGATCTGAAGCATGTCGATAGAACCGATCGGCTTCATCGTTCTGCTACTTGGCCTGCTCAGCATGGTCAACGGCGCGCGTTTTGCGATCACGACCCTTTGCCTGTCGACGCTCTTCGGAGCGGCAGCGGCTCTGCAATTGCCCGCGCTAGGCGGCAGCAGCATCCAGCCGAGCCATCTTCTCGTGCTTTTTCTCGTAGTGGCCGCCCTGTTGCGCCCGGCTCAAACACAGGCGATGCTAGCCAGCATGGCCTATCCGGGTCCCGGTTTCTGGTTTGCCGCCTACATCCTGTTTTCGGTGGCATCGTCTTTCTTTTTGCCGCGCATCTTTGCAGGCGCGACCCTCGTCTACTCCTCTGCGCGAGACAGCACGGGCATGATGTCGACGGTGGCCGCTCCCCTGTCGCCTGGTTCGTCCAACCTTAGCCAGTCTGTCTATCTGCTCGGAGACCTCGCCTGCTTTGTCGTGGTCTCCGCGCTTGCCAGGCTCGGATATGCCCGTTTCATTGCGAAGCAGTTAATCGTAGCATCGCTGGTATGTTTCGCCTTCGCGCTGATCGATATGGGAACGTTCATGATCGGCGAGTCCCAACTGCTCGATGTCATCAGAAATGCGAATTACACGATGCATACGGCGGAGGCGATCAACGGCTTCAAGCGCATCGTTGGTCCCTTTCCTGAAGCGAGCATTTACGGCGCCGTCGCATTGGCCTATTTCTCCTTCACGCTTCTGCTGTGGCTGGAGCGCGTTCAAAGCCGCATAGCAGGGCTTGCAACTATCCTCATCGGCCCGACGATCGTTCTGTGCACATCGACAACCGCTTATGTCGCAGGTCTTTTCGTCCTCTCCATGCTCGTGCTGTTCTGCCTGAAACGAGTGATCAGCGGCCCGGCCACGGCGCCGCATGCGACTTTCCTTGTCATCACGCTTTTCTTGATACCCTGCGCCATCACCGCGCTCAGTCTTATGCCCGATGCGTGGGATTCCATTGCCGGTCTCGTGAACACCACCGTGTCGGATAAACTCCAGTCGCAATCCGGCGAAGAACGCACTGCCTGGAATACACTGGCATTGATCGCATTTATCGATACTGCCACCTTCGGCGCCGGGCTCGGCACGGTTCGAGCATCGAGTTTCATCGCGGCATTGCTGTCCAACGTCGGATTGACCGGTACGCTTCTCTTCGCCGCCTTCCTGTACAGCCTTGTGAGGGCATCTGGCCGGCACGTGTCCGGCGACCGGGAGACGCACGCGATCGGAAACGCCGCCGTGATGGCATCCATCGCCCAGATCACCTCGGCGGCGATCTCAGGAAGCGGCACCGATCTCGGTTTGCTGTTCAGCACCTCGGCGGGTCTGGCAGCCGGCTGCCTGGCAACCAATACCTCCCCCCGGCGCGCGACCCGATCGCTTGCTAATCGAACCCCGCTGGAGACATCGACATCTCTGATGAGAGCGCCGATGTTTTCAACACGATGACGCCCGCTTTGGAACTGCGCCACGGCGCGGGATGGCAATCTCGTCGAGCCATCGGCGTGCCCGCATTAGGCCGAAGCCGGCCGACCGCACCGCATCGTTCAAGCATCGCCTGTAAATGCAGTCCATCGGACAAACGCCGTCCTGCGAGGCCAGTCGCAGAAGGCAATGCTGCGGGTTTTATGTCGCCGTCAGCCTTGCGGGCGCTCGCTGGTGGTCGCGACGCTATCTGCAACGGAATTGTTTTCGCGCAGCCTGGCATTGCGCCGCAAAAGCCCCGACAGGAACACGCCTCCCAGATAGCCGATTTCCATGAGCACGAGGATGGCGATACCGGAGAGCAGGGCCGCGATCATCGAAGACCCGCCGGCAAAAGCCACCCCGCCGAAGCCGATTGCCACCAGGATTGCAAAAATTGCGAAAGCCCAGGCGCGGATGGAAGCCCCGGCAGCGATGGAAATCACGGCTGCCCCGAGTGTGGTGATCAACATGAAAATCCCCCTTCCCCCCGCATTCCGACAAGGGTCCCGACACCAACCGCCGTACCGCAAAACAACATGTCGAAACATAGCCTTATGACAGGCAAGGCACTCTTCATGGCGAATATCTCAACAATGAAACATACAAAAGCCGCCGACAGCCCGACACCGATTCAGCACCGGCGCACTGGATGCTGGCCTATATATACCGAACAGGGCCTTCATATGACAGACCCGTCGGCTCAATTCACAACTGGTCCCTCGCCTCGCAAAGACAATACCGATTCACTTGTATTGCGCACAATCGGAAAGGTGATGACATGAACAACCAGTGCGTCGTCTACGTCACGGATGTCGAGTATTCATTTCCGACCATTCTCTCGGCGCTTCAGGCTCGCAAATTCGCAAGCCCCGCGACCGATGTCTGCGTTCTGCTGTCGGAACCTCTGGATAACTTCGCAGAATTGAAAGCCGTGCTCGCAGCGAGCGGGGTCGAACTGATCGACGCGACCGAAGCGCTGCAGACGTCGCTCAGCAAGCTCGATGGCTCGCATTTCAGCAGGCGCATCAGTGTCAGCGCAATGGCCAAGCTGGTTCTTTGCGATGTCCTGCCTGCTCACTACACCCAGATCATCTACCTCGACGGAGATACGCAGATCGTCAGCGATCTCGGTGAGTTTGAAACTACCGTCGTGCCTGAAGGCAAGTTTTTCGCGGCGCGTGACTACCTTGCGATAGCCGACTTCCTCAACGCGGGAAAGGATAGCCACTATTTCAACACAGGCGTCCTGAAATTCAATCGCAACGGCTGGATCGGGCAGGAGGCGTTCGAGCTTTTTGTGAAGAATCCCGAGGCCTGCGACGGCAGACACGACCAGGGCGCATTGAACTATGTCTCCGGCTCCTCGCTCATCCTCATATCGAACCGCTGGAACTTTCCCAAGCAGTTCCTTCATCTCGTGACCATGTCCTCCCTGTCGATTGTCCATTATATGGCGCATCCGAAGCCGTGGCATGGAACCTTCTTTCCGTGGACAGACATGGAAAGCCAAGTCTATGTCGATCTGCGCAAAGCGCATCCGGCCTATAACGCGCTCTATCGCGGAATCACCTTCGACCGAAAAATGCTGTACAAATATCGGTCGATGCGCGAGCGCATCAAACACACGATCCAGAGGGACGGACCCAATCCCCGAGTCCAGAGCCTGCTGGTTGGCGACTATGTCGTATGATGATGCAGCTTTGGTCCGTGATCATCGCCTCCCGCACAACCGCGGCCTGCCAACGGCCGGAATTGCTTTGCAGCTCGGCGGTCAACCAGGCAGACTGCGGGCGGAAGCGCAGATCTTCCTTCATTCCAGGAATTGATAAGGGCGTTCCTTCGCCGGCATGAATATTCAGGACGGACTATGACCCTCAGTGCCTCTGTCGCCAGCATCTCGCATTACGCAAAGGCCCGCTTTCGCCGGTCTCTAAAGGCCAAGCAAGTCCATTACGATTTGATGCGCGGCGGGCTGAAGCAGGCACGCCACGTCGTCATCTGCGTTATCCGCGACGAAGTGCACCGGCTGGCTTTCTTCCTGCAATATTACCGCGATCTCGGCATCGAGCATTTCATCTGCATCGACAACGGATCGACGGACGGCACGGCGGAACTGTTGTCCAGCTTCGAGGATGTCTCCCTTGTTTCGGCCCACGGGTCCTACAAGGCAGCTAGGTTCGGAAACGACTGGATCAACGAAGTCATCAACCGGCACTGCCAGGAAAAGTGGGTTCTTTACGTCGATGCCGATGAGTTTCTCGTCTATCCGCATTGCGACACCCGACCGATCGATCAATTGACCGCCTACATCGACTCCGTGGGCGGCCGCTCCCTCCGCGCGGTCATGGTCGATATGTACAGCCCGCATCCCGTTCTCGAAAACGTATGCGAACCCGGCCGCAATCCGCTGGAGGTCTGCAATCTCTTCGACCGGTCAGGTTATGTCTCGCATTTCGACAGGCGCAGCCGGACGATATGGATCAAGGGCGGCGTTCGCGGACGCGTCTATTTCAAGGAGCGCCTCTGGGACGGCCCCGCGCTCAACAAGATACCCCTCGTCTACGTGGGTGGGGAACGTCTGTTTCTCAGATCATCGCACCAGGTCTGGCCGCTCTCCCTGAACTTGGGCGACATGCGCGGAGCACTCGGCGTATCCGGCGCCCTTCTGCATTTTAAGTTCCTGTCGACCTTCGTGCACAAGGTCGCCGATGCGGCACACCGGTCCCAACATACGGAAGAATATACCGTATACTCCTCAGCCGAGGACATGGAGGACTTCGTCTATGACGATACGGGCACCTACAGAAGCTGGAAGGACCTGTCCGATCACGGGCTCATACAGGGTGAAGGCTGGAAATACTGGAAGAATGCTTCCGAGAGCGAAGTCTAAGTATGCCGCGCCAAAATGGGCAGCGGTTTTGGGACGACGAGTATAAAGACAAAAGCCAACACGCAAACCTGATCTTTCAGCCTGCTTCGTCTGACTACTACTCGCAGTGTCATCAACCACAAAACCCGCCGGCGGCGGGTTTTGTCGAAGCTTTCTGCCGTTCCGCTTTTTATCGTAGCGACGCCTCAGGCGAGACCCGCCCCCTCGGCATAAGCCTCCAGCGCCTTCCGATTGAGAATGCGGATTTTGCCCTGTGTTCCGTCGACCACTTTGCTCTCGCGCAAGCGCCGCAGGCATTGGTTGACCTTTTCACGCGACGCCGGCAGTGTTGCGGCCAGCTCATGCTGGGAGATGATCAGCTCGTCGCCGCTATTTTGCGCATCCATTCGGTAGAGGGCAGAAAGACGCAGCAGCGTTCGGGCAAGTCTCTGCCTTAGACTCGATCCTGCATTGGAAATGATCCGCAGTTCGAGTTCGGAAACACGTGCCAGCGCTTTCGACAGGATCTTCACCTGAAATTGCGGATCGTTCGCGCACAGGTCCCGCAGCAACCGACCGTCGAAGTAATGCAGTTCGCAATCCGACGAGGCCCGATATTCCAGGCTGAGAGACTGCTTGCGGAGCACCTCCAATTCGCCGATCAAGCCGCCTTTCGGAACGATTTCCACGATAAACTCTCGTCCATCGGCAAGCGGGGTGCTTGCGCTCACCATTCCGCGCTGTACGCGGGCGAACATGTCGAGGACGACGCCAGCGCCGGCAATAATCTCACCGCGGCGAAACTTTCGAACACTCGAGCGGCAAAACGGGAACTCGTGATCCAAATCCGCCCGGCCGTCGTAAACAATACCTGCAGACCCGCAAGTAACCGCTTCGCCTGTTCGCGCTGCGTTTCCTCTAGGTCTGTTGTCTCTGGTGCTGATCACCCCGTCCATACGCACAACTCCACGCAGACTAAATAACTTATTATCTGGAGCGACATTCGTAATAGGTTAAATTAGAAAGTCAAACAGTAATAAAATAAAAACTTCGTGTTCAAACTATACATTATTATGAATAATCCTCATTTTTATATATCATGAAATTCATATTGAATTCTATCTCAGACAAGTCTTTGAGGCTGTATGACGATTTTTATACAATTTATGACAATTACTCAACCGCAGAATAAACCTAACAAGTATAATAACAATACCGATTTTTAAAATAAAGCTAAATAACACCGATGATATATAGTCAAAACAAACGGTAATAATTTTAATATTCTCAAGACTTTCTTTAGAGTATAAAGAATTTATTCATGACTATGACCGCGGTCACAGACATCAAACTTGCATTAAAACAAAGCTTTGTTTGTGATTTCTGGAATTCGTCTAACGGAGACGCGGGTGGCGGGGAAAAATCAGGGCATCAACCCAACCGGACTTTGGCGGGATATCGCCAGGGCTCGACAGGAAAGGCGTCCATTCAATTCATCACAACCCCGTCCGATCAGCAGAATTCTGAAGCGCGCATTGGACATTATCATTGCGGCAAGTTTCTTATTCTTTCTGTCGCCGCTCCTTCTATCGGCGGCAGTCATCGTCACGCTAAGTGATTGGGGCCCTGTTTTCAATTCCCATCGCAGGATCGGTTATAAGGGAAAAGAGTTTCGTTGCCTCAAGTTTCGGACCATAGGATCCGACGCAACGACCGACGCGCACGTCACGGTCGTCGGCGATATTTTGAGGCGATCGAGCCTCGACAAGCTCCCGCAACTGATTAACGTGTTGCTAGGTCAAATGAGCCTCGTCGGGCCTCGTGCAATTACCAAAGAAGAGCTGCCGCGTTACGGTGAACATGCCTATGCCTACATGGCCGTCCGTCCCGGCCTGACTGGCCATTGGCAAACCAGCGGGCACAACGACGTCAGCTATCGGAATGGAATTTCCCTCGACGTCGAATATTTGTCCAAATGGACGCTCACGCTGGATTTCGTGATCATGGCAAAAACGCTGTCGGCGCTGCTTTTCCGGCACGCGTTGCTGCCCAAAGCGGATTCCTAAAGCATGTCGCGCAAAACTGTGGTGCGGTTTTGCGATAAAGACATGCGCAAAACCAGAGACTAAGGCGTGGCAAGTGAACCTAAAAGATCGTGACGCGCTTTGCACCCTGACATAGCGCAGCCGTGCATACTGCCGCGTCGGTCATGTCATTACCCATGAGGACGCTTGCCCGTAACATGGGAGCGCTCAGTGATGGAGTTCTTTTTCCGGCGCTTTTGAATATGCCACAAGGAGAAGGCGAATAGACCCGCCAGATAGCATATCTCCATCAATACAAGCACTTCGACGCAGGAAACGAGCGCCTCCGTCAAGGAGGAACCTTTCAGCAGGATCACGCCGCCCAAGGCCGTGACCACCAGAAATGCAAAGATTGCAAAGGCCGAGGCGCGAATGGTCGCTCCGGCGGCGATAGAGACGGCAATCACGACGAGCGTGCTCTTCAGCATTATTCTGATCCTCTCTTCACACCTCCTTCAAGCCACCGTCAGCCCTCGATGACATGACAAAACCCGAAGTCGAAACGAAGTCCGATCAAAGTATTTTACCTATTACGGTTAAAATATTGCTAATACCGGCCCAACAAGTCGACGGAACAATGCCGAAGAATATTCGACTATTCATCCAGCAGGGCCGTTCTGCCGACTAAACCCAAGAAATCCTTGGATGTTGCAGTCAGAAAGATTTAGCTATCGGAGGCTTATACAGGAGCGAGCAATGCAGCTACGGCGTTCTCCCGCCGAATTGAACGTTCATTTGTTGTTCCTGAAAAGATGAGTTTGGCCATAGGCTTACGCTCGAGCGCATATGCGCTGGCAACGATCGGGCTTACGCTCGTCCGGCAAGCGTGACATCGACGGCATCAAGGTTCAGCAGCCTATGGAAAACTCGGCCCTACGATGGACCCGGATATTTATCTGAGGTGATCGGCACGCAACAACGAAGCAGGGCCCGCCGCTATGGCGAGCCCTGCTGATCTCCTTGCCGGTTGAGCACCTGCGATGGAATTGCCAGCCTCGAGGCCGAGATCGACAAACCTTATTTCGAGACCGCGCCCGCCAGTTGCCGCTTTACGCCGCGTTGGAGACTGAGGTTTTCCAGCCAGGTGACTTGTTTCCTCAATTTCAACGCCGGCTTTTCGATGAATCTCCACGAGAATGCGGCAAAGCAAGCGGCAACAATGCTGCAGACGATGCCGTTCAACCACCAGTTATGCGCCCAGGGGCCAAGCGCTATGAACGCCTGTTGGATCGGATAGCCATAGAGGAAGACGCCATAGGAGTAGTCGGCCCCACGCAGGACGCCGAGCTTGCGGGGCGAGGTAAGACCAAGGAAGACCGTGACATATCCCATGGCCGGAATGGCAATGAAGTCCCCAAAGGAGGTGAACCAGTAGGCCCACAATATCATTGCCACAGAGGCGAGGAAAATTCGGATATCCCAAAGAACCTTGTCCTTGTAGAGATAGAAGGTCACCCCCACAAGAAAAGCACAAATGAGCAGATTGCCCGACGCGGTCGTCGGCATGGTTGCCCAATCGCTTTCATGTTTCCAATATCTTGCAATACCGAAGGCTATGATCAACGCCGGCGTGGCGATAAGGGCAATCACCCGCCGCCTGACCACGCCGAGTAGGAAGAGAACGGCGATCACGGCATAGCACTCAAGCTCGAAGGGCACCGTCCAGAGCTGCCCGTTCACCATTGCGGCGTCAGGATTATCCAGGAATACCCCGGGAAGATTGAAGTGAATGTGCCCTGTGACATTCATCAGATATGTAAAGAACTGAGGATCGGTGAAATAGTCACGCAGGTCATACTCAGTGTAGATCGCTCCGAGTATAAAGGCAGCCAACAATACCTCTACCGCGAGAGCGGGGTAGATCCGGATAAATCGATTACCGAGAAAGGAGATCAATGTCTTCGATCGTTCAAGACTGCCGGCCACCAGGAACCCGCTCAGGACAAAGAACATGGGCAGCACTGATTTGATAAATGGACGGAATGACGACTCCCAAAGAAACAGGTCGTCGCCATAGGTGACGCGGGCCGTGTGTATCCAAAGCACTGAAAAGGCTAACAGTAATCGCATATAGTCGAATCCTGTCGGTCGCCCGTTCGCTAGATCAAGCTTTTCGCCGAGAACCATCTGTGCCCCTTTCAGAAGTATTGACTCGATTTGGAATGGCAAGCCGTTGCCGCATTGCGGCGGCGGCATCATTGCCGGGTCGGGGCCGCGTGTCAGTGACCACAGGTACATCAGGTAAAAATTGAACGAGAGAGCAGCCCTCTCCCGAAGACGCGTCTCTGACCATCAACCCATGGCCTTGTGCTTCCCGAGGGCCATGCGACGGTCGGAGTTTGGAATCCAGATGATCGGGCGGCGGATTGGATGAGGAAACTATGAAATTTCTGGCCACCCTGTTCTGTATTGTGCTCGCCTCTATCGGATTGGGGCTGATCGTTGGCGGCGCCTGGCTGCTGCGCCTCGGCGGCTCGCCATATTACGCCATCGTCGGGCTTGCCTATCTGGTTGCGGCGCTTCTGCTATGGCGCCGGAAAACGTCAGGTGGGCTCATCGTCCTGCTTGTCGCCATTTTCACCCTTCCCTGGGCGCTTTGGGAGTCGGGGTTCAATTTTTGGGCGCTTTTTGCCCGCTTGATGTCCCCTATCGCGCTTGCGGGCTTTGCCCTTGCCTTTGCACCATCGCTTTCCCCGACCGCCAACCGAAAGCTCTTTTATGGCGGCGCCTTGGTGACCGCTCTCATCTTTGTCGCGGGTTTCGGTCTCAGCTTCGTGCCGCATGGGATCATCCACCCCTCCGCCGACATCACCGCCTATAAAACCGCCAAGGGCGACAACTCTCCCTCCGACTGGACATCCTATGGCCGCACCACGGCAGGAGATCGTTATTCCCCGTTCGACCAGATCAACCGCGGCAATGTTTCCAAGCTCGATCTCGCCTGGACATATCGCACCGGAAAAGGCGATGGCGCCGATCAGAACACGCCGCTGCAGATCGGCGACACGGTCTACACCTGCACGCCGACAGATGTGATCGCAGCGCTCGATGCAGATACCGGCAAACCCCGCTGGACTTTCGATCCCAAGGCGACGGCGCCTTATTGGCAACGCTGCCGCGGTCTCGGTTACTATAAGATGCCGCAGGAAGCCCAGTCCGCCGATGGTCTTTGTAATGAGCGCCTGGTGCAAACGACGATTGACGCCCGTCTCCTGGAGATCGACAGCAGGACCGGCGCGCCCTGCAGGGACTTCGGGGACAATGGCACCGTGCAGCTTTCGCAGGGCATGGGTGAAGTCAAACCAGGCTATTATTTCCAGACATCAGCACCACTGATTGCCCGCAACCTGATCGTCGTCGGAGGTTGGGTCACGGACAATCAGGAGGTCGGCGAACCCTCGGGCGTCATCCGTGCGTTCAACGTGGTCACCGGCGAACTCGAATGGGCATGGGATCTCGGCAATCCTGAGATCACCAAACTTCCGCCGGCGGGCCAGACTTATACACGGGCCACGCCCAACATGTGGACGACGGCCGCATTCGACGACAAGCTTGGCCTTATCTATGCACCGCTCGGCAATACCACGCCGGATTATTATGGCGTCAATCGCCCTGCCTTCGCCGATCAATACAATGCGACATTGGTGGCGCTCGATGTGACGACGGGTCGGGAAAAATGGAAATTCCAGACCGTGCATCACGACATCTGGGACTATGATCTGCCGGCCCAACCGGTCCTGATCGACCTGCCTGACGGCAATGGCGCCACCGTGCCTGCTCTGCTGCAGACCACCAAACGCGGACAGCTTTTTCTCCTCGACCGCCGAACCGGCACACCGCTTGCCGAAGTTCAGGAGAAACCGGTGCCGCAGCAAGGCGGCGCGCCGGAAGAGAAACTCTCCCCGACGCAGCCCTACTCCGTCGGCATGCCGACAATCGGTGCGGAGCGCGTGACGGAGCAGACGGCCTGGGGCCTGACGATGTTCGATCAGCTGGCATGCCGCATCGCCTTCCGCAAAATGCGCTATGACGGCGATTTCACCCCGATCGGGACGCAGTATGCGATCCAGCAGCCGGGAAATCTGGGTGGCCTCAATTGGGGAAGCGTATCGGTCGACCTGCCCAACAACCGGATCTTCATGAACGATATCCGCGTCCCCAGTCTCTTCGCACTCATCCCACGCGAGGAATATGTCGACTTTGCCCTCACCACGACCGCGCACGGCCCCTCCGCCCCGCAGCGCGGTACGCCTTACGCCATGGCCACCGAGATGTGGACATCGAGGCTCCGCGTTCCCTGCACGCAACCACCCTTCGGTACCGTCACCGCAGTGGATCTGAACACCCGCAAGATCGCGTGGCAGGTTCCGGCCGGCACTGCCGAAGAACTCGGGCCGTTCAAGATCAAAACCAAACTGCCTATGCCGATGGGCCTGCCGAGCTACGCCGGCACGTCGGCGACCGCCGGCGGCGTCGTCTTCTTCGCCGGCTTCCAGGACTATTATATGCGTGCCTATGACGCCGAGAACGGTGCCGAGCTCTGGAGATATCCCCTGCCGGTCGGCTCGAGCGCAACGCCCATGACCTACGTCTCACCGAAAACAGGCAAGCAATATGTCCTGATATCGGTTGGCGGCGCACCCTATTCGAAGGACGTCGGCGACTACGTGCTTGCCTTCTCTTTGAAAGACAGAGATTAGCCGCGGGTATCGCGGTGGCTTCACCGATCATCGTCAAGTCCAAGCAACCCGCCACCGGACGGCTTCTCAGCGTCGGCAGTCGGATTTGACGGCGTTGCCGGTCACACTGTGTTACTTTGATCCGACGAGGAATTGGGACTTACGAGCGTGACGCGAAAACTTGCGGCGATCCTGGTCGCAGATGTGGTCGGCTACAGCCGCCTCGCCGGTGCGGACGAGGATCGCATCCTGGCGCGGCTGAGAACGCTGCGCAGCGACCTGGTCGATCCAACAATTGCCGTGCACAATGGCCGTGTGGTCAAGCGTACCGGTGACGGAAGCCTCATCGAGTTTCGCAGCGTCGTGGACGCCGTGCGTTGCGCGATCGAAGTGCAGACTGCCATGGTCGAGCGCAATATCGGCGTGCCGCCAGAGCATCGCATCGAGTTCCGGGTGGGGATCCATC
This sequence comes from Rhizobium brockwellii, assembly GCF_000769405.2. NCBI lineage: Bacteria > Pseudomonadati > Pseudomonadota > Alphaproteobacteria > Hyphomicrobiales > Rhizobiaceae > Rhizobium > Rhizobium brockwellii. Next base: position 3,515,739 of record NZ_CP053439.1, read on the forward strand.
TGGGCGATGTAGTCGAGGAGAGTGACGGCGACTTGATGGGCGACGGCGTCAATATCGCCGCGCGGTTGGAGGGAGTTGCCAAGCCCGGCGCCATCTGTCTCTCCGAAGATGCCTACCGCCAGGTGAGAGCGCGGCTTGATCTTGCCGTAACCGATCTCGGTCAAATCCCTCTCAAGAATATCGCTGAGCCGATGCGGGTTTATTCACTTCAGATCGGAGCCGTCCCTCCACCCAACCCAGCACGACAAGCGCAACCGGACGCAACGAAAATGCCTCCGGCTGCTACCGTTCCCGACAAGCCGTCCATCGCCGTACTGGCGTTCAACAACATGAGCGGCGATGCCGAACAGGAGTATTTCTCCGACGGTATCAGCGAGGACATCATCACCGATCTCTCGAAGCTGTCCGAATTGCACGTGATCGCCCGCAACTCATCCTTCGTCTACAAGAATGTAACAGCCTCCGTGCCTGAGATGGCCAAGGCGCTCGGCGTCCGTTATGTCCTCGAAGGCAGCGTCCGCAAGGCCGGCAACCGCGTGCGTGTCACCGCCCAATTGATCGACGCCAGCAACGGCGGACATATCTGGGCCAGCCGGTTCGATCGCGACCTCACCGACATTTTCGCGGTTCAGGATGAGCTCACGCAGGAGATCGTAGCCGCACTCAAGCTGAACCTCACGCACAGCGACCAGGATCGATTAGCCCAAGGGCGCGCACTCAATGTCGACGCTTACGAGTTGTTATTACGTGGCCGCGAGCAGGCGTCGGCCCATACCCGAACCGGAAATAGAGCCGCCCGCAGCCTGGCGGCCGACGCCCTGGCCATCGATCCGCAATATGCCGCCGCCCAGGCCCTCATTTCCTTCACCCACGTGCTCGACTACGTCAACGCCTGGAGCACCGATCCGGAAGGCTCGCTGCGGATCGGGATGGATCTCGCGCAACAGGCCGTGGAGATGGCCGAGGAACAGCCCAACGGCCGTTTCGCACTGGGCATGGCTTGCATGTGGAACCGGGAGCTGGACCGGGCGCGGGCAGAAGTGCAGCAGGGCCTCGCGCTACAGCCCAACTCCGCCGAGCTCCTGTTGCTGATGGCCCATATCCAGATATTCTCCGGCGATCCCGCTGGCGCCCTGGAAACACTCGATGCATCGATGCGGTTTGACCCGCACCATCCGGAAATTCTCTTCCAATTTCGCGCCGATGCGCACTTTTCTCTCGGCGAATATGAACAAGCGATTTCAGCCATCGAGCAGCGGCTCCAACAAAATTCCCAATCGGAGACCGCCTACGCCCTGCTTGCCTCATGCTACGGCCACCTCGGCCGGCCGGAGGAGAGCCGGAAGGCCTGGGAGAAGGCGCTCCGGATCAATCCTGATTTCTCTGTAGAACGCCGCCGCCGCGTCCTTCCATTTCGAAACCCCGAGGACTTTAACAACCGCGTGGAAGGACTCCGTAAGGCGGGACTTACTATGACGGATCTTGGTCTATGCTGAAGGCCGTCGAGACGATACGGAGGATAGCTCATTCTTTGACGGAAGCGTGCACGCGGGACTGGCGACCGTTTCCTCAGCCCGCCGGCTGCAAACGTCTATCGTGACCACCGGGCTATGATGTCGTCGGTATTTGCCAGCGCCTTGCGGACTGCGTTGCGCGCCATGTTCGGTCGCTGCAATCGAATGTTTTTCTCAATATTTTCATGAAGTTTCAGTGCATACCGCAAGTTGTCTTCCTCCCGCGTGACATGGGCGAAGAGGTGGTTCAGCGCCGATTCGATCAAGACGCCGAGCGGCACCAACAGATCATTTCCCGAGGCGCGCAAGATCGCGATATGAAATCGTGCATCGGATTCTGTTCGCTGCTGGAGCGATGTCGCCTGATCCATGTCATGCAGGGCCTGACTGATCGCGGTCATCTGCTCCTCAGTTCGGCGCTCCGCAGCAAGTGCCGTCGCTTCCGGCTCGATCATATGCCTGAGTTCTTGCACGGCCCTCAGAAAGGATTCACGATCGGGAGATGCCGCATACCAGCCCAAGACATCTCGATCCAGCAGGTTCCAACGTTCCTTGGGTTCGACCCAACTGCCGATTTTCGGGCGGGAAGAAAGCAGGCCCTTGGCCATCAGCATCTTGATCGCTTCGCGCACCGCCGATCGGCTGACGTCAAAGACTTCCGACCACTTTGCCTCATTTGGCAGGATCGTGCCCGGAGGATAGTCGCCGCGCACGATTCGCAGACCGATCTCGCCTGCCAAAGACACATGAACACTCGCCCCAGTCATGCGGGGAGAATTTGGGCGCCTTGTGGTGGCAGAGCGGTCAACCATCACCACTTCGACCGCAGCCGTTGGCTTTCCCGATTTTTTGTCAGGCATTTACTTCTACTGCCTCAGCATTCTTTCGACTGTCTGCACGTATGATCAAAACAATCGTAATAACGAGGAAGTCGCCTGCGATTGACGCCGGCACAAAGCGTGGAATTCAGGGCGCGTCAAGCCCAGCGGATCTCTCGATCCGTCTCGTCACGACAGTTGGCGCACCCTTTGAACCGGGTGCGCCAACCGTGAACCTACTTTTGAATGCAGGTGTCGACTGTATCCTTCGTGCACTCATCGAGCCCGGTGAAGACCGGATCTTCAACCGGCTTGCCGGCAATCAGATCCATCATCACCGACGGTGCCTTGTAGCCCATCTCGAATGGCCGCTGGCCGACGAGCGCCGTCACCAATCCTTCCTTCGCAATGGCGACCTCGTCGCCGATCGTGTCGGCGGCACCAATGACGAAATCGTTGCTGGCGATCTTGTCGGCCATCGGCTTGAACAGGTCGCGATAGGGTTGCGGTGCGCCGAACAATGGCCAGCCACCCATAATGCCGAATGCGTCCAAGTCGGGATTGGCCGCGAGGATATCGGTCATTGCCTGAACGCCCTTGGCACCGTCGTCATTGGTGAACACCGGGCAGCCGGCGACCTCGGTCCAGCCACCCTCGCCTTTCAGCGCGGTCAAGCCTTTCTGGCCAGTAAGCGTGTCGCGCATTCCTTGTGCGCGGCGTAGAATATTGTCCGCTCCCGGATTGCCTTCGATCGTGCAGATCTTGCCGCCCTTCGGCTTGCCCTTCTTGATGTATTCGCCGATGCGGGCGCCCATCAGATAGTTGTCGGTGCCGAGATAGGTCTTGCGCAACGCTGCATCCTCGGCGGCAAGATCGGCATCGAGCGTCATCACCGGAACCGTCGGATTGGCCGTCTTCAAGGTCTGGGCGATCAGCTTTGCATTTGACGGCGAGATTGCGATTGCAGCCGTGTCCGCCTTGCCCAACATATCCTGAACGATCTGCGCTTCGCCGGCTTCATCGGATGTCGATGCGGGACCGGTGTAGAAGCATTCGTATTCCGCCGTGGGGTTCTCCTTGTTCCATTTCTGGCAACCTTGATTGATTGCTTCGAAGAACGGATTGTCGAGGCCTTTGACGACGATGACGAGTTGCTTCTTGGCCAAGGCCTGCCCGGCGGTCAGTGCTAAAACTGCGACTGTAAGTAGTAATGCCTTCCTCATAGTTTCCTCCCTTGAAACAGACGGACACCGCGTGCCCGCCACACGAAATCAACCCGGATACCAGACGATGCGAGGCTCCTCCTTCGAACGCTCATATTGCCAGGCCGCGTTGATAAGCATTTCGAGATCGTAGTTTGGCTGCCAATCCAGCAGGTATTTCGCCTTGCTGTTGTCCATCCAATTGGAATGGAAGCGGCTTGGTATGTCGACAGAGCCGAGATTGCGCGTGCGCAAGAGATAGGCGGCGACTTCAGCATAGTCGACGGGGCGATCCATGCAGATATTGAAGAGCTGCCGCTCCGCCCGCGGGTTGTCGATCGCTGCCAGTATTGCCGATACAAGGTCGTCGACATGAACGAAGTTGCGTTTCAGCGGACGACCGTCAGCATCGAGCAGCAGCGGCACCGTACCCATCGCCGCATACCGCCGCGCCGCGTCTTCCGGAACGAGCGTCTTCCAGTCCGGACCGCCAAAGACGTCGTCTCCAAAAGACAGCGAATACTTGAAATCGTCCTTTTCCATGATCCAGGGCGCGCGCAGACAACAGCCATTGAGGCCATACTGAATGCCAAACTGCTCCAGCATGACCTCTTCCAGGACTTTGGAGAGCGCATAGCTTCCCGGATAGGCACAATGGCGGGCGTTCTCGGTGATCGGGCCGTCGTGGCGATAGTGGAAATGTCCCACACCCGCATCACCGCCGATCAGGATGAACTGGCGTGCGGTGACGCTCGTACGGAACTCCTCGAGCAGCCAAAAGAGACCTTTGACCGTGACATCCATGATGTCTTCAGGCGTTTCCTTGCATGTGGCGAGATGCACGACATGGGTAACGTCATCCAGCGCCTTTGCCACGACATCCCGATCGGCGATCGAGCCTTGGAAGACATCGACACGGTCGGTCGCCTCGTACAAACGATTATGACAAAGCGCACGAATACGGGCTTTGGAAAATCTCGGATCGTCAAGCAGCCCAGCAATGAAGCGCCGCCCGACCTTGCCCGTCGCACCGGTCACAAGGATCAGCATACAGTTTCTCCCCCATTGATAGCTAATATCCGAGCGCCACCCTCGTCAAATGATATTTGTCTGACAAAACAGATTTTTGCGACAATAAGGCCAATTGCCGGGACAATGAGTTGACGCTGTCGCAGGGTTTTGCGTAAATGCTCGCAATCGCTTTTCCTGGGAGGATACTGGAAAAGTGAACTCGCCGGCGCCTTGCCTTCAAGACAAGCAGGGTTCGGTGCGATGGATAGCCCGCAGGTTTTGGGAGGCGGTGAGGCTGGTGGCGGTTCTTGAGCTCATCAATATTTCCAAACATTTCGGCGCCATCCAGGCAGTCAACGATGTTTCGTTTTCACTCGAAGCGGGGCAGGTTGTCGGCCTGATGGGCGACAACGGGGCTGGCAAGTCCACCCTGGTGAAGATGATTGCCGGCAACTTCCGGCCGAGCCATGGAACCATGCGGCTCGACGGCGCCGATCTCGTGCTTCATCGGCCAAAGGAAGCACGCCAGCATGGCATTGAGATCGTTCACCAGGATTTGGCGCTCTGCAACAATCTGACGGCGGCAGCGAACGTGTTCCTCGGACGAGAATTGCGCCGCGGCGTATGGCCTCTTCGCATCCTCGATCACAAGAGCATGTACAAGCGCGCCGGCGAGATATTTCGCGAGCTTAAATCCGAGACGCGGGCGCGCGATCTCGTCAAGCAAATGTCAGGTGGCCAGCGCCAAGCGGTCGCGATCGGCCGCACGATGCTGTCGGAAGCGAAAATCGTATTGATGGACGAACCGACCGCAGCCATTTCCGTGCGCCAGGTGGCTGAGGTTCTGAATCTGATCCGCCAGTTGCGGGACCGGGGCATTGTCGTTGTCCTGATCAGCCACCGCATGCCCGACGTCTTTTCGGTCGCCGACCGCGTGATCGTGATGCGGCGAGGCAGAAAAGTAGCCGACAAGCAGATTGCGGCAAGTTCGCCGGAGGAAGTAACGGGACTGATCACCGGCGCCATCGAACAGGTGTGATCGATGCTATCCGTTGCAACAGGAAGGAAGTAGGTCGACGATGGCGATTACACTTGACCAAACGATCGGACAGAAGCAACGGAGCTGGCTCGCAACGATCATGAGCGGCCAGACATTCTGGGTGCTGATTGCAGTCATTCTCGCCTGCATTTTTCTGTCGCTGGCGACGGACTCCTTTGCGACGGCGAAGAACATCTACAACATCACCCGCAACGTCACCTTCGTCGCAATTATCGCGCTGGGCATGACGCTGGTCATCATCACCGGCGGCATCGATTTGTCCGTTGGCTCCGTACTTTGCCTGTGCAGCATGGTGCTGGCGGTGGTCATGCACGCGGGCTATAGCATTGAAGTCGGCATCGCCGCCTCAATCGGTACTGCTCTGTTGGTCGGAGCTTTCAACGGCGTCTTGATTGCCTATCTCGGCTTCCCGCCTTTCGTCGTCACACTCGGCATGTTGTCGATTGCGCGCAGCCTTGCGATGGTTGCATCAAACAACACTGTCGTTTTTGAGTTCGGGCCTGATCACGACAAACTACTGGCTCTGGGTGGCGGCGCCTGGGTTTTTGGCATCGCCAATCCAGTGCTTTACATGGTCGTACTGGCACTCATTACCGGTTTCGTGCTGCGCTGGACCAAGTTCGGCCGCTATGTCTTTGCGATCGGCGGCAATGAGCACGCCGCGACACTGACGGGGGTTCCAGTGCCGAGGATCAAGGTCATCGTCTATATGATTTCTGCCCTCTCGGCGGGGGTTGCCGGCATCATTCAAACCGGCTGGCTCGGCGCCGTCACCACAAATATCGGCGCCGGGATGGAACTTCAGGTCATTGCCGCCGCGGTTATCGGCGGAGCCAATCTGGCCGGCGGCGTCGGCACCGCCTTTGGAGCCTTGGTCGGCGCCGCACTCATCGAAATCATCCGCAACAGTCTTGGCCTGCTTGGCATCAACGCGTTCTGGCAGGGCTGCTTTATCGGTGGGGCAATCGTGCTCGCCGTCCTTTTCGATCGACTTCGCAACTTGCGGCAGGGCGAGTAGGCGAATCCGGCCCTTGAGAGCACGCTGGTCTTGAGTTTGAGTGAGTAACCGGATTTGTTAGATTGTCCCGAAGCGTGTCCTATTAAACGCTCTGCGGTTCGCGCCCGCGCCAAGAGCGGCCGCGTTCAATCAATCCAGCCGCACTCGATTGTGCCGCCAACGCGGGTGCCGCCCTTGAACGGCTCCGCATGAGTGAGGAGCCCGCCGCACGCAAGACGGACCTAGTGCCGGAGACCATCGCCCGGTGGAACCGGCGACGGCAGCTCAGCGAGCGACGCCGACCGCGTCTGCATTGACGATTGTTGCTGCGATGTACTGTAGACTAGACACACAAAAGCCCGCACGTGGCGGGCTTTTGTGTGTCTATAGTCGTCTATAAGGTAAGGTTTGGTTGCGGGGGCAGGCTTTGTCCCGTTCGGGTCTTAAAACAGTCCACTGGACTGTTTTATCGGGCAGGCCCGAGCGACCGCTCACCCTTCAGGCTATGGTCCGCGGGACGAGGAGCTACCATCGCCAGCGAAGATGAAGTCTTCGCGCCAGCGATATTGCTCTGTTCTGGCGACGCAAAAAGCCCCTGCATGACAGGGGCTTGGGAGCATCTAAGAGAAGGTTTGGTTTTGGTTTCAGGCTTTGTAGTTTTCTGTCCGGCTGCGTCGGCTACGCCTTCTTGCGGGCCCCTGAAGATGCGTTAACTCCTCGATCCGTTACCAAACAAAAAGCCCGCACGAGGCGGGTTTTTGCGTATTGTTTTTATGGGATTTGGTTGCGGGGGCAGGATTTGAACCTGCGGCCTTCAGGTTATGAGCCTGACGAGGCGAGGCGGATAAGCAATCGATCCAGTGAATCGATTGCCCGCCGAGTGGGCTGCTCCACGAGGAGCGTCTTGATTTTTGGAAGGGGATTTGGTTGCGGGGGCAGGATTTGAACCTGCGGCCTTCAGGTTATGAGCCTGACGAGCTACCGGGCTGCTCCACCCCGCGCCTAGCGCAAATCCCGAAGGGATTTGTCGCGTCTGAGTAAACTGCTTTGGCGGTTTACTCTTACTGCCCGAGCAAATTGCTTTTTGCAATTTGTCTCGTGTTTTCCTGCTGATGCATTTTAACACGAAAGGCCGCTTGTGAGCGGCCCTTTGTTTCGGCTTTGGGCCGTTTGTTTTGTGATGAGAAGATTGATTAGTTGCGCTTTGCAGACCTGGCAGCGACCTACTCTCCCGCGTCTTAAGACGAAGTACCATGGGCGCAGGGGCGTTTCACGGCCGTGTTCGGAAAGGGAACGGGTGCAGCCACCCCGCCATAACCACCAGGTCGGCAAAGCGCAACTATATGTTTTGAGAAGCTGGCAGGCGTTAGCCTGTTTTCTTTTTTGAACACGTCTTTCGATCTCTTCCGGCTGCGGGTGCTTGTGGCACCCATACAGGCCAGAGGCCCGTCGCCAATCGTTTGGCGGGCCGTCCGCAGCGCCATTGGCGCGTCAGGACAAAGGTCTGGCACATCGAACGAAGTTCGATGAGCATAGTCAATGAGAACGATCAAGCCAATCGAGCTATTAGTACCGGTAAGCTTCATGCGTTGCCGCACTTCCACACCCGGCCTATCAACGTGGTCGTCTTCCACGGCTCTGATAGGGAATACTCGTTTTCAGGTGGGTTTCCCGCTTAGATGCCTTCAGCGGTTATCCCGTCCATATGTAGCTACCCTGCTATGCCCTTGGCAGGACAACAGGTCCACCAGAGATATGTCCATCCCGGTCCTCTCGTACTAGGGACAGATCCTGTCAATATTCCTACACCCACGGCAGATAGGGACCGAACTGTCTCACGACGTTCTGAACCCAGCTCACGTACCGCTTTAATTGGCGAACAGCCAAACCCTTGGGACCTGCTCCAGCCCCAGGATGCGATGAGCCGACATCGAGGTGCCAAACAACCCCGTCGATATGGACTCTTGGGGGTCATCAGCCTGTTATCCCCGGCGTACCTTTTATCCGTTGAGCGATGGCCCTTCCACGCGGGACCACCGGATCACTATGACCGACTTTCGTCTCTGCTCGACTTGTCAGTCTCGCAGTCAGGCGGGCTTATGCCATTGCACTCGACGACCGATTTCCGACCGGTCTGAGCCCACCATCGCGCGCCTCCGTTACTCTTTCGGAGGCGACCGCCCCAGTCAAACTACCCACCATACACTGTCCCGGACCCGGATGACGGGCCGCGGTTAGACATCCATGACGATAAGGGTGGTATTTCAAGGATGGCTCCACGGAAACTGGCGTCCCCGCTTCAAAGCCTACCACCTATCCTACACATGCCGACACGAATGCCAGTGTAAAGCTATAGTAAAGGTGCACGGGGTCTTTCCGTCTGACCGCAGGAACCCCGCATCTTCACGGGGAATTCAATTTCACTGAGTCTATGTTGGAGACAGCGGGGAAGTCGTTACGCCATTCGTGCAGGTCGGAACTTACCCGACAAGGAATTTCGCTACCTTAGGACCGTTATAGTTACGGCCGCCGTTTACTGGGGCTTCGATTCAAAGCTTGCACCTCTCCTCTTAACCTTCCAGCACCGGGCAGGCGTCAGACCCTATACGTCGTCTTGCGACTTCGCAGAGCCCTGTGTTTTTGATAAACAGTCGCTACCC